>NZ_JBHXTM010000100.1:0-17591 GCF_042677325.1 Streptomyces sp. NPDC127117
GCGTGGGCGTGGCCCTGGCTGCCGTATCCGATCACCGCGACCTTGCGGCCCTGGATGATGGACAGGTCGGCATCGTCGTCGTAGAACAGCTCGGCGGACATGGTGGTTCTCCTTGATTCCTGGAACGTGAGGGTGTGCGGACGGGATTGGCCGGGGGTGGCGGAAGGCTGGGGCCTCTCGTTCGGATCATGCCGGGCTCGCGTGCCCCGGTGCCTGGTCCGGCCCGGTCCAAACGAAAGACGCTAGGCGCTCTGCGCGCCGGCCGTCGCCACGGTGGTGCCGGTGGCCGGTGTGAGGCGGATCGGGCGGGCCTCGCGGGCGGAGCGGTCGGCCAGGGCCCGGGAGCCGCGGCCGATCGCGATCGCGCCGGACTGGACGAGTTCCTTGATGCCGAAGGTGGCGAGCATCCGGAGCATCGCGTCGAGCTTGTCGCCGGAGCCGGTGGCTTCGAGGGTGACGGCGTCCGGCGAGACGTCGACGGTTCTGGCCCGGAACAGCTCGGCGATCTGGATGATCTGGGCCCGGGTGCCGTTGCCGGCGCTCACCTTCACCAGGACCAGCTCGCGCTGGACGGCGGAGTCGGCCTCCAGCTCGACGATCTTCAGGACGTTGACCAGTTTGTTGAGCTGCTTGGTCACCTGTTCCAGGGCCAGTTCATGGTCGACCCTGACGACGATGGTGATGCGGGAGAGCTCCGGGTGTTCGGTGGTGCCGACCGCGAGCGAGTCGATGTTGAAGCCGCGGCGCGAGAACAGGGCGGCGACACGGGCCAGAATGCCGGGCGTGTCCTCGACCAGGACGGAGAGCGTGTGCTGGGACATGTCAGAGGGTCCTCTCAGTCGTCCGCGGAGTCGCCGAAGTCGGGGCGTACGTCGCGTGCGGCCATGATGTCGTCGTTGGAGGTGCCGGCAGGGACCATCGGCCACACCATCGCGTCCTCGTGGACGATGAAGTCCACCACGACCGGGCGGTCGTTGATCGCGTTGGCCTTGTCGATGATCGCGTCGAGCTCGTAGGGGTTCTCGCAGCGCAGGCCCACACAGCCCATCGCCTCGGAGAGCTGGACGAAGTCCGGGACGCGGGTGCCGTGGTTGGCGGCGGATCCCACTCCGCGGGTCGATCCGGTGGTGGCATTGGTGGCGCCGTCGTGCAGCACGGTGTTGGAGAACCGTGCTCCGTAGAACAGGTTCTGCCACTGGCGGACCATCCCGAGCGCGCCGTTGTTGATGATCGCGACCTTGATCGGGATGTTGTTGAGCGCGCAGGTGACGAGCTCCTGGTTGGTCATCTGGAAGCAGCCGTCGCCGTCGATCGCCCAGACGGTCCGCTCGGGGCGGCCGGCCTTCGCGCCCATCGCGGCCGGGACCGCGTACCCCATCGTTCCGGCGCCGCCCGAGTTGAACCAGGTGCCCGGCTCCTCGTGCGGCAGGAACTGCGCCGCCCACATCTGGTGCTGCCCCACACCGGAGGCGAACAGCGTTCCTTCGGGCGCGAGCCGGCCGATCCGCTCGATGACCTGCTGCGGGGAGAGCAGGCCCGGGTCGGCGGGCAGTTCGTAGCCGCGCCGGTAGGTGGCCCGCCAGTGGTTCAGGTCCCGCCACCAGGCTTCGTAGTCACCGACACGGCCCTCCTCCCGCTCTCCGCGCACGGCGGCGGTCAGCGCGACCAGGACCTCGCGGGCGTCCCCGACGATCGGCACGTCGGCGACCCGGTTCTTGGAGATCTCCGCCGGGTCGATGTCGGCGTGGACGACCTTGGCGTGCGGGGCGAAGCTGTCCAGTTTGCCGGTGACGCGGTCGTCGAAGCGGGCGCCGAGGGCGACGATCAGGTCGGCCTTCTGCAGCGCCGCGACCGCGGCGACGTCCCCGTGCATCCCGGGCATCCCCACGTGCTGCGGGTGGCTGCCCGGGAAGGCGCCCAGAGCCATCAGGGTGGTGACCACGGGGGCCCCGGTCAGTTCGGCCAGGGTGCGCAGCTCGGCGGTGGCCCGTGCCTTGAGCACCCCGCCTCCGACGTAGAGCACCGGGCGGGCGGCGGCGCTGATCAGCCGGGCGGCCTCGCGGATCTGCTTGGCGTGCGGCTTGGTGACCGGCCGGTAGCCGGGCAGGTCCGTCGTCGTCGGCCAGCGGAAGGTGGTGACCGCCTGGAGGGCGTCCTTGGTGATGTCGATGAGCACCGGTCCGGGGCGGCCGGTCGAGGCGATACGGAACGCCTCGGCGACCGTGCGCGGGATGTCGTCGGCGTTCGTGACCAGGAAGTTGTGCTTGGTGATCGGCATGGTGATGCCGACGATGTCCGCCTCCTGGAAGGCGTCCGTGCCGATCGCGGCGGAGGGGACCTGGCCGGTGATCGCGACCAGCGGCACGGAGTCCATGTACGCGTCCGCGATCGGGGTCACCAGATTGGTGGCACCCGGCCCTGAGGTCGCCATGCACACCCCGACCTTGCCGGTGGCCTGGGCGTAACCGGTGGCCGCGTGCCCGGCGCCCTGCTCGTGCCGGACCAGCACATGACGGACCCGGTCCGAGTCCATCAACGGGTCGTACGCCGGAAGGATGCAGCCGCCGGGGATCCCGAACACGGTGTCCGCGCCGGCCTCCTCCAGCGAGCGGATGAGGGACTGGGCGCCCGTCACGTGCTCGGCGCCGGAGTCGGGCTGCCCGGTGGTGCGGGGCAGCACTTGCGGGAGGAGGGCCGCGGGGGCCTGCTGCACAGCGTTTGACATCGTCAGTTCCAAAAGTCCGTAGGGATGTTGGTGAGGACGTTGCGGTGATCGGCAGCCGCGGCGGGAGCGGCCGAGTGGTACGTGCCCCCCGCCGGGTGATCACCGCAGCGGTGCACCCGGCGGACTCGACGGGCGGTCAGGGCGGGGTTCTTGCCGTCTGGAGGGCGTCGCAGGTGTGTCGTACGAGGTCGAGTCCGGCGAGCCTGCGGACGAGCGGACCTTCCACGGTCAGCTCGCCCCGTACCGCCACCGCCGCCGCGTAGCCCCGGTCCACCGGTACGTCGAGCAGGGTCCAGCCGGACGGCGGGTACGGGCCCTCGGGGCGCCCCGAGCCGACGTAGTCGAGCGAGGGGTCACGGCCCAGACCGGTACCGAGGCCCTTGAGGTAGGCCTCCTTCCGGGTCCACAGCCGGGCCAGGGCCCGGGGCCGGGCCGGCGGGCTCAGCGCCGCCAGTTCGGCCTGCTCGTCCACGTGCAGCATCGCGGCCAGGTCTGCGGTGCCGTCCTCGTCCGGCACCAGTTCCACATCGACCCCGATGGGGGCCGCAGCCGTTCCGACGACGGCGAGATCGCCGCGGTGGGACAGCGAGAAGAACAGCCGGTCGTCGGCGTCGAGCACGGTGGGCCGGCCGTGCGGTCCGCCGCAGCAGGGGCAGGTGTCCCGGCCGAAGTGGACCTCTTCGGGGCGAAGGCTCAGGTACGAGCCGAGCAGCCGGCGAAGGGCGACATGCGCGGCCGTGAACCGGGTCCGGTCGGCGGCGTGCATGAGGGTGGCGGCACGCTGACGCTCCGTCGCGTCGAGTACCTGTTCGTCCAGGATGCCGATGGGGACATCCGAAACCCTCAGGAGCCAGAGGTCGAGCGAGCCGGGGGGTGGCAGCTCACGGACGACCCACGGCAGGGTTTGTTCCACGGGGCCTCTCCTGTTCGTACGAGAGTGACAGGCGAGTCGGGTATCACGGCGTGGCCGGCGCGACCGGCAGGTCGCGCCTTCGGCGCAGCGGCCCGATCAGGAGGAGCAGCGGGGTCAGGGCGAGTCCCGCGGTGAGCAGCCACAGGGTGGGCCGCAGGCCGAGGGCGGTGCCGAGGATCCCGCCGAGCAGTGAACCGAAGGGAATGGCGCCGAAGTTCGCCACCGAGACGCTGGCCGAGACACGGCCGAGCAGCTGGGGCGGACAGTAGCGCTGGCGGAACGCCCCCTGGATCACGTTGGCGAGTACGACGCCGAGCGAGAGGACCGCGCTGCCCACTACCAGTGCGGACAGGGTCCAGTCCGTCCGTGTCAGCGGGATGAGCAGGGCGAACGGTGCGCTGGCGATGGTGGCGACGAGCAGTCCGCGGGCCGATCCGAACCGTGCGATCAGGCGTTTCGCGGTGGTGGCCCCGAGGATGCCGCCGATGCTGCTCGACGCGAGGAGCCAGCCGGTGGCGCCTTCGGGCACCCCCAGCTCACGGATGATGAAGACCGGCAGGATCGCCGCCTCGGCCGTCAGCAGCAGATTGGTGGCGGTGCCGTACAGGGTGAGGACGCGCAGGTAGGGGTCCTTGAACGTGTAGTTCAGGCCCTCCTTGATGTCCTGGCGCAGCGCCCGGTGCCGTTCGGGTTTCTCCGGGAGGGGTTCCTTGGCGCGGATGCCGAGCAGGCACAGCGCGGAGACCAGGAACGTCGCCGAGTTGACGAGGAGGCCGGAGGCGGCGCCGAACGCCTGGGCGAGCAGACCACCACCGCCGAGCCCGGCGACCTGGGCCACCGACTCGCTGCCCTGAAGCTTGGCGTTGGCCTCCTGGAGGTCCTCGGGTTCGACGATGGAGGGCAGGTAGACCTTGTAGGAGATCCCGAAGAACACCGCGGCGAAGCCGTTGATCAGTGCCACGGCCAGCAGTTGGGTCATCGTCAGGACCCCGAGCCAGCCCGCCACCGGGACACTGGCGAGGAGCACCAGCGGGACCAGGTTGCAGATCAGCATGATCGGCCGGCGTCGCAGCCGGTCCACCCAGGCGCCGGCGGGCAGGCCGATGAGCAGCCAGGGCAGCCAGGGGGCGGCCGCCAGCACGCTCACCCAGAGTGTGCTCGCGTCGAGCGTCACCACGGCCACCAGGGGCATGGCGACCCCGGTGATGTTGATGCCGACGCGGTTGGTCGTCTCGCCGAGCCACAGCAGCCGGAAGTCGTGGTGGCGCAGCAGCCGGCTGCGCGGTGGCCGCTCGTCCTCCTTGCCCGGGGCGCGTTCGGTCAGGCGGGCCGACATGACGTCACCGCCTCGGCCACGGCCCGGGTCAGCAGCTCGGCTCCGTCGGACCAGCGGGTGCGCCGCTCGGTCGACTCGGCCTTCAGTGCGTCCCGTCGGGCGTTCAGGGCGCGGATCCCGTCGGCCGTGGCACCGGGTCCGCCGCCGTGGGCGCATGCCTCGACGACCCGGTCGGGGGCCAGCCCGCCGTCGTCGACGGCGGCGAACCGGGCGGCGTCCACCAGCGAGCGGCCGGTTTCCAGGGCGCCGAGCACGGTCTCGCCGACCAGGTGGTGCGCGGCCCGGAACGGTGTCCCGTCCAGGACGAGCCGCTCCGCCAGGTACGTGGCCGAGGTGAAGCCGTCCACGGCCCGGTCCGTCATGCGTTCGCGTTCCGGTTCGGTGCCCGCCACCACCAGGCTCAGCAGCGTCACCGCGTCGGTGGTGCTGCTCAGTCCGGGCCAGAGGTGCCGTACGGCCTCGGTGCCGACCGCGATGGCGTTGGTGTAGCCGCCGGTGGTCATCGCGGACGCCGCGCCGACGAAGGCGCCGAGGCTCGCGGTGGACCTGCCCTGGATGTGTTCGAGCAGGAACGGGTTGCGCTTCTGCGGCATCATCGAGCTGGAGCCGACGAGGGTGTCGCCCACCCGCAGCAGCCCGAACTCCTCCGAGGTCCAGGTGCTCAGGTCCCGCCCCGCCCGGGCCAGCGAGACGCCGAGGACGGCTGAGGCGGACAGCAGGTCGAGCACGAAGTCCCTGGAGGCCACCGCGTCGACCGAGTTGGGGGCGGCGGAACTGAAGCCGAGCAGTTCGGCGGTACGGCGGGGGTCGATGGGTACGGAGGTCCCGCCGATCGCGCCGGCGCCCAGCGGGTTGACGTCGAGCTGGCGTCCGGCGTCCAGCAGCGCCTCGTACGCGCGCAGTACCGCACCGGCGACACCGGCGAGGTAGTGGCCGTAGCTGATCGGCACGGCCGGCTGGCCGTGGGTGTAGGCGGGCATGATCACGTCGCGGTACTCGTCGGCCTTCGCCAGGAGGACCCCCGCGAGCCGGTCGACCGCGTCGAGCAGGGCCAGGTAGGGGCCGCGCGTCTTGAGCCTGGTGGTGGTGGCGTTGAGGTCGTTGCGGGACCGGCCGGTGTGCAGGATGCCGCCGGTCTCGTCGCCCAGCTTCCCGATGAGGTGTCCCTCGTACGCCAGGTAGACGCCGCGCGGCATCGGGGTGGCCCGGACCGGGGCGAAGTCCTGTCCGCGCAGTTCCTCGACGGCGCGCAGCAGGGCGGCGGCCCGGCCTGCGTCCACGATGCCGCGCTCGGTGAGCATGATCAGGTGGGCGCGGTCGACCTCGCTGATGCAGCGCAGCTCCTCGCCGAGCCCGTCGGCGGTGTCCGGCAGGTACTGGTCGTAGACGATGCGGTGCGCCTCGGCGTCGAGCGCGGCCTTGAGCCGGCCGGTGTCGACGCCGTTCGCCGTCGCTGCGGTCATGCGAATGCCTCCTCTGTGTGCAGATCCGCATAGGTCACGGCTTCGCCGAGCAGCGCCACGGCCCGGTCGGCGGCCTCGGCCGCCCGTACCGAGCGGTCGGCGACGGCGATGGCGTGACCGACGCGGCCCCGGAAGTCCTCGGCGGGACCGACGGGTTCGCCCGGGGCGCGGTAGAGCACCGCTTCGACGGTGCCCGGGACCGTGCGGGCCCTGGCCACGGCTTCCGTGAGTGCGGCGGACCGCGCGAGGATGCCGTCCTGTCCCGCGGTGAGGAACCGGATCGAGGCTCGGGCGTAGCCGCCGCGTTCCAGCTCGGGGGCGGTGCCGAGCGCGGCCAGCACCTGGGCGCGGACCAGGTCGATCCCGCAGGCCCTGCGGACCAGTTCGGGGATCATGCCGCCGGCCAGCCGGGGGTTGACCTCGATGACCTGGGCGGTCCGGGCGCCGGTCAGGCGCAGTTCCACATGGGCGGCTCCCCAGCCGAGGCCGAGCGCCCGCACGGCGCGTACCGCGGACTCGCGCAGGGCGATCTCCTGTTCGCCGGGGAGTGCGGCCGGCACGTCGTGGCCGATCTCGACGAAGACGGGCAGCGCGCCGACGTGCTTGGCGACGGTGACGACGGCTTCGGTGCCGAACACCTCGACGGAGAACTCCGGTCCGGTCAGGTACTCCTCGACGAGGATCCGGCTCGGTGCGGCGATGCCCCGTTCGTTCACGGTGGCGGCCAGCAGCGTCCCGGCGTGCTCGGCGATCTCGTCGAGGTCCGTGCAGAGCCGTACGCCCAGACTTCCCGAGCCCTGCACCGGTTTGACCACCACGGGCAGTCCGATGGCGCGGGCCGCGGCGAGTGCGTCGGTGACTTCGGAGACGACGGCGAAGTCCGGCGACCCGACGCCCGCGTCGCTGAGCAGCCGGCGCTGTTCGGCCTTGTCGCGGCAGGCGCGTACGGCTTCGGCCGACGGGCCGGGCAGTCCGAGCCGGTAGGCCAGTGCGGCGGCGGTCGGCACGTAGTACTCGGAGCTGGTCAGGACGCCCGCGATGGCGGCCTCGTCCTCCAGCGCGCGGACGGCCGCCCACAGCGCGGCCTCGTCGGAGGTGTCCACGACGACCGTCCGCAGCCGGTCCTCGGCGGCGTACGGGTAGCGGTCCGGGTCCGCGCACAGCAGCACGGGCATCACACCGAGTTCGGCCGCGCGCGCGGCGAACAGCCGTCCCGTACCGGTGGTGTTGCTCTCCACCAGGAGCAGCAGGCGCTCGCTCATGAGCCGACCACCGGCATCACCACGTCGTCGAAGCCGCGGCGGGCCCACAGCAGCCGGGACCAGGCGGCGGGGGCGTCCAGCGGGTGTTCGACGGTGAGCGGGCCGTCGACGGCGGGGGCGGGGACGATGCCCTGCTCGTTCAGCCAGTTGTCGTTGTAGACGGTGGACTGGTAGCGGTAGCCCTCGTCGGGGAGCACCATCACGACGGTGCTCCCCGGGTTCTGCTCGGCCCACCAGGAGGCCACCTGGAAGGAGGCGCCGCTGGTCGGGCCCATGAACAGGCCGTGTGCGCGGTAGAGCTCGTGGGTGGCGTGGAACGCCTCGGGGGCCGTCACCCAGTGGACCTCGTCGTACGCCGCGTGCTTGACGTTGCCCGGGTGGATGCTGCTGCCGAGCCCGCGCAGCATGCGCGGTCCGTCCGGGCTGCCGAAGATGATGCTGCCCTGGGTGTCGACGCCGACCAGATGGAGTGCGGGGCCGGTCTGCCGCAGCGCGGCGGCGAGTCCCCCGGTGGAGCCGCCCGAACCGACCGGGCCCACCAGGCAGTCGACGGAGCCGACGGTGTTGCCGATCAGGTCGGCGACGACGCCGTACGCGCCCGGGTTGTCGGGGTTGTCGTACTGGCCGGGGACGAAGGCGTCCGGGTGCTGCCGGCGCAGCTCGGCCACGCGGGCCAGGCGCGCGCCCTGGATGCCGCCGGGCTGGCCGGTGTGCTCGACGATCTCCACCGTCGTGCCGAGCATTTCGAGCCGGGTGCGCAGGTCCCGGTCGATCGCCGAGTCGCCGACGATGGTCAGCGGGTAGCCGCGCAGTCGGCAGACCATGGCCAGGCCCAGGGCGAAGGTGCCGGAGGAGGTCTCGATGATCCGGGTGCCCGGGGAGATCAGGCCGGCGGCCTCGGCCCGGTCGAGTATGTAGCGGGCGGGCAGCAGCTTCATCAGGCTGAAGGCCGCCGCGTAGAGGTTGTCGGTCACCTTGATGATGCGTGGCAGCTCCGTCGCCTCCACGATCGAGGAGTGAGCCTTGGGGAGAGTCGTCGTCGTCATGTCAGTCACCCGTTGTGTAGTTCCACTGCTCGTGAATTCCGAGCTCTTGCAGGAGGTCCTGGGCCAGGCCGGTCCGCGCCTCGACCTCGGGGTCGTCCCGGTCGAAGAGGAGTCCGGCGATGTCCCCGCTGTGTGCCGCCTGTACGCCGACGGCTCCGGTGGTCCGCGCGATGTCCCGGATGCGGTCGAGGTCCGGGATCGGCAGATGACGCTGGTTGATCTCCGTGCTGGCCGTGGCCACCGAGCCCAGCAGGGCCACGTCCTTCATCTGGATGGCCTCCCGGAGCATGGCCTGCAGCCGGGTGAAGAGGTCGATCTCGTCCTGCCCGTAGCGGGCCGGTGCGAGGGTGAGTGTGTCCACGCCCCGTCCGCCGCCCTCGGGGCGTGAGCCGAAGCCGACGACCCGCAGGGCCGGCATCGGGTAGCCGAAGTCCTCGATGACCGTGCCCTCGCGCTGGGCGAAGAGGACGGTGGATTCCTCGAACATGAGGGAGTCGGAGGCGGTTTCCGCGCGTACCGCGATCCGGGCGACGTCCTGCGGCGGCAGCGGGCTGACGAACGCGTCCTTCACCGCCCAGATGGCCGCGAGCACATCGCTGGTGGAGGAGCCGAAGCCCCGGCACAGCGGTACGTCGCCGGTGAGGTCGAGGTGGCCGCCCGGCAGCTCGTCGCCCGGCGGCGTCACGGCGCGTACCGCGAGTTCGGCCGCGCGCCGGGCCTTGCCCTTCCAGTCCGGCGTGACGGTGACCTCGGCGCCGGGGGCGGGGATGAAGGTCGCACGGGTCGCGTGAATGGTGCAGGGAAGTGTGACGAGACCTCGGGTGAGCCCGCCGTCACCGGTGAACACGCCTTGCAGGATCTCGCCGTGGTGGACGGGGGCTGAAGCTACCCCGACACGCCAGCCGGAATGATCAACCATTTCCTTGACTTTCTGTTGCCGGGAGCCGTGGCCTGCGGATGGCTTCACGCTATGCAGGCCGGAACCCGTCGCCCGGCGGCATGAGCGGCAGCCCGCGGGCAATTGGGGGCCCGGGGGTGGCGGCGCACGCGAAGGTGCCCGGGGCCGCCGTTGTGGGCGGTCCCGGGCACCGGTGGGTCAATGGGTCAGTGACGCACCCCGCGCAACTCTTCGGCCAGCACCTTTCCGATCTCGCGGAGCGGCTCGGCCGTGGTCATGTCCCAGTGCTCGCAGTCGATTTCGTGCTCCTCGACCCGGCCCGCGACATGGGGGGCCCAGGCGTCGGCGCCGCCGGCCGCGGCGGGGGTGCGGGCGGCGTCGAAGAACACCGCGTCGCCGCCGAACCGCCGCCGGGGCACGTACCGGTAGCGCATCTCCAGGTTGCCCGCCGTGGCGGCGACGACCGCCGCGGCCTGGGCCGGGTCCAGTGCGCCCAGGACGGCGTCCTCGGCGCGCAGCACGGCGGCCAGCTCCTCGGGGTCCGGGGCGGTGTCGGCGCAGCGGACGTCGAGTCCGGCGCCGCGGCCGCCGAGCAGGGCGGTCAGCACCTCCCGGCCGGTGATGGCCGGTGGCCGGAATCCGTCGGGCAGCGGGTAGGAGTCGAGCAGCGCGAGGAGGGCCACCTTCTCGCCCTGCTCCTCCAGCCTGGCGGCGATCGCGTGGGCCACGAGTCCGCCGAACGACCAGCCGAGCAGGTGGTACGGGCCGTGGGGCTGGACGGAGCGGATCTCGGCCACGTACCCGTCCGCCATCTCCTCGATGCCGGCCGGCCGGTCCGAGGGGCTCGTCAACTCCTTCGCCTGGAGGCCGATAAGTGGCCTTCGCCCGCCGATGTGCCGGAGCAGACCGGCGTACGACCAGCTCATCCCGGAGATCGCGTGGACGCAGAACAGCGGGGCCTCGGTGTCGTTGGCGGTCGCTGCCCGGATCGGCAACAGTGTCTCCATCGGGTCGCCGCCCGTGTTCGTGGCGATGTGTTCGGCGAGCAGTACGGGTGTCGGGTACTGGAACAGGTCCCGGATGGTGACCCGGGTGTCCCAGATGGATCGGATCCGGCCGATCAGCCGGGTGGCGAGCAGCGAGTGGCCGCCGAGTTGGAAGAAGTGGTCGTCGATGGTGACCGACGTCAGTCCGAGAACGTCCGCGAAGAGGCCGCACAGCACTTCCTCCGCCGGGGTGCGGGGCTCCCGGCCACCGGCGGTGTCGGCCTGCGGCGGTTCGGGCAGTGCCCGGCGGTCCAGCTTGCCGTTGACCGTCAGGGGCAGCGCCTCCAGCGGCACGAACGTGGCCGGAACCATGTATTCGGGCAGGGCCGCCACCGCGTGCCGGCGCAGCTCGGGAAGGTCCGGCCGGCTTCCTTCGGTGGGCACCACGTAAGCCACCAGCCGTTTGTCACCGGGCCGGTCCTCGCGGATCAGCACCGCCACCTGGGCGAGGGTGGGGTGCCGCAGCAGCGCCGATTCGATCTCACCCGGCTCGATGCGGAAGCCCCGCAACTTGATCTGCTGGTCGGCCCGGCCGAAATACTCCAGCGCCCCGTCCTGGCTCCAGCGGGCGAGGTCACCGGTCCGGTACATCCGCGAGCCGGGTGCGCCGTGGGGGTCGGCGACGAACCGTTCGGCGCTGAGTGCGGGCTGTCCGATGTAGCCGTGGGCGAGTCCGTGTCCGGCGACGTAGAGCTCGCCGGGGACGCCCGGGGGCAGCATCCGGAGGTTCTCGTCCAGGACGTAGGCGTGCTTGCCCGCGATCGGCCGTCCGATCGGGATGGCGGGCGCCGGTCCGGTGAGGGTGTGGGTAGTGGTGAAGCCCATGCTCTCGGCCGGCCCGTAGCCGTTGACGAGGTGGAGGTGGGGGTGGTCGGCCAGTGCCTTGGCCGTGTGGGCGGGTGAGGCCGCCTCGCCGGCGGTCATGGCCTCCTTGATCCGGGAGAAGACGGCCGGGTGCTCGTCGAGCATGTGGTTGAACAGGCTGGCCGACATCTGCAGGGTGGTGATGGCGTGCCGTTCCACCAGCTCCGCGATCTGGTGCGGGTCGGTGTGCTGGCCGGGCTGCAGGACGCAGACGCCGCCGTGCAGGAGCGGTCCGAAGACCTCCAGGGCGAAGGCGTCCCAGGACACCGGCGAGCTCTGCAGATAGGTCTGCCCGGGTCCGAAGTCCAGGTAGTCGGGGCCGATGAACGTGGCGGCCAGCGCCCGGTGCGAGGCGGCGACGCCCTTGGGGACTCCGGTCGATCCGGAGGTGAACATCACGCAGGCGATGGACTCCGGGTGCCCGCCCGTCTCCACGGGTGTCCCCGGCAGGGTGCTGATCGCGGGTATCTCCGCGGTGAGGTCGATCAGGGTGGCCCGGGTCGACAGGGCTGTCAGGTGGGCCTGGGTGATCAGCGCCGCCGGTTCGGTCTGGCCGAGCACGGTGTTCAGCCGGTCGGCCGGGAACTGCGGGTCGAGCAGGGTGTATCCGGCCCCGGCCTTCAGGGCGGCGAGCAGTGTGGCGATGAGTTGCGGGGACCGTTCCAGGTGGATGGCGACGATGCCGCCCGGGGTGACCCCGCGTGCGGTCAGGTGGCGGGCCAGTCGGTTGGACCAGATGTCCAGTTCCTGGTACGTCACTTGCTGTTCCTCGTGGACCAGCGCCACCTCGTGCGGGGTGCGGGCGGCCTGCGCGGTGAACAGCGCGTCGAGTCCGAGGCCGGGCGCCGGGGTCTGTGCCCCGCTCCACTCCCGCAGCTGTGCCCGCTCGTGCCCGGAGACCATCTCCAGCTCCGCGAGGGGCAGATCGGGGGTGGCGACGGCGCCGGTGAGGAGCCGGACCAGGCGGTCCGCCGTGGCCTCGATGGTGCATGCGTCGTACAGGTCGGTGGTGTACTCGATCATGATGTCGAGGCCGTCGGGCCGGCCGTCGGCGGCGCGGTTCTCGGCGAACGCGAAGGTGAGGTCGAACTTCGCTACGGAGACCGGCGGGAAGGCGAACTCGCTCTCCAGTCCGGCCAGTCGGGGAGCCTCGTCGCTGGTGTCGCCGACGGTGAGCATGACCTGGAAGAGGGGGTGCCGGGCGGTGGTGCGCTCGGGGTTGAGGGCTTCTACCAGCCGGTCGAGCGGCAGGTCCTGGTGGGCCCAGGCGGCGAGGTCGGTCTCGCGGACCCTGGTGAGCAGTTCGCGGAAGCTCGGGTCGCCGCTGGTGTCGGTGCGCAGGACGAGGGTGTTGACGAAGAAGCCGACGAGGTCGTCGAGCTTCTGGTCGGTGCGCCCGGCGACGGGTGAGCCGAGCGGGATGTCGTGGCCGGCGCCGGAGCGGGACAGCAGGGTCGCCACGGCCGCCTGGGCGACCATGAACAGGGTGGTGCCGGTGTCCTGGGCCAGGGACATCAGGGCGGTGTGCAGTTCGGCGGCGCAGTGCACGGCGTGGGTGCGGCCCCGGTTGGAGGCGACGGCCGGGCGGGCGTGGTCGGCGGGCAGGGTGGCTTCCTCCGGCAGGTCGGCGAGCACCCCGCGCCAGTGGTCGAGCTGGCGTTCCTCGTCACGCTCCAGGATTCGTTGCTGCCAGAGGGAGTAGTCGGCGTACTGGACCGGCAGCGGCTCCCACTCGGGGGCGGTGCCCTCGGTGCGGGCCTCGTAGGCGGTGGCCAGGTCGCGGAAGAGCGGTCCGTTGGACCAGCCGTCGGAGGCGATGTGGTGGATCACCAGCATGAGGACGTGGTCCTCGGCACCAAGCCTCAGCAGCTGTGCCCGGTAAGGGAGTTCACCCGCCAGATCGAAGGTCCGGCCGGCCAGGACGGCCAGCCGCTCGGCGAGCTCCTCCTCGGTGGTGTCGATCAGGGGGAGGTCGGAGGTGGTCGGGGGAAGGATGTGCTGGTGGGGGGTGCCCTCGTGGACCGGGAAGACGGTCCGCAGTCCTTCGTGACGGGTGGTCACGTCGGTGAGGGCGAGTCGAAGGGCCCGATGGTCCAGTGAGCCCTTGAGGCGCAGGGCCAGGGGGATGTTGTAGGTCGCGGACGGGCCTTCCATCTGGTCGAGGAACCACAGCCGCTGCTGTGCGGAGGAGAGCGGCACGATCTCCGGGCGCTCCTCGGCCGTCAGCGCCGGCCGTCGCTCGCCACTGCCCTCGGCCGCGATCCGCTCGGCCAGCTGCGCGACCGTGGCGTACTGGAACAGGTCCCGGATGGTGATCTCGGTTTCCCAGACGGCGCGGATGCGGCTGATGAGGCGGGTGGCGAGCAGGGAGTGGCCGCCGCGCCGGAAGAAGTGGTCGTCGATGGTGACCGACGTCAGTCCGAGAACGGCCGCGAAGAGGCCGCACAGCACTTCCTCGGCGGGCGTACGGGGCGCGCGCCCGCCGGTGTCGGTGCTCTGCCGGGGTGCGGGCAGGGCGCGTCGGTCGACCTTGCCGTTGGTGGTGAGCGGGATCTCGTCGAGCACGACGAACGCGGACGGGACCATGTACTCGGGAAGCGCCCCGGAGATCTCCCGGTGCACCGCGTCGGTGTCGATCCGGGCGCCGTCGGCGGCGACGAGGTACGCGGCGAGCCGCTTGTCGCCGGGCCGGTCCTCCCGCACCATCACGGTCGCCTGTCCCACGCTCTCCTGGGCGGTCAACGCCGTCTCGATCTCGCCCAGTTCGATACGGAAGCCGCGGAGCTTGACCTGCTGGTCGGCGCGGCCCAGGTATTCGAGGGAGCCTTCGAGGTTCCAGCGGACCAGGTCACCGGTCCGGTACATCCGCGCACCGGACGGGCCGTACGGGTCCGCGACGAAGCGCTCCGCCGTCAGCGAGGCGCGGTTGAGATAGCCCTGTGCCAGGCCGGTTCCCGCGATGTACAGCTCGCCCGGGGCGCCCGGCGGAACCAGCCGCAGGCCGGCGTCGAGCACGTACAGGCGGTGGTTGTCGAGCGGCTCACCGATCGGGATGGCACCGGCGTAGTCCAGTGGCCGGTGGATGTGGTGGGTGGAGGCGAAGGTGGTGGTCTCCGTCGGTCCGTAGCCGTTGACGACGGTGACGTCCGGGCAGTTGTCCATGACCCGGCGCACCGCCTCCGGCGGCACCACGTCACCACCCGCCCACACCTCACGCACCCCGGCGAACGCGCCCGGCGCCTCCTCCGCCATGACACGGAAGAGACCCGCGGTCATCCACAGCGCGGTGACCCGGTGCTCGGTGAGCAGGCGTTGGTAGTCGGCGGGGGCGAGGTGGCCGCGTGGTGCGACCACGACTGTGCCGCCGTTGAGCCACGGCACCCAGATCTCGTACGTGGAGGCGTCGAAGGCGGCCGGCGAGTGGAACAGCACGCGTCGGTGGTTGCCGTTGGCGTACATGGTCTGCGCGGCCAGGTCCGCCACGTTGCGGTGGGTGACCGCGACGCCCTTCGGCACACCCGTCGAACCGGACGTGAACATCGCGTACACCGGCTGGTCGGGGTGTATGGCGTGGGTGGGTGCGGTGGCGGGCAGCCGGTCCAGGTCGGTGGTGCCGCCCAGGACGATGATCCGCGCGTCGGCGTCCAGGACCACCTGGTGGTCCGAGAGGGCCTGGTCGGTGAGGAGGACCGGCGCCCGTGTGTCGGCCAGGATCTGGACGAGGCGGCTGTCCGGGTCGGTGGTGTTCAGCGGGGCGTACACGGCACCGGCCTTGACCACGGCGAGCAGTGCGGTGAGCAGGTCGGTCGAGCGCTCCATGAGGACGGCGACCACGTCGTGCCGCTCGACTCCGGCGTTGATGAGGTGGTGGGCCAGCCGGTTGGTGACCTCGTCGAGTTCGGCGAACGTCAGATCGTGGTCCTCGTCGACCAGGGCTATCGCGTCCGGGGTGCGGGCGGCCTGGGCGGCGAACAGCTCCGCCAGGCTCGTCCCGGACGTGCCGGTGGCGGTGCCGCTCCGCTCCTCCAGGAGCAGTCTCCGCTCGTGCTCGCCGAGCAGGTCGAGGACGGACAGTGGGGTGTCGGGCGCGGTGACGACGGCTTCCAGCAGGCGGTTCAGCCGTGCCATGAGCGCGTCGATCGTCCGGGCGTCGTAGAGGTCGGTGGCGTACTCGATGGTGATGTCCAGGCCGTCCGGACGGCCGTCGCGGGTGCGGTGCTCGGCGAAGCCGAAGGTCAGGTCGAACTTGGCGATCTGCAGGGCGCTGTACTCGGTCCGGGCGTCGAGCCCCGGGAACCCGATGACGTCCGAGCCGGCCTCGCCCATGGTGAGCATCACCTGGAAGAGCGGGTGGCGGGAGGCGGAGCGCTCGGGGTTCAGCACCTCGACCAGCCGGTCGAAGGGCAGGTCCTGGTTGTCCCAGGCCGCCAGGTCCGTTCTGCGGACCCGGGAGAGCAGGTCGCGGAAGCTCGGGTCACCGGTCAGATCGGTGCGCAGGACGAGGGTGTTGACGAAGAAGCCGACCAGTCCGTCGAGTGCCTCGTCGATGCGGCCGGAGACCGGGGAGCCGATCGGGATGTCGAGGCCGGCGCCGGAGCGGGAGAGGGCGGTCGCCACGGCGGCCTGGACCGCCATGAACAGGGTGGCGCCGGACTCCCGCGCGAGGTGGGTGAGACCGATGTGGATGTCGGCGGACAGGTGCACATCGCAGGTGGCGCCGATGTACGAGGCGGAGGCCGGGCGCGGCCGGTCGGCCGGCAGGGTCGCCTCCTCGGGCAGGTCGGCCAACGCCTCTCGCCAGAATTCCAGTTGACGGGATCCGGCACTGTCCGGGTCGTCGCCCTCGCCGAGCAGTTCCTGCTGCCAGAGGGTGTAGTCGGCGTACTGGACCGGCAGCGGCTCCCAGTCGGGCACGGCGCCCCGGGCGCGGGCCTCGTAGGCGGTGGCGAGGTCCTGGAGCAGAGGTGCGGTCGAGCCGCCGTCCGACACGATGTGGTGCATCACGATGAGCAGGACGTGCTCCTGCTCGCCCAGGGCGATCAGGCGGGCCCGGACCGGCAGGTCGACCGCGAGGTGGAAGACCTGTGCGGACTCCTCGGCGAGAACGGCGGGCAGCGTCGCGGCGTCGGCGTCAATGACCTGGAGCGGGAGCTCCACGTCCTCCTCGGCGAGGATGTGCTGGTACGGGGTGCCGTCCTGGTCGGGGAAGAGGGTGCGCAGGCTCTCGTGTCTGCCGACCAGGTCCAGGAGTGCCGACCGGAGGGCCGGGCGGTCGAGTTCGCCGTTGAGCCGCACGGCGAGCGGGATGTTGTAGGTGGTCGACGGCCCTTCCATCTGGGCGATGAACCACAGCCGCTGCTGGGCGAAGGACAAGGGAATCACTTGGTCACTCCCATCCGGCGCATCGGCCGAAGTCTGGGCCGTGCGGCCTCGGCGCCGTCGAGCTTCTCGACGAGCGTGGCCACGATCGGGTTTTCGAAGAGGGTCGCCACGGAGAGTTCGACCCCGAGTACGGTGCGGATCCGGCCGGCGAGCCGGGTGGCGAGGAGCGAGTGGCCGCCGAGGTTGAAGAAGTGGTCGTCGATGGTGACCGACGGCAGTCCCAGGATCTCCGCGAAGAGGCCGCAGAGGACTTCTTCCTTGGCGGTGCGAGGAGCGCGCCCGGTGGCCTCGTTGGTGAGTTGGGGTTCGGGCAGGGCGCGTCGGTCGACCTTGCCGTTGACGGTGAGCGGGATCTCGTCGAGGACCACGAAGGCGGACGGGATCATGTAGTCGGGCAGCAGCCCGGACACCTGCTTCTGTACGTCGCCGGGTTCGATCCGGGCGCCTTCGGCGGCGGTGAGGTAGGCGACGAGGCGCTTGTCGCCGGGCCGGTCCTCGCGGACGACGACGGTGGCCTGGGCCACGCCCGGCCGGCCGGCGAGGACGGTCTCGATCTCGCCCGGTTCGATGCGGAAGCCGCGGAGCTTGACCTGCTGGTCGGCGCGGCCGAGGTATTCGAGGGAGCCTTCGAGGTTCCAGCGGACCAGGTCACCGGT
>NZ_JBHXTM010000101.1:0-17157 GCF_042677325.1 Streptomyces sp. NPDC127117
GCTCGCCAACCGCTACCGCGCCGGAGTCGTCCTGGCCTCGCTGATCCTCTGGCTCCGCGAACCGGCCAGATGATCATTTGTCAGACAGACTCTAGTCCTCCCCGGTTCGGCCGGCGTCCGGCCGGTCCCGTTCGCGGGCCGGTCCGGGTGTCGGCCGTTTCGTGCTGCCCAGCAACGCGAACGCCGCGTTGAGCAGCAGCAGCGTATGGACGAACCTGCCCGGCACCGTGGGCGGGTAGTGCCACGTCAGCGGCCATGTCCGGCCGCTCAGCGCCGGGATCGGTACGTAACTGACCCGGCCCGCCGCAGCGTTCAGCTCGGTGACCCCGGCCGGCCACGTCCGGCGGGCCGTGGTCCCCGCCGGACGAGGAAGTACACCGCCCGCCGCCCGTTCGCCTCGGCGACGACGGGGCCGGGCTCGCCTCCCGTGATCGCCTCCATCAGCAGGGCCAGCCGACGCCCTTCTTCTCCGTCCACGCGCACGGCGTCGAATTGCACGCCCGCTTTGCGCAGTTGAAATCCGGAGTACGGAATCCACTCAAGGTTCAGTTCACTTTTCGGCGCATTCACAGGACCAGTCTCACCCTTGTTGGTTACCGTTTTACGTGACTGACGAGGGGCGTCGCCTACCCGTTGACCTGCGCGAACTTCCCTGAAACTCAGTCGAGTTCGGCGGGGCTGGGTAGTGACCGGTTGAGACCGGTCGAGTCGAAAAGGGATCGCGATGGCGCGAGCGGAAAACAAGGAAACGGCGAGTCCGACGGCCAAGTTGGTGGCCGATGTGGCCAAAAGGGCACGGCTGCGGAAAAAGATGACCCAGGATCAGCTCGGAAAGCTCATCGGCTTCTCGGCGGCGGCGGTGAGCGCCATGGAGACGTGTGCGCAACCCGCGAGCGACGACATGCTGGTGGGACTGGAGCGGGTACTCGGGGACAGCATGGGCATCTTCGAGCGGGCGCGGCTGTACATGCGGATGGAGGCCTATCCGCCGCAGTTCAAGAACTACGCGCTACTTGAACAAAGCGCGGTCAGGCTTGAGCTGTACGCCGCGTTCGTGGTCCATGGGCTCTTCCAGACGGAGGCGTACGCGCGGGCGCTGATCGGGGGCGGCTACCCAACGCTGTCCGACTCTCGGGTTGAGGAGCTGGTCGAGGCGCGGACAGCCCGCAGGGCACTGTTCGACCGAGAGCCGACGGCACTGATCGAGTTGGTCCTGGAGGAGTCCGTCCTGACTCGGGGCATCGGCAGCGAGGAGATCATGCGGGACCAGATGCGGCACCTCGCGAAGTGCGCGCAACGCCGCAACGTCACGCTTCAGGTACTGCCGCTGGACTGCGGACTGAGCGGGGAGCACGCTGGAGACCGAGGAGACATCAACCTGGTCGAGACCCCGAATCACGAACGCCTGCTCTTTCTGGAAGTTCAGGACGAAAGCCTGCTGATCAGCGATCCCGCTGAGGTGAGCACGCGCGCCCAGCGCTATGCGAAGATCCGGTCACAGGCCATGGGTCCTCGTGAATCGCTGGACCTCATCGAGCGGTTGGCAGGAGTAGAGGAATGAGCAGCACCCTTAGGTGGTTCAAGTCCAGCTACAGCGACAGTGGCGGCGGCAACTGCATCGAGGTCGCCTTCGACTGGCACAAGTCCTCGTACAGCAGCTCCAGCGGCGGCGAGTGCATCGAGGTGGCCACCTGCCCCCACTCTGTCCACATCCGGGACTCCAAGGTGCCCGAAGGCCCCACCTTCGCGGTCGCCCCCGACGCCTGGGCGACGTTCCTCACCTGGGTGGACTGACGTTTCGCCGGGCCGAAGAGGCGTCCTGCCCCGGCCCGGCAAATGTGTAGGACTTGTGGACGCCATGACATACCCTGCGTTCGTGGGCCGCACCCCTCTCATCTCGGGTGCCACGGCCCTCTCTTACCGTGGGGGTAAATCATTTTGCGTACGCGCAGAATCTCGGCCGCGACCTCGCTCGCGGTCCTCTTCAGCTCAGTGGTTCTGGTCGGCGGGGCGGCGAATCCGGCCGCCGCCGACTCCAGCAAGGTCCTTCCCGCCGCGTCGGTCGGCGACATCGTCGCGGACGGTGTGCACAAGCGGGTCTTCATCAGTGACCCGACCGGCGGCAAGGTGCTCGTCACCGACTACAACGGCGCGGTCGTCGGCACCATCGCGTCCCTGCCGGGTGTGACCGGCCTCGAACTCTCCGCCGACTCCGGCACGCTGTACGCCGCCGTGCCGGGCGCCGACGCGATCGTCACCATCGACACGGCCGGGCTCAAGGAGTCCGCCCGGTACGCGACCGGCGAGGGCACCGACCCGAAGCACCCGGCGCTGGCGGGCGGCAAGCTCTGGTTCGGGTACGGGGCGGCGGGCGAGGGCAACATCGGATCGCTCGACCTGTCCGGCGCCGAGCCGGTCGTCACCCTGGACCAGGACCAGGACCGCACCTGGTTCTCCGCCCCGACCCTGGCGTCCACGCCCGGCGCACCGGGCACGCTGGCCGCCGGCATCGAGACGCAGAGCCCCGCGGAACTCGCGGTGTACGACGTCGCCTCGGGGACGGCAACGCGGACCGCGCACGCCTCCGTCGACGGCGGCAACATGCGCGACCTGGCGCTGACCCCGGACGGCAAGCAGATCGTGGTGGCCAGTGCGGCCCCGTACCTGCACCAGGCGTACAACACGGCGGACCTCACGCGGGGGGCCGCGTACCCGTCCACCTCGTACCCCAACGCGATCGACATCGCCCCGAACGGCACGGTCGCCGCGGGATCGTCCGCCTGGTACGACCCGGACGTCTACGTCTACAAGCCCGGCAACACCACCAAGCCCGTCCGGACGTACGAGTTCCCCAACACCGGGAACAGCAGCGGCGCGGACACCCTGATGGACGCGGGGCTGGCCTGGGCGCCGGACACCAGCAGGCTGTTCGCGGTCACCGCCAACAGCCTGGGCGTCCGTTCGCTGCGGGTGCTCACCGACGCCGTGAAGTCCGCGAGCACCGTCACGGTCGACGCCCCGGCGAAGTCCGCGCTCAACAAGAAGCTCACCGTCACCGGCCGGGTGAAGTCCGACGGCGCGTTCCCGGCGGGCTCCAAGGCCACCGTGACGCGCACCGACATCGAGTCGCCCAAGGGCAAGGCGCTGCCCTCGGTGACCCTCAAGTCGGACGGCAGCTTCTCCTTCACCGACACCCCGACCGCCGGTGGCCAGGTCACCTACAAGGTGTCGTACGCGGGCGACGCGACCCACTCCGCGGCTTCCGGCTCCGACAAGGTCGCCGTGCCCCGGACGGTCACCTCGCTGACCGTGAACCACAACAAGGCGCTGTACTCGTACGGCACCGACGTGACGTTCACCGCGCACCTCGGCAAGACGTACAAGAACCGCACCGTCGAGCTGTGGGTGGACCCGTTCGGCTCGGACAAGCCGAACAAGCTGGTGCGGACCGGCAAGGTCGACTCCAAGGGCAACCTGTCGACCAAGGTCGACATGACCCGGGACACCACCGTCACCGCGGTCTTCAAGGGCGACGGCCGGTACACCTCGAAGAAGGTCACGTCGACCGCCTTCGCCAAGGTGAAGGTCTCGACCTCCATCGCGAAGCAGTACAAGACGGCGAAGATCGGCAAGACGTCGTACCGGTACTTCCACAAGAAGACCGACCCGGTCTTCACGACGACGATGACGTACTACAAGAACCGCGCGCACAAGCTGTCCCTGGAGCTGTACTACCAGGGCAAGTGGTACGACGCGGGCTCGCAGTATTTCAAGCTCGGCACCAGCGGGAAGTCCATCGTGACGCTGAAGGGCACCCATGACACGGGCTACCGGATGCGCGTCCGTGCCTCGTACGTCAACGGCACCTCGGGCGACACGGTGAACTCGACCACGCACGGCGCCTGGCAGTACTTCATCTTCACGAAGTAGCCGCCCGGCGCCCCGACCCCGCCCCGCTCTACACCAGCGGCCTCGCCGACATCAGAAGGTGCTGGTGAGCGGGGCGGCCACCGTCCGGCTGCGCGTCCCCGGCAGCCGGACGGCCGGTCACCATCGCCCGCTGCCCCGGGCCCATCAGCTCGAACCGGATCACAGAGGCGTCGAACGAGCCCAGCGCGTCCATCAGATACGCGGGGTTGAAGGCGACCGTCAGATCCTCGGCGCCCTCCAGCACGGCGGGCAGGCGCTGGGAGGCGACGTCGTCCTCGTAGCCCGCCTGGAGCAGCACCGAGCCCTCGGAGAAGGCGAGCTGGAGCGGACTGCCGCCCTCCGCGACGACGGCGACCCGCTTGACGGCCTCGACCAGGGGCGCCCGGTCCGTCTCGGCCGTGACCGCGCCGGTCAGCGTGAACAGCTTGTCGTGGCGCGGCAGCCGGCCGTCGAGCAGCCGCACCGTCGTACGCGTCCCGGCCAGCTCGAAGCCGGCCGAACCGCCGTCCAGGGCCAGGCTGACCGTGCCGCCCCGGCCGAAGGAGCGGGCGATCTCGGTGAGCCTGCGGGCGGAGACCACGACATCGGCCGAGACTCCGTCCCGGCCGGGCTTCCAGGAGAGCGTGCGCACCGCGAACCGGTAGCGGTCCGTGGCGGCGAGCGTCATCGTGTCGCCGTCCAGCGCCAGCCGGATGCCGGTCAGCGTCGGCAGTGTGTCGTCCCGGCCCGCCGCCACCGCCACATGGGCGACGGCCGCCGCGAACTCCTCCGCGTCCACCGCGCCGAGCACCTCCGGCAGCGACGGCAGGGCCGGGTAGTCGTCGAACGGCAGCACCGAGAGGCCGAACCGGGCACCGTCACTCGCCAGCGAGAACCGCGAACCCTCGACGGCGCACTCCACCACCTTCTCGGGCAGCACCTTGCAGACATCGAGCAGCCGGCGGCCCATGACCAGCACCTTCCCGGCCCGTACGGTCTCCGCCGCCACTTCGATGCGGGCGGACGCCTCGTAGTCCAGCCCCGAGATGCTCAGCCGTCCGTCCGCCGCCTCCAGCAGCAGCCCGCCCAGCACGGGGACGGGCGAGCGCGTGGGCAGCACCCGGGCGGCCCAGGCCACGGCATCGGTCAGTGCGCTGCGCTCAATGCGGAATTCCATGGCGGCGGCCTCTCCCCGTCGACTCCGATCGCGGACGCGATCGCGAGCCGACACTAGGGGCCGCCACTGACAACGGAAGAAGAAGAACGGTTGCGGCCGACGCGACAGCGGCCACCCCCGTGAGCCGCTGCTGTCGCCCCCGTACCCCTCCCCCGAGGGTGCCGCAACCGTGTTGGGACTCTAGGTCCTCGGGTACGTACCCGAAAGCTTCGATTCGCACTGTGTGGACCGTCATGGGTATCAGTCCGCACAATCAAACCGGTAGCCTTCGTTCCGGTTTTTGGCTGGAGTGGAGGACTTGTGCGCACGCGGGAACGGGCCGACGACGTACTGAGGATGTACCGGCTGGCCCGGTCCGGCGGATCCCAGAAGCTGCTGCACTGGGTGTCCGGCCGGGCGGCGGGCTGGGCCGGGCTGCTCGACGGGGACGGCACCGTGCTGCACGGCGTGACCCGGAGCGCGGACGGCACCGGCGTGGAGGCGGCCGCGCTGGCACGCGAGTACGCGAAGAAGCTGCCGGGGCTCGACGCCCGCTCCTTCTCCTTCGACCGGGGCACGCACACCGCGCTGCTGTTCCCGCTGGACGGACCGCCGGACGCCGCCGCCCCGATCCTGGCCGTGGTCGCGCCCCGCCCGCTGCCGGACGGGCTCGCCATCCTGCTCGCCGACGTGGCGATGCCGCTCGCCATGTGCTGGACGGCGGAGGCGGTGGAACGCAAGCGGCGCCGCGTCGACCTCGCGGAGTCCCGCAGCCGGGAAGCGGTACTGCATCTGCTCATGACGGGGCAGCTGTCCATCGCCCACCAGGTGGCGGGCGCGCTGAAGCCCAACCTTCCCGACCCCGTCCGGGTGTACGTCGTGGAGTGCCCGGCCGGCCGCCGGGACGAGGTGGCGCGGATCTGTGTGGAGCTGTCCGGCGGCCGGTCCTGGATCGTCCGCTGCCCCGTGTATGCCCGCCATCTGATCCTCGTCGTGCCGTCCGACGCGAGCGCGGCCGAACAGCGGCTCGGCCTCCGGGTCGCGGAGGCGGTCCCCGAGTGCGTCGCGGGCGTGAGCGAGGACGTACCGCTGGCCGACACCGCGACCGGCTACCGCCAGGCGTTCCACGCGCTGGCGGTGGCCCGCGGGCTGCCCGCCCGGCACGCCCGCTTCGGCTCGGCACCGGACCCGGCCGTGGCCGCCGGGGCGGCCGGGGCGCGGTGGGCGGACGGGCTGCTGCACCCGCTGCTCACCTATCTGCCGCGCCGCAGCCAGGACCCGGGCAGCCAGGAGCTCGCGGCGACGCTCACCTCCTGGCTGGCCTTCTCCTCGCACGCGACCCAGCATCTGAAGATCCACCGCAACACCCTGGCCGCCCGGCTCCGGCTGATCGGCGAACTGCTCGGCCTGGACCTGAACCGGGTCGGCGACCAGGCCGCCCTCGACCTGGCCCTGCGCATCCGCGCCACCCCCACCGGGTCCGGCAGGACCGGCCGGGACGAGCGGGCGGCCCGGCCGCCGCTCGGCCTGGACGACATCCTGGGCGTGCCGGCCGTACGGGAATGGGCGGCCCAGCAACTGCGCCCGCTCACCGGACCCGGCACGGCGAAGAACTCCGCCGACCCGCGGGAAACCCTCCGCACCTGGCTGGAGTGCGAGGCCCAGCTCACCGCGTCCGCCGACGCGTTGGGGATCTCGGTGCCGGGCGTCCGCAAGCGCCTCACCCGGCTCGAATCCGTCCTGGGCCGTTCACTGCTCCAGACACCCAGCGCCCGTTACGACCTGTGGCTCGCCTTCCGGGCCCTGGACCTCGCGGAGCCCGACGCCGCCCGCTGAACCCGGAACGGGGGCGTGTCCGGCCGGAGCCGGGCACGCCCCCGCCGGGTGGGGGACAGCGGGAGCCACAGGTCAGCAGCTCAGGTTGGAACCCGGGGTGGTGCCGAGGATCTGCACGAACGCCTGGTAGCGGTCGATACGGCTCTGGACCTGGGAGGGGTTGCCTCCGTTGCACTCCAGGGTGCCGTTGATGGAGCGGATGGTCTCGCCGAACCCGGCGCCGTTCACCATGGCGTTGTGGGCGGTCATCGTGCCGGGGCCGTTCTGGGTGTTCCAGTACCAGAGGCCGGTCTTCCAGGCGACGGAGGCGTTCTGCTCGACGAGGTACGGGTTGCCCAGCAGGTCGATGCCGAGCGCGTCACCGGCGGCCTTGTAGTTGAAGTTCCAGCTGAGCTGGATCGGGCCGCGGCCGTAGTACGCGGCCTGCCCGGCCGGGCAGCCGTAGGGCTGGCTGCTGTCGCAGTAGTGCGGGTAGTTGGACGTGTTCTGCTCGACCACGTACACCAGACCGCCAGTCTCGTGGCTGACGTTGGCGAGGAACGCCGCCGCCTCCTGACGCTTGACGGTGTCGCTGCCGGTGTTCGCGAAGCCCGGGTACGCGCTCAGGGCCGCGGTCAGCCCCTGGTACGTGTAGAACGAATTCCGGTTCGGGAACATCTGGTTGAACTGCGCCTCGCTGACGACGAAGCCGGACGGGGTGCCCGGGTCGGTGCCGCCGTCGCCACAACTGCCCTGGTCCGCCCAGACGTCGGAGCTGCCGGGGGTCTCGTTCTGGGTCCACCACTTGGCGGTCCAGTTGTGCCCGTTGTAGGAGGCGGATCCGCCACCGGTGTAGACGGACGAGGAGTTCCAGGGGGTCGCGCAGGCCGCGGCTGCGGCGGCGCCGGCGGTGGCCGCGGGGAGAAAGACGATCGTCGCGGCGACCGCGGCCAACGCGGTCAGCAGACCCATGAAGCGCCTGATCATGCGATCACTCCTTCGGTGCGGCGCACCGATCCGAGCGGTGCGCCGCCATGGGGGGTTGGCCGCCACTCAAGCGGCACTGGTCTGTACCTGTCAAGGTCTAGACCAGAAGAGAGGTCCGTGCAGGGAAGCATCCGGGGGCGCACGGACGGCGCATCGCGCGCATCGCGTGACGGCGTGCGGCGACGCGTGGCGGCATGCGGCGACATGTGGCGGCGCGTCAACAGGTCAGTCCGGAGCCCGGTGTCGTGCCGAGGACGGACGTGATCCGCTCGTACTTGGCGACCCGGGCCGCGACCGAGGCGGGGTTGCCGCCGTCGCACTCCAGGGCCCCGTTGAGCGAACGGATCGTCTCGCCGAAGCCCGCGCCGCCGACCATCGCCTCGTGAGAGGTCATCGTGCCGGGGCCGTTCTGGGTGTTCCAGTACCAGAGCGCGGTCTGCCAGGCGACGGACGGATCCCGCTCGACGAGCCAGGGGTCGTCGAGCAGATCGAGACCGAGCGCGTCGCCCGCGGCCTTGTAGTTGAAGTTCCAGCTGAACATGATCGGACCCCGGCCGTAGTACGCCTTCTGCCCCGCCGGGCAGCCGTACGGTTGGCCGTAGTCGCACTTGCGCCAGTAGTTGTCCTCGTTGATCTCCTTCACGTACTGGAGCCCGACCGACTCGAAGTCCGCGTGGGTCAGGAACGCCGCCGCCTCCCGGGCGCGCATGGCGGGCGTACCGGTGTTCGCGAAGCGCGGGTAGGCATGCAGGGCGTCGATCAGGCCCTGGTACGTGTAGAAGGGGTTGCGGTCCGGGAAGATCTCGTCGAACTGCGCCTCGCTGACGACGAAGTCCGAGACCCCGCCCGTACAGGCCCCCCGGTCGTCCCAGACGCCCGTGGCGCCCGGATTCTCGTTCCGCGTCCACCACTTGGCCGTCCAGTTGCGGCCGTGGTGCGAGACCGTACCACCGGCCGTGTAGGCGGTCGACGAACTCCACACCGGCGCGCACTGCGCGGCCGGCCGGTCGGTGGTGGCGGTGGCGGCCGGGGCGGAGGCGGCCGTCGCGAGGACGGAACCCAGCACGACCAGAAGGCTCTTGACCCGTGTCGTCTTCAGCGCTGCTCACTCCTTCGACAGGGCACGCCGAACACCTCGGCGGGCCGTCCGGATGTCCCGCCACTCAAGCCCCACTGGTCTGGACCTGTCAAGGTCTGGACCAGCCGGCGAACAACGGGCGAACACCACCCGACAGGACCCTCCCGGCACCGCCGACTCCCTTGCTCCGTACGTACGGTGACCGCAGGATCCCTCAGGGGGGCGAGGACCGTGGAGTGGCTCAGTGCCGAGAACATCGTGGCCGTGGCAACCGCCGTACTGGGCGTCCTGGCCTCCATAGGGGTGCTCTGGTACGAGCGCCGGGTGCCCCGCCGCAAGCGGATCGGCTACCGCGTACAGATGGACACCCCGATCGGCAGCGAGGCGGGCCTGGGGCGGGCCAATGTGCGGCTCGGCCTCTTCGGCGAGACACCGGACATGGACGATGCCACGCTCGTCCTGCTCCGGATCGAGAACGACGGCTCGCAGTCCATCGCCGACAACGACTACACCGGACGCGGACTCCACGGGCTGACCGCCGAGTTCACCGGACGCACGGTCCACGGCGTCGCGGTCACGCACGCGCCCGGCGCCGACCACCTGATGGAGCACTTCACCCCGGACGGCGGGCTGCGCCAGAGCGGATCACGCATCCGGCTGCCGCGCGTACCGCTCAACCGGGGCGAGCACTTCAAACTGCTGGTGCTGCTCACCGGGGCGGCCGTGGACAGCCCCATCCGCATCATCGGCGGCATCCAGGACGGCGAGGTCGGCCCCAACCGGGCAGTCCGCCCCGACGACAAGCCCCCGCTGTTCGGCCCGGCCGCCCGGCTGATCACCGTCGCGCTGACCGTCTGCGTCGTCACGCTGGCCTCGATCATCCTGGTGCGCGACGGCACCCCGCCCCCGATGGGCTGCCGGCGCGGCACGCTGGTCGTGACCGGTTCCACCGCCTTCAGGCCGGCCCTGCTGGATCTGGCGAAGAAGTACGAGCAGGAGTGCGAGGGCTCCGACATCCGCGTGCAGGTGCACGGCAGCAACGCCGGAATACGCGACCTCGCGGACCGGGGCGCCGAGGCCGGGAAGTCCGGCTCGCCCGCCGTGATCGCCTTCTCCGACGGGCCCAGGCCGGACGGCTTCCCGCAGCTGCGCGAGAGCCGGGTCGCCGTCTCGCTCTTCCGCCTCGTCGTCAACGACCGGGTCGGGCTGAAGAACCTGAGCCTCACCGACGTCCGGCGGATCTACCGCGGCGAGATCCGCAACTGGAAGACCCTGGGCGGCCCCGACCTGCCCGTGCTCCTGGTCAGCCGGGACGCCAACTCCGGCACCCGCGAGGTCTTCCAGCGCCGCGTGCTCGGCCACAACGAACCGGCCCAGTCCTCCCGCGACTGCACCACCAAGGACGACGCGAGGGCCCGGGTGGTCCGCTGCGAACTCGACTCCACCGAACAGGTCCTGGCCATGGTCGGCCGGCGTGACGGTGCGATCGGCTACAGCGAACTGCGCCTGGGCACACCGCTGCGCGGAGCCCACCCGCTCGCCATCGACTCGGCCACCCCGTCCGCCGACACGATCGGCTCCGGCAGCTACCCGTACCGCGAGATCGAGTACGCCTACACCTACGGCCGGCCGCCCACCGACTCGCTGACCGCCGGCTTCCTGGGCTACCTCACCCGGGGCAACGGCCAGGACGTGATCCGCGCCCGCGGCCACCTGCCGTGCGCCACGCCGGAGGCGCTGCGGATCTGCGGCGAGGGGTGAACGCGCGAAGGGGCCGGGGCGGCTCCTTCGGGCCGCCCCGGCCCCTTCGGGCTGTCCCGCCTACAGGAAGGAGTTGATCTCGATGGTCTCGGTGCGGCCGGGGCCGACACCGATCGCGGAGATCGGGGCGCCGGACATGTCCTCCAGCGCCTTCACGTACGCCTGTGCGTTCTTCGGCAGGTCACCGAAGGTCTTGGCCTTCGTGATGTCCTCGGACCAGCCCGGCAGCATCTCGTAGACCGGCTTCGCGTGGTGGAAGTCGGTCTGGCTGTACGGGAGTTCCTCGACGCGCTTGCCGTCGATCTCGTACGCCACGCACACCGGGATCTGCTCCCAGCCGGTCAGCACGTCCAGCTTGGTGAGGAAGAAGTCGGTGAGACCGTTGACCCGGGTCGCGTACCGCGCGATGACCGCGTCGAACCAGCCGCAGCGACGGTCACGGCCGGTGGTGACACCGCGCTCGCCACCGATCCGGCGCAGCGCCTCGCCGTCCTCGTCGAGCAGCTCCGTCGGGAACGGACCGGCGCCGACACGGGTGGTGTACGCCTTGAGGATGCCGATGACCCGGCTGATCTTCGTCGGGCCCACGCCGGCACCGGTGCAGGCGCCGCCCGCGGTCGGGTTCGACGAGGTGACGAAGGGGTACGTGCCGTGGTCGACGTCGAGCAGCGTGCCCTGACCGCCCTCGAAGAGGACGACCTTGCCCGCGTCGATGGCGTCGTTCAGGATCAGCGTCGTGTCGGCGACGTAGGGCTTGATCTGCTCCGCGTACTGGAGCATCTCCTCGACGATCTTGCCGGACTCGATGGCGCGGCGGTTGAAGACCTTGGCGAGGAGCTGGTTCTTCTGTTCCAGGGCCGCGTCGACCTTCTGCTCCAGGATCGACTCGTCGTAGAGGTCCTGGACGCGGATGCCCACCCGGTTGATCTTGTCGGCGTACGTCGGGCCGATGCCACGGCCGGTCGTGCCGATCTTGCGCTTCCCGAGGAACCGTTCCGTCACCTTGTCGATCGTGACGTTGTACGGGGTGATCAAATGGGCATTGCCGCTGATCAGCAGCTTGGACGTGTCCACGCCGCGGTCGTTCAGCCCACTCAGCTCGGAGAGCAGGACGGCCGGGTCGACGACGACACCGTTTCCGATGACCGGGGTACACCCCGGCGAAAGGATTCCGGAGGGGAGGAGATGCAGTGCGTACTTCTGGTCACCGACGACCACCGTATGGCCGGCGTTGTTGCCGCCTTGGTAGCGCACCACATAGTCCACGGATCCACCGAGGAGGTCGGTGGCCTTTCCCTTGCCCTCGTCACCCCACTGAGCACCGAGCAGCACAAGTGCGGGCACAGGCGTACACCCCTTCCGGGCGGGGCATGTCCAAGGTCAGGGGGCGTACGTAAACGTCGTACATGCCGTACGACGATGTACGACAAGGCCTGAACCGTCGAACCGGGTGCCCCGGAATAGACGAAGCCCCTGGCGCAATAGCGCAAGGGGCTCTTGCACCAAGATGCTACCCGAGGAAGGACCGAGGTGTCGGCTGCCCAGCCCCCCGGCGACGGTGCGCACCAGCTGCTGGTGGTCATCGACCCGGTCGCCCGCCGGACCGACGGCGAGTCCGTGCGTATCGCGAAGGACGTGCTGAGCGCCGGTTCGCACGCCAAGATCTGCCTGCCCGACGGGCCCGAGGAATTCGCCAGGGCCCTGTCCCGCCGGGGCGGGAGGCGGCCGGTGGTGGTCGGCGACGACCGCGCGCTGCGGCGGGCGGTGGCCCAGCTGTACCGGGAGCGGGAGCCGGACGGGAGCGTGCTCTCGCTGATCCCCGTCGGCACCGCGGCGGCGCTGGAACTGGCCCATTCGCTCGGCGTGCCCATGGGGGCGGTGGCGGCGGCGCGCACCGCGCTGGACGGCGCCGCGCGCAGGCTCGACCTGCTGGTCGACGACAGTGACGGCGTGGTCCTGGGCGCGCTGCACATCCCGGCGCTGAGCACGCTGCCGGGCGCGGCGGGCGCGCACACGGGGGTCACGGCGGTCTGGGACACCTGCCGCAATCTGGTCCGCACCCTGGTGCGCCCCGCCCCGTCGGCACCCGCCGCCCCGCCGCCCACGCACCGGCTGCGGGTCGAGGCCGACGGCGTGCTGCTGAACGACCTGGACCACCCGGTCGAATCGGTGACGGTGACCTCCCGGGGCGGTGACGGGGGCCTCGCGGAAGTGGTGATCCGCCCGCCTTCGGCCGATCCGGTGACGACGGAGGCGAAGGCCGTCACGGTCTCGGGCGCGGACTTCCGCTACCGGGCGGACATACAGGTCGGCGGCCCGGTCCGGACGAGGACGTGGACGGTGCGGGCGGGGGCCTGGGGACTGATGCTGCCTGCGGCGGCGGGGGGATAGCGTCCGGCCCAGGGGCGGGAGCCTGGGCGGGGGCGGGGGCGGAGGCGCGGGCCTGGGGACTGATGCTGCCGGCGACGGCGGGGATAGCGTCCGGCCCAGGGGCGCGGGCCTGGACGCGGGCGCGGGCCCGGGCCCTGGACGCGGGCGCGGGCCTGGGCGCGGGCCCTGGATGTCGACCCGTCCGACCCCGTGGCCCTCGAAGCCGTGGCGGAGCTGCTCCCCGGCCCGATGTGACGGGTCACACGGGGCGGTTCGGGAGGTCGAGCGTCTTGCGGTGCTCGTGCCAGCGGTCCATCATCCCGACCAGCTCCGCCTGCAGGAACTCGAAGAACGCCACCGTCTCGGCGATCCGGGCGCCGGCCGGGGTGTCCTCGCCCAGGATGCGGACGCCCTCCTTGAGGGTGCTCTCCCAGCGGGTCAGCACCCGGTCCCGGCTGGCGAAGGTGGAGAACCAGACCTCGTCGATCAGGCGGTAGCGGTCGCGGCGCGAGCCCGGGTCGCGTTCGCGGCCGACCATGCTGACCTGCGTGAGGTAGCTGACCGCGCCGGACACGGCCGCCGGGCTGATCTGCAGCGCCACGGCGAGCTCGGCGGAGGTCATGGACCCGTCGTCGTCCGCGAGGAGCGCGGCGAAGACACGGGACGCCATCCGCTGCATCCCCGCCTCGGTCATCTCGGACGCGAACCGCTCCACGAACCGTGACACGGCCTCCTCGTCACGCCCGGAGCGCGTGTTCTCTTCGGTCTCGCTGGTCATCGCCCGATCGTCTCCCCTGATTTCCGGCCCCCGGTCTTTCGGCCTCGCCGTGACGCCAACTTTATACGCTTCCTTAACTTCACAAATTTGTGAAAGTAGCGTAGCTTCAAAACATGACGAAGGCGATCACGGTGGCCGGACTGCACAAGTCGTTCGGCCGCACCCACGCGCTGGACGGCCTCGACCTCACCGTCGAGACCGGCGAGGTCCACGGCTTCCTCGGGCCCAACGGCTCCGGGAAGTCCACCACCATCCGGGTGCTGCTCGGGCTGCTGCGGGCCGACTCCGGCGCCGCCCAGCTGCTCGGCCGCGACCCGTGGCACGACGCGGTGGAGCTCCACCGGAAGGTCGCGTACGTCCCGGGTGACGTCACGCTGTGGCGCAACCTCTCCGGCGGCGAGGTGATCGACCTGTACGGGAGCCTGCGCGGCGGCCTCGACCGGACCCGGCGCGCCGATCTCGTCGACCGGTTCGAGCTCGACCCCACCAAGAAGGGGCGTACGTACTCCAAGGGCAACCGCCAGAAGGTCGCCCTGGTCGCCGCTTTCGCCTCCGATGTGGATCTGCTGATCCTGGACGAACCCACCAGCGGACTCGACCCGCTGATGGAGGAGGTCTTCCAGGACTGCGTGGCCGAGGAGCGTGCGCGCGGACGGACGGTCCTGCTCTCCAGCCACATCCTCAGCGAGGTCGAGACGCTCTGCGACCGGGTCAGCATCATCCGCCAGGGGCGCACGGTCGAGACGGGCTCGCTCGCGGACATGCGCCACCTGACGCGCACGAACATCAGCGCCGAGCTGGCCACCGCGCCCGACGGCCTCGCCCGGCTGCCCGGCGTCCACGACCTCGATGTGCAGGGTCTTCGGGTCACGCTCCAGGTCGACACGGACAAGCTGGACGCCGTCCTCAAGTCGCTCACCGCCTCCGGCGTCCGGACGCTGACCAGCACTCCGCCCACCCTGGAGGAGCTTTTCCTGCGCCACTACGCGTCGGACGCCACGGACGCCGCCGACGGCGAGGGTGCGGGGGTGATGGCGCGATGACCGCCGTGACCATGACCACCCCGGCCGGTGCCCGGCGCCGGACCGGGGCCACGGCCGGGCAGCTCGCCGGGACGTGGCGGCTGCTGCGGCTGGCGCTGCGGCGCGACCGGATCATGATGCCGGTCTGGGTGCTCGTGCTCGGCGGCTCCTTCGCCTCCGTCTCCGGCTCCCTCACCTCGATCTACGGCACCGCCGCGCAGCGCGCCGAGCTCGCCGCGTCGATGAACGGCAACAGCTCGCTCCGCGCCATGTACGGACCGGTCTTCGACGACTCGGTCGGCGGGCTCGTGAGCTGGCGGATGGCCGCCTTCGGAGCGGTGCTGGCGGCCGTGATGAGCCTGATCGTCGTCGTCCGGCACACCCGGGAGGAAGAGGAGACCGGCCGTCAGGAGATGCTCTCCTCCGCGATGGTGGGGCGCCGCGCCCCACTGACCGCCGCCCTGCTCGCCGCCGTGACAGCCAACGCGGCACTGGCGCTGGTGATCGCGGCGGGCCTGGCGGGATCAGGTGCGAGCGGTGCCGGGGCGGCGGCGCTCGCCCTGGCGGTCGCCGGGACGGGGGTGCTGTTCGCCTGCACGGCGGCGATCGCCGCGCAGTTCACCGAGAGCGCCCGGCTCGCCAAGGGGCTCACGGCGGCGGTGCTCGGCGCCGCGTTCGTCCTGAAGGCGGCGGGCGATTCCGCGTCGGACGACGGCTCGTCCGTGCTGACCTGGCTCTCCCCCATCGGCTGGGCGGAGAACGTCCGGGCGTACGGGGACGAGCGCTGGTGGGTGCTGCTCGTCTTCGCGGCGGCCGTCGCGGTGCAGGCCGTTCTGGCGTACGGGCTGGCCGGGCGGCGCGATGTCGGGATGAGCTTCCTGGCGACGAGACCGGGGCCCGCGCAGGGGCGGATCTCCACGGCGTTCGGGCTCGCGCTGCGGCTCCAGCGCGGTGCGCTGACCGGGTGGACGCTCTCCTTCGCAGTGGTCGGTGTCGCCTTCGGCGGGCTGACCGGCGGGGCGGCCGATCTCGTCGGCGACAACGAGAAGACCCGGGAGATCTTCGAGCGGATGGGCGGACAGGCCGGGCTGACCGACGCGTTCCTCGCCGCGATGGTCTCCGTGCTCGGGATGGTCGCGGCGCTGTACATCGTCGCGTCGGTGCTGCGGCTGCACGGCGAGGAGACCGCCGGGCGCGCCGAGCCGGTGCTGGCGGGCGGGGTGGGCCGGATCGGCTGGGCGGCCGGTCATCTGGTCATCGCGTTCGGCGGGGCGGCCCTGCTCATGGTGGTCGGCGGCCTCGGCCTGGCCGTGGGCTACGGCCACGAACTCCCGACCGTGCTGGGCGCGTCGCTGGTGCAGCTGCCGGCGATCTGGCTGCTGGGCGGGGTGACGGTCCTGCTGTACGGGGCGTTCCCGAAGGCGGCGGTGGCGTCCTGGGGCGTCGCCGGGATCTGTCTGGCGCTGGGGTGGCTCGGGCCCGCGGTCGACATGCCGCAGGCGGTGATGGACGTATCGCCGTTCACGCACCTGCCGAAGCTGCCGGGCGGCACGGGAATGGAATGGGCCCCGGTGCTCGCGCTCACCGCCGTCGCGGTGGTGCTGGTCGGGGCCGGGGTGGGGGCGCTGCGCAGGCGCGATGTCCTGACGTGACGGTGCATGACGGTGCGTCACGGTGACGCGGGGCGGGCGGGAGTGCCGGGAAAGTGCAACCTCACCGCGGTGTCCCCGCGTCACCTCGATCATGGAGAACCGAAAGGAAGCCGTCCGCGGGGTCATAGGGTGCGCGGTCGTCGCCGCGGGCGGGGCCGCCGGGATGCTCGCCTGGGTGCCGTACGGCCGGCGTGGCATCCTCGGCTTCGAGGGCGAGTCGGAATGGGACGTGTTCTGGTTCGGGCTGCCCGTCATGGTGTTCGGCGGCATCGCGACCGGGCTCGTCCTCATCAACCTCGCGCGACGGAAGTGGCGGCGGACGCTCGGGGCGACGGCGCTGCTCGCCGCTGTCGCCGGTGTCGGAATGGTCTTCGACGTGCTGGAGGACCCGTACACGTACTGCGAGATGGGGTGCTGAACGCGGAGGGCCCCGGGCGTCGGGCCCCGGCCGCACCGCCCGAGCCCGCCGCCTCAACCCCCGGCCGCACCGCCCGAGCCCGCTGCCTCAGCCCCCGGCCCCGCCCCGAGCCCGCTGCCCCGGCCCCGGCCCCGGGGCGGCCGCCGGGGCCGGGCCGGGGGCGGTCACAACGGCACCCTCGGTTCCAGACAGGCCCAGATGGCAAAGCCCG
>NZ_JBHXTM010000102.1:0-17095 GCF_042677325.1 Streptomyces sp. NPDC127117
CAGGTGTCCGCCCCCGGCGGCGGACGCCGCCCCTCGTTCACCCGGGCCGCCGCGCGGTGACCAGCAGGGCGGCGCTGCGCAGCCGGAGTGCGCCTTCCCGCTCGTGGGGGCGCAGCAGGTCGACGAGCCGCTGCCGGGCCCGGTCCCGGCCGTCCTCCCCGGCCCGGCTCATCAGGTGCCGGCCGGGGCCGGATTCCAGCAGGAAGGCGGCGGCGGCCGAGGCGTCCCGGCCCCAGGTCCCGTACGCCTCGACCGGTGTGGTGCCGATGGCCTCGTACCCGGCGCGGGACAGCACGTCACGCACGGTCCCCGGGTCCGCCAGCGAGAACATGCCGGGGCTCGCCGGGGTCCCCAGTCCGCCGACGGGCAGCAGGTCGGCCAGCCCCCGGATGGCCTGGAGCCACTCGTTCCGGTCGGCCTGCGCGGTGCAGACGAAGGCGATACGGCCACCGGGGCGCAGCGCCCGCCCGATGTTGGCGAAGGCGGTGACCGGATCGGCGAAGAACATCACCCCGAAGCGGCTGATCGCGATGTCGAAGGTCCCGGGCCCGAACGGGTGGACCTGGATGTCCGTCTGCTCGAACGTCACATTGCCGATGCCCTCGCTCCGTGCGGACTCCCGTGCGCGGGCCAGCATCGGGGCCGACAGATCCAGGCCCAGCGCACGCCCGTCGCCGGCCAGTCGAGCCGCGAGACGAGTGGTGCGCCCCGCGCCGCAGCCGATGTCGAGGACGCGGTCCCCCTGGGTGATCGCGGCGGCGGCGAGCAGGGGCTCGTCGAAGCCGCCGTTCACCGCGTCCCAGCGGCTCTGGTTGGCGGCCCAGAACGTCCCCTCATAACCGTTCCACGCCTGGCTCTGGTCCTTGTTGGCGATGTGTCGCATGCGGTGTGCTCCCCCTGGATGCGGTCTGGATGCGGTCCGGTCGTGGCGCCCGCGAGCAGCGGGACATCTAGTATGGGCGGGCGCCCATTCAAGGTATGGGCAAGCGCCCATGCTGTAAACAGGCCGAGAGGGAGGGGATTCGTGTCTCCGCGTGGTGTGACGACTCCGGACGTCCGTGAGCGGCTGTTCGCCGCCGCGGAGCGGGTGTTGGAGCGGGACGGGCCGGGAGCCCTGACGAGCAGGGCGATCACCGGTGAGGCGGGCTGCGCGAAGGGGCTCCTGCACACCCATTTCCGCGGACTGGACGAGTTCGTCGCGGAGTTGGTCCTGGACCGGTTCGCGCGGGTGGCCCGGCACGCCGACGAACTCCGGGGGCGAGCGGGCCGGGGCACCGTCGCGGAGAACCTTCTCGGCATCGCGCTCGCGCTGCTGTCCTCGGCCGGCCCCACCGTCGCCGGACTGGCGCTCACCCGCCCCGCGGCGTCCTCGCACATCCGCGAGGCCCTGACGGGCGGGGCGCCGGGCTTCGACACGGTCCAGGACGCGATCGCCGACTACCTGGACGCGGAACGGCGGGGCGGCCGGATCGCGGAGCGGGCCGACCCGGCCGCCGCGGCCCTCGCCCTGGTCGGGACCGTGCACCACCTGCTCATGACCGGCACGGACGACCGGCAGCAGGCGCGGGAGCGGGCCGGGCAACTGGTGGGCCTGCTCGATGCCGCGCTCCGGCCCGGCCCGTCCGACGACGTCGCCGGATGAGCCGGGCCGCGCGCCCGATCGCGCGGAACTCCTCGGCGGGCCGCCCGGCGATGCCCGAAGGGCCCGCCGGACGGCCCGCGATCAGCGCATCCGGATGATCAGGCCCCCGGGTGATCAGCGCACCCGGACGCGCACGGTGTGCGTCGCGCCTCGGCTCCTGCTCAGGTCGCCGAAGGTCACGGTCACCGAGGAACCGGTCCGCACGCCGGTGACGGTCTCCGCCTTGGACAGGACCGACTTGATGTGTCGCTGCCAGGTGAGGGTCAGGCCCGTGACGGTGCGGGACGGGTCGGAGACGCAGATCGTGGCGGTGCCGTCGCGCTTCTCGTGGATCTGTACGCAGACCGGGGCGCTCGCCGTGACCTTGCCCGCCGTGCCCGGCGCCCAGAAGTTGACGCCGGTGAAGCCGAGGGAGGGAACGCTGATGCCGGTGCGCCCGGCGTCGTTGGCGAGGATCCGCAGCCAGTCGGTGTCCGCGGCGCGGGCGGCGGTGCGCTTGCTGCTCGCGCCCGGCAGCATGATGTACGCGTAGCCGCTGTCCGCCGGGTCGGTGCCGTGGTCCTGCCAAAGGGTCACGTACCGGCGGGTCTCGGCCGTGCTGGTCCCGCCGTCGTTGATGTCCTTCCAGGCGCCGGTGCGCTCCTCGCGCAGCGCGTGCAGTTCGGCGCCGCCGGGGAAGACGTAGCCGGCGTGCCGGTCGAGATGGGCCCAGGTGGTGGTGCGGGTGGTCGTCCAGCCCTGGGTGGTGGGCTGGGCCTTGCCGTCGAGCAGCAGTCGCGGTGTGCCGTTCGCGCCGAGGCAGCGGTTGTCGACGACCGTCTCGACGCCCGCGCCGTCGGCCGAGGTGATGCCGGAGCCGAGGCAGACCACGCAGTCATCGAGCCAGAACCACGACTTGCGGGCGTGCATCGTGCTCGCCAGGCCCTGGAGGTGCTGGCCGGTGGTGCCGAACTCGCCGTCGCCGGTGCCGCCGACCCACTTCGTGTCCGGCTTCGGGTTGGCCCAGGCGCCGCCCTGCCCGTCGGCGAGCTTCTTCCGGGAGACGGTGATGCCGGGCAGCCGGTACGGGTCGACGGTCGGCCAGTACGCGTCCGAATACTGATCGAGCCCCGTGCCGTCGCCCCACCACTGCAGCCAGCCCGCGCCGGTGTGCCAGCCGCGCTTGTTCTCCCCGTTGCCGAACTCGTAGTGGGCGATCCGCTCGGAGGCCATGGAGAGACCGGCACCCCAGCCGCGGCGGCGGTGGGTGGCCCGGTCCATGTTGTGGAAGACCCGGTGCGCGGACGGCTCCGGGGAAGCGGTGACGGTCGAGTCGTCCAACAGGGTCTGCAACCGTGCGGTGTTGACCAGGCTCAGCGATCCGGCCTTGAGAGCGGGGGCGTAGTAGTCGCGCTGCAGCCAGCCCTTGACCATGGCGCGCCAGCGGGCGTTCTCCTCGGCGCCGGCGCCCATGCCGAGCAGCACGATGGAGGCCATCACGCCGTGGGCGCGGGTGTGGTCGCTGGAGCCGACGCGGGTGATGCCGCGGCCGGAGACGTTGTCCATCATCAGGCCGTCGTAGATGAACGGGGCGATGGCCGCGTCGATCGTGTCGAGGAACTGCCGGCTGCCCGGATCGGTGATCTCCCAGGTCGAGCCGCGCAGCAGGGCGAAGAGCCTGCCGAGACCGTCGTTGAGGACCGCGCCGTAACCGCCGATGTACGGGATCGAGGTGTGCTGGACGAACGAGCCGTCCGGGTAGAAGCCGTCGCCGGTCGTGACGTACGGGAAGACCGGCGAGAGCGCGGCGACCGCCAGCGCGATCTTGGCGGTATCGGCACCGACGATGCCGCGCAGGATCATGCCGCGGCACAGGTCGACACGGTTGGCGCCGGTGCTGGTGCCGGTGTACGAGCCGACGGCCGAGTCGGGCAGGAACTTGTCGACGGCCCCGCAGTAGTTGGCCTTCTGGGTGTCCGACAGGGCGTCGTACAGCAGCACACAGGTGTCCATGAGGGCCTGGGGCGCGCCGATCTGCCAGTTCCACCAGTTCCCGTAGCGGGTGGTCGTCTCGTTGAAGACATCGGCGTACAGGTGGTCGAGGCCGGTGATGACCGCGTCCCTGAGGCCGGTGTCGCCGGTGAGTCCGGTGCCGGGCTGGGAGTACGCCTCCGCCATGGTGCGCAGCCGGTTGTAACCGGTGTTCATGTTGGCGGAGTAGTTGAACGACTCGGTGTCGGTGTCCGGTTCGGGGTCGAGGTAGACCAGGTCCGGCCAGAGGGAGCCGCGTGCGGGGGCCATCGTGGAGCGGAAACCGGTGGCCTGGGCGCCGAGGTCGGCGAGCTTCGACTTGAAGGGCTCGGCGGTCGGGCTGAAACCGGTTCCCAGGTACAGATCGCGCCACTTCGCACGCAGGGCGGCGAATTCGTCGTCGGCACCGGCCGCGGCGGAGGCCGGGACGGCGGCGGAGCCGGCGGCGGAGGCGGACGCGGCGGTCGGCAGGCCGAGGGCGAGCGCCGCACCGCCGCCCGTGGCCAGCAGGGCACGACGGGACCAGGCAGTTGTCATCGAAGCTCCGGGGGAGAGTGAGCCAGTGCGGGAATGCCAGCGTGGTAAGCGTTTTCTAGCATGGGGGCGTTGGGGGACTCAAGGGGTCGCTCGGGTCGCTGTCGGGCCCTCCGGGGCGGGCGCACCACCGGTTCGTCCGCGCCGGCGGCAGCCGTCCGGAGGGTGCGGCGGGGGTCCGATGCCGGTAACCGGACGCCGGTGTACGGGAGTTCAGAAGGCGGGTTACGGGGGTGGCGACCCGGTGCGGAGGTGAACGGGTCAGCCGCTTCGGCTGTGCGGACGGATCAGCTGTTCCGGATGTGCGGACGGATCAGTCGTTCCGGGCGGCCGGCTCGTCCGGGATCGGCTGTTCGGCCCAGATCGTCTTGCCGTGCCGGGTGTAACGGCTGCCCCAGCGCGTGGTGAGCTGCGCGACCAGGTACAGGCCGCGGCCGCCCTCGTCCGTGAGCAGGGCCCGGCGCATACGGGGCTGCGTGGCACTGGGGTCGGAGACCTCGCAGGTCAGCTGTCCCGCGCGGATCAGCCGCGCTTCGACCGGGCCGCCGGCGTGGCGGATGGCGTTGGTGGCCAGCTCACTCAGCACCAGCTCGGTGGTGAAGACGAGCTCCTCCAGCCCCCAGGCGCGCAACTGCTGCGCGGCGTCCTGCCGGAGCCGGGCGACGGCGGCCGGGTCGGCGTCCACGGGCCAGACGGCCGTGTTGCCGGCCGGTACCGCATGGGTGCGGGCGAGCAACAGGGTCACGTCGTCGGCGAGTTGATGCGTGGGCCGGGCGGAGATGATCTCCTGGCCGAGCTCGCGCAGCGGTGCGGTGGTGACGCCGGGGCGGGCCAGCCGGCGGCTCAGCTCCGCCATGCCCTCGTCGAGGTCGCTGTCGCGTCCCTCGATCAGCCCGTCGGTGTAGAGCACGAGCAGGCTGTCGGGCGCCAGGTCCACCTCGGTCACCTCGAAGGGCAGACCGTTGACGCCCAGCGGCGGTCCGGGGTTGAGGGGCACGTACGAGACGGTCCCGTCGGGATCCACGACGGCGGGCGGGGGGTGTCCGGCGGAGACCATCGCGCAGCGGCGGGAGACCGGGTCGTAGACGGCGTACAGGCAGGTGGCGCCGACCGGATCGGCCCGGAGATCGTCACCCGCCCCGTCTTCGTCCGGTCGGGTGAGGGGGCTGGGCCGATCGAGCCCGCCGGCCCCGAGGGCTTCACCCGACGCGTCCGATCCGCTCGATCCCTCGGATCCCCCCGGTCCCCCCGATCCACCAGGTCCCCCCGGTCCGTCCGGTCCGTCCGCACCATCCGGTCCGTCGGGCTGGTTGGGTTCGTCGCGGAGCTGGGAGACCAGGTCGTCGAGGTGCACCATCAGCTCGTCCGGCTCCAGATCGAGATCGGCGAGGGTGCGGACGGCGGTACGGAGCCGCCCCATGGTGGCGGTGGCCCCCAGCCCGTGGCCGACCACGTCCCCGGCGACCAGGGCGACGCGGGCGGAGGACAGGGGGATCACGTCGAACCAGTCGCCGCCGACGCCGGTGGCGGTATCGGCCGGCAGGTAGAACCCGGAGGTGGTCACGGCGACGGTCTCGGCCTGCGCGGGCGGCAGCAGACTGCGTTGCAGGCCGACGGCGGCCCGGTGTTCCCGGGTGTAGCGGCGGGCGTTGTCCAGGGCGAGGGCCGCGCGGGCGGCGATCTCGCACAGGAGGTCCAGGTCGGCCGGTGCGTAGTCGGGCCGGTCGGGGCCGCGCCGTACGGTCACCCGGCCCAGGAAGCTGCCCCGGGCCCGCAGCGGGGCGGTCATCGACGAGGGGGAGCCGCCGACGGTCGGGGCGGAGCCGGCATCGGCCGGGACCACGGTGCCGGTCGGCACCTCCTCGGCCCGTTCCCCGGCCGCCGCGGTCAGCCGGAGCGGCACCGTGCCGTCCTCGCCGGGAGCCGGTTCCTCGCCCGTGAACACCGCCCGGGCGATCTCCACCACGGCGAGGTCGGCCAGTCCGGGCACCAGCACGGCAGCCAGCTCCTCGCCGGTACCGGTGACGGACAGCGATCCGCCGACGGCCGCGGTGGCGTGATGCAGAATCGCCAGGCGCTCGTCGGAGCGGCGCTGCTCGGTGACGTCCGTGAACAGCGCGGTGACGCCGAAGACCTGCCCGTCCGGCGCCTGGAGCCGGAACGCCGAGACGGCCATCACCACCCCGCCGCCGGGATCCTCGATGGTCCGTACGGTGTCCTCCGCGAGGATCAGCGGCCGGCCGGTCCGCAGCACCTCGCGCAGCCGCCGCTCGATCGCCGCCGCGTCCGGCGCCTGGAGGAAGTCCCCCAGGCGCCGGTTGCGCAGGTCGGGCAGGAGGCCGGTGTACGGCAGCAGATGGGTGTTGGTCCTGACCAGCCGCAACTCCGCGTCGAACACGGCGAGACCCAGCCGGTCCTGAAGGAAGAGTTCCCGGGTGAACGCCTGGTCCTGCCGCCACCGGGCGACCTTCCCGGCGGGCGCCCCGAGCACCAGGTACCGGGCCGGGCCCCCGGCCCCTTCGGTACCGGAACCGGCATCGGTATCGGCACCGGCTTCGCTACCGGCACTGGCACTGTCATCGGCGCCGGGCCCCGCCAGCGGGAGGACCTGGAAGACGACGGCCAGTTCCTCGCCCCGGCCGGTACGTACCACCGCCTCGCCCGACCATGTGCTCACCGCCCGCCCGCCCGGCGGTCCGGGCGGATCGGCCGGATCCGCGAGCAGCTCCCGGGCGGGACGGCCGCAGACACGGTCGGCGGGGAGCGAGAACAGCTCCTCCGCCGCGGGTGTCCAGCCGATGATCAGCCCGTCCGCGTCGAGCAGGGCCCCGGCAGCGCTGTCCGCGAACGGGAGCCCGCTGTGCCCGGGCGTGCCCGGAAGGGTCTTGCCGTCCACCTCGTTCTCAGCTCCCTCTCACCGCCTGCCGACGGTCCCGCGCCGCGTCCACGGACGTCTCCATCATCCCCCCGCCGGCTCCGGCCGCCAGTCCCGGCGGCCGGAGGTCAGGGTGCCCCCGGCCGGCCGGGTTGTCCATGGGGCCCATGGGCCGGTCCGTAGTGGGGCAGTATTTCGTTCGGTCTTCCGTTCAGACTTCCACTCAGTCACCCCGTGGGAAGGTTCAGCGTTTTGTCCGATCGCACCGAAGGAAGCCGCGGTTCTCTGCTGGCGGTGAGCGACCTGCACGTGGGCATGGCGGACAACCGTCCCCTCGTCGAGTCATTGCGGCCCGGTTCGGACGAGGACTGGCTGATCGTCGCCGGTGATGTCGCGGAGCGGATCGCGGACGTGGAGTGGGCGTTGCGGCTGCTCGCGGACCGGTTCTCACGGGTCGTCTGGGCCCCGGGGAACCACGAGTTGTGGACGCCCGAGCGCGATCCGGTCCAACTGCGGGGCCAGGAGCGGTACGAGCATCTGGTCGAGTTCTGCCGGAGCCTCGGGGTGGTCACTCCGGAGGACCCGTATCCGGTGTGGCCCGGCCCCGACGGTCCGGTGGCCGTCGCGCCGGTGTTCCTGCTGTACGACTACAGCTTCCTGGCGCCGGGCACGACGACCAAGGAGGAGTCCCTGGCGTACGCGCACCGGACGGGGGTGGTGTGCACCGACGAGTTCCTGCTGCACCCGGACCCGTACCCGAGCCGCGACGCCTGGTGCCGGGCGCGGGTGGCCCGGACGGAGGAGCGTCTGGCGGCACACGATCCGGGGATCCCGCTGGTCATCGCCGGCCACTGGCCGCTGGTGCGCGAGCCGATGGACGTCCTGTGGTACCCCGAGTTCGCCCAGTGGTGCGGCACCCGGCTCACCGCCGACTGGCACCGGCGGTTCAATGTGGCGGCGGTGGTCTACGGACATCTGCACATACCCCGGACGACCTGGTACGACGGAGTGCGCTTCGAGGAGGTTTCGATCGGTTACCCGAGGGAGTGGCGCAAGCGTGGCCACCCCAAGGGCCTGCTGCGGCGGATCCTCCCGTACGACGGCCCGGGCGACGCCGACGCGCACGGCGCCACCGGGCAGGGCTCCGTCAGCGATGGCCCAGCACGTTGACGACCTGACCGTTCGGGTCGCGGACGAAGAAGCGGCGTACGCCCCATTCCTCGTCGCGCAGCGGGTACACGATCTCCGCGCCGCTCTCCCGCATGGCCGCGTGCACCGCGTCCACGTCCTCCACCTCGATGCTCAGGTCCGGAGTGACCGGGGCGGTCGCGTCGGCCCCCATGATGCTGAGCTGGGCCGTGGGGTCCGACGCGGAGGCGAGCGTCATGATCCAGCCGTGGTTCATGACCTCCCGCAGGCCCAGCCGACCGTAGAACTCCGCGCTCCGCTCCATCCCTTCGGCGGCGGGGCCACCGGCGGTCCGGATGTTGGGGACGATTCTGTGTACGGACATCGGCAACTCCTGTCGCGGGACTGACTCCGTGCCGCCCGGCACCGGTGGACCCGACGCGGATCAGATGACCGGCGGCCGTCCCAGTTTCGTCATCTGCCACACCGTGCGCCACCGCATCGGCTGCCTTCGCCCGCACGGGGTACGGACGCCCTCGGCGAAGCCGCCGGCCCAGGCGCGCAGACCCGTCGCCGACCGGGTGCGGGCCACGGTGAGGAGGGTCCAGGTGCCCAGGTAGGCGGGGACCAGGGGGAGGGGCAGATTCCGGCGGGCCAGCCAGACCCGGTTGCGGGCCGTCATCCGGTAGTAGACGGAGTGCCTGGCCGGGGAGGTCTTGGGGTGCTGGAGCAGCAGATCGGGCTCGTAGAGGATCTTCCAGCCCGCGTCGAGCGCCCGCCAGGACAGGTCCGTCTCCTCGTGGGTGAAGAAGAACTCCGCGGGCCAGGGCCCCGTCTGGGCGAGCATCTTCATGGAGAAGGCGTGTCCGCCGCCCAGGAACGCGGTGACCGGTCCGCCCCGCATCGGGTCGGCGGCGCGCAGCCGCGGCACATGGCGGCGCTGGGTCTCGCCCAGTTCGTCGGCGATCCGGAAGCCGACGATGCCGAGCCGCGGATCGGCGGCGAACAGCTCCCGGACCTTGCGGAACACCCCGTTGTCGACCAGGAGGCCGTCGTCGTCGAGCTCGATGACGACATCCACGTCACCGAAGTCCGCCAGCTTCTGCAGGGCGACGTTGCGGCCCCCGGGACAGCCCAGGTTCTCCGCCAGCTCGATCGCCGTCACACCGCCGGTCAGATCGGACAGGCCCGGAAAGGCGCTGAAGTCCGGAAGGGGTGATCCATTGCCCACCACGACGAGCCGGTCCGGACGTACGTCCTGCCCGGCCACCGAGGCCAGCAGGGCCTCGACCTCCTGTGGGCGATCGCCCATGGTGACGATGGATACGGCGATGCGTGGTTCGGACACGGTCGGCACTCCTGGTCTCGCTCCGGTGCCCGCGATCGTAGCCGCAAGAGATGGTTGCCCGTTGTTCAGGCACCTGTTGCCGTACCGCCATGCCCCGGGATCTGTTGTCGGGGTGCGGCGCCGGGGGTCTGCCACGACGGGCCGAGCGGGGAGCGCGGACGTGCCGCGACGCGTCGCACATGCCCGTCGAACACGGTCGCCGCGTCGGGGGTGAGGGTGCGCAGGGCCACCATCGCTGTCACGATGACGTCGCAGAGTTCGGCCTCCACGTCCTGCCAGGAATGAGTGGCGCCCTTGCGCGGGTTCTGGCCGGTGGCCCCGATGACGGCCTGGGCGACCTCGCCCACCTCCTCCGACAGCTTCAGCATCCGCAGCAGCAGATCCTGCTCGGGCGGGATGCCGGTCTCCGAGTCGAGCCAGTCGTGCAGCTCGTCGATGGTCGTCCAGGTGTCGTGATCCCGGTCGGGACGCGGGGCGGGGCGGTCGGCGGGGCCGGGATCGTGGGCACTGTGCTGGTCCATGGCGCCAGCCTGCCAGCCACCGCACGCCGGTCCCCGTACGCCGGGCGGCGTCGGCCCCGCCGGGCGCCGTCGTACGGGCGTGGTCCTGCCGGACACTGTCGTACGGGCGTGGTCCTGCCCAACACTGTCGTACGGGCGTGGTCCCGTCAGTCCCCGATGCGGGCCCCCGTCCCGCTCACCCGTACCCGGGCGTCGCCCGCCCGCAGTTCGACCGTGAGTGTTCCGGGGCGGCCCATGTCCTCGCCCTGGTGGAGGGTGAGGACGGCGGTGTCGGGGACGAGGGCCCGGTCGCGCAGGTAGGCGCCGAAGGCGGCCGCCGCGGCGCCCGTGGCGGGGTCCTCGACGACACCGCCGACCGGGAACGGGTCGCGGACGTGGAAGACGTCCGGGGCCTGCCGCCACACCAGTTGCAGGGTCGTCAGGTCCAGCCGGTGCATCAGCGCTTCGAGGCGCGCGAAGTCGTAGGAGAGGTCGGCGAGGCGTTCCCGGGTCGCCGCGGCCAGCACCAGGTGGCGGGCGCCCGCGAAGGCGATCCGGGGCGGCAGCGCCGGGTCGAGGTCGGCGGCCGGCCAGTCCAGGGCGGCGAGCGCCTCGGCCAGATCGGCGGGGGCGATGTCCAGGACGTCCGGTTCGACGCTGGTGAGCGTGGCGCGCAGCTCGGCGCCCTCCTGGGTGACGGTGACCGGGACGGTGCCCGCGGGCGTACGGAACACCAGATCGCCGGGGCCGTCGCGCTCGGCCAGCGCGAGGGCCGTCGCCACGGTGGCGTGGCCGCAGAACGGGACCTCGGCCTTCGGGCTGAAGTAGCGGATGGTGTACTCCCGGACATCCGGCACCTCCGCACCGCCCGGCACCTCCGCACCGCCCGGTTCGCTCCGGCCGGTCAGAAATGCCGACTCGCTGTACCCGAGCTCCGCCGCGACGGCGAGCATGGCGGCGTCGTCCAGCCCGGAGGCGTCGAGGACGACTCCGGCAGGGTTGCCGCCCTCGGGGTCGGCGGAGAACGCGGTGTAGCGAAGGACGTCGGTACCTGGATGCGGGCTCATACCGCAGGCCAACCCCGTCGCGGCCCGGGGCATTCCCGCTCCGGACCGGCAGGGGGGACGCCCCGGACCGGCAGAGGGGGAGTGTCCCGGGCGGGCAGAGCGGGAGCGCCCCCGGGCGGGCCGGCGAGAACGCTCCCGGGCCGGGGGCGTCCGGCTCAGTGGCAGTTCTTGGTGCCCTTGCCGGACTTCGTCCAGGAGCAGGAGTCCTGGAGCTTGCCGTTCGGCTTGATCAGCCGGGCCTTGTCACCGGTGTTGTTCCAGACGTACGAACCGCGGTTCCAGTACACGTTGCCCGACGCGTTCTTGCCCCGGCCGGTGTGGACCTTGACGGTCTTGCCCGCGGCGATGGTGTAGCTGCCGAAGGTGTACGTGTAGCCGGTGTTGTCCTTGAGCTTGTAGCCCTTGAGCTGGAGCTTCGACTTGCCGTTGTTGTGGATGTCCACCCACTCGGCGTTGAGGGAGGAGTTGCTGCGGGTGTCCTTGCCGGGGCTGTCGTACTGGATCTTCCCGAGGTGCAGCCCGCCCTGGTGCGAGGCGGCCGAGGCGGGGGCCGTGACGAGCAGCGAGCCGGCCAGGGCGGTGGCGGCGGCCAGTGCGAGGGGAGCCGCGGTGCGTATGCGCATGCCGTGTTCCTTGTGTGGAGTTCCGGTGAAGGAGTGTCAGCATAGGGGCAGCGCGCGGTGCCCCGGTGCGCGGGTGCTCATTCCGTCCCGAGTCCGGTCGTGCGGTGGCAACCGCCCCCCGGCGGGCGGCGTGTTGGGGCGCTCCGTCAGCCGCGCCCCACGTACGGCATCGCCGTCGCCAGTACCGTCGCGAACTGCATGTTCGCCTCCAGGGGCAGCTCCGCCATGTGGAGCACCGTCCGGGCCACGTCCGCCGCCGCCATCACCGGCTCGACCGCGAGTTCGCCGTTGGCCTGGAGGATGCCGGTCCGCATCTGCTCGGTCATGTCCGTGGCCGCGTTGCCGATGTCGATCTGCCCGCAGGCGATCCGGTACGGACGCCCGTCCAGCGACAGCGACTTCGTCAGCCCCGTCATGGCGTGCTTGGTCGTGGTGTAGGCGACCGAGTGGGGGCGCGGTGCATGGGCCGAGATCGAGCCGTTGTTGATGATCCGGCCGCCCTGCGGGTCCTGCTCCTTCATCAGCCGGTACGCCGCCTGCGCGCACAGGAACGCGCCCGTCACGTTGACGTCCACCACCGAGCGCCAGTCCGCCACCGAAAGGTCCTCCACCGGGACGGAACGCGGGCCGAACGTACCCGCGTTGTTGAAGAGCAGATCGAGGCGGCCGAAGCACTCCCGTACCGAGGAGAAGAGCGCGGTCACGTCCTCGGGGCGCGACACATCGGCCGGGACGGTGATCACCCGGGCGTTCTCCCCGGCCAGCGCGGCGGTCCCGGCGAGCGGTTCGGGCCGTCGCCCCGCGAGCGCCACCGACCAGCCGGCACCGGTCAGGGCGAGCGCCACGGCGCGCCCGATACCGGAACCCGCGCCCGTCACGACCGCCGTCTTCGGGTCGGAATTCAACACTTTGTTGCTCATGAGGCCGCAGCGTACGCCCTGCCGCCCCGGTGGCGTGTGAGGCCACATGGGGTCAAGGCGGCACGTACGACGGCGCGTTCGTGCCCCGGCCGGCCGGAGAAGATGATCATTGACCCGTCATGGATGCGCGTTTTGTCCCCGTGAACCCATTGCTGCCGCATTCCTCATCCACCGGACGCCCGAGCGACGCGAACACGACAGCCGCCCGATGTGCTGGGCCGGTGAACTGCCGTAGTACATCACCAGCCAGGGGAGGGACAGATGACAAACTCATCGCACCAGCAGGAGATGCGTGACGCGGCCAGGCAGATCGGCCGCCGCCGTTTCCTCACCGTCACCGGAGCCGCCGCCGCGCTCGCCTTCTCGGTCAACCTGCCCGCAGCGGGCACCGCGAGCGCCGCCGAACTGGACGCGAAGAAGATCGGCGACGACCCCTTCACCCTCGGTGTCGCCTCCGGCGACCCGCTTCCCGACTCGGTCCTGCTGTGGACGAGACTCGCACCGCGCCCGTACGAACCCGGCAGCGGACTGCCCAGGAACCGGGTCCAGGTGCGCTGGGAACTCGCCCGCGACGAGCGCTTCTCCCGCATCGTGCGGCGCGGATCGGTCACCGCCCACCCGGAGTTCGACCACAGCGTCCACGTCGAGGTCAAGGGCCTCGACGCCGACCGCGTCTTCTACTACCGCTTCCGCACCGGAACGTGGACCAGCCCCGTCGGCCGGACCCGCACCGCGCCCGCCCGCGGCGCCGGCAACAGCTCGCTGAGCCTGGCCGCCGTCTCCTGCCAGGCTTACCACGACGGCTACTTCACCGCGTACAAGCACCTCGCCCAGGAGGACGTGGACGTCGTCTTCCACCTCGGCGACTACCTCTACGAGTACGCCGTCAACGCCACCGGCGGCGCCCGCAACTACACCGACCGCAAGCTCCCCGCCCACTACAACCGGGAGACGGTCACGCTGGAGGACTACCGGCTGCGGTACGGCCTCTACAAGTCCGACCCGGATCTGCGCGCCGCCCACGCCGCGCACCCCTTCGTCGTCACCTGGGACGACCACGAGACCGAGAACAACTACGCGGGCGGAACCCCCGAGAACGACGTCCCGCCGGAGGAGTTCCTGCTGCGCCGCGCCGCCGCGTACCGCGCGTACTGGGAGAACCAGCCGCTGCGCGCCCCGCAGCGGCCCACCGGCCCCGACATGAGGCTCTACCGGCGCCTGCGGTTCGGCCGGCTCGCCCAGTTCGACATCCTCGACACCCGCCAGTACCGCAGCGACCAGGCGTACGGCGACGGCTGGCAGACGCCCGGACCGGAGTCCCAGGACCCGTCGCGCACCATGACCGGCGCCACCCAGGAGCGCTGGCTGATCGACGGCTGGCACGCCTCGCGGGCCACCTGGAACGTCGTACCGCAGCAGGTCACCTTCGCCCAGCGGCGCGACGTCCCCACCGACGCCTTCAAGCTGTCCATGGACGCCTGGGACGGCTACCCCGCCTCCCGGGCCCGCATCCTGAAGGGCGCCGAGGCCGCCGGGGTCGGCAACCTGATGGTGCTGACCGGCGATGTGCACGTCGGCTACGGCTTCGACCTGAAGAAGGACTTCGACGACCCGGCGTCCCGCACCGTCGGCACGGAGATCGTCGCCACCTCCATCACCAGCGGCAAGGACGGTTCGGACAAGCCCGGCAGCTGGAACAACCAGATGCAGGCCAACCCGCACATGAAGTTCTTCAACGGCCGCCGCGGATACGCCGTCGTCACGCTGGGCCGGGAGCAGGCGCGCGCCGACTACCGCACGGTGTCCGCCGTCACCACCCCCGGCGCGCCCCTCGCCACGGCCGCGTCGTTCGTCACCGAGGTGGGCAACCAGGGCCTCACGCCCGCGTAAGACCCTGGTCACGGTGTTCGCCGGCCCAGGCCCAGGCCCAGGCCCAGGCCCAGGCGCAGGCCAGGCCCAGGCCCAGGCCCCGACGCCGGTCAGCCGAGGTCGTCCGCCGCGTAGCGGACGCCGATGCGGTCACGTACCGCGTCGAGCGTCCGCATCACGGCCAGCGACCCGTCCAGCGGCACCAGCGGCGACTCCGTCTCGCCCGCCCGCAGCGCCCGCACCACCTCGGCCTGCTCGAACTGCATCCCGCGCAGCCCCGCGCCCGCGGCACCGGCGGTGAACTCCTCGGGCTCGTGTCCCGGCCGGTGCAGCACGAACCGCTCCGGGTAGAAGAAGCCGCGCGGGAACTCGATCCGGCCCTTCGTCCCCGTGACCGCGCCGGTCTGCGGGGTGTCCGCCACGATCGAGCAGTTCAGCAGCGCCGAGGCGCCCGCCTCCGACCAGCCCAGCAGCATCGCGGTGTGCACATCGACGCCCTCGGGGGAGAGCACCGCGTCTGCCTGCACCCGGTCCGGCTCGCCCAGCAGCAGATGCGCGAACGACACCGGATAGACCCCGAGGTCCAGCAGCGCGCCGCCGCCCAGTGCCCGGTCGCGCAGCCGGTGTTCGGGCCCGAACGGGCCCGCGAGCCCGAAGTCGGCCTGCACGGTGCGGACATCGCCGATGGCGCCGTCCCGCACCAGCTCCGTCATGCGCCGGATGACCGGGTTGCAGTACGTCCACATGGCCTCCATCAGGAAGAGCCCCCGGTCCCGGGCGAGCTTCACCAGCCGGTCCGCCTCCCGGGCGTTGAGCGTGAACGCCTTCTCGCACAGCACGTGCTTCCCGGCCTCCAGGCAGAGCGAGGCAGCCTCCAGGTGCGCCGAGTGCGGCGTCGCGACGTACACCACGTCGATCTCGTCGTCGGCGGCGAGAGCGTCCCAGCTGCCGTACGCCCGGGGTATCCCGAACCGCTCGGCGAACGCCCGCGCCGAGGAGTCTGTCCGAGATGCGACGGCCACCACTTCCGTGTCCGGCATCGACCGGAGATCCTCGGTGAACGCCGTGGCGATACCGCCGGTCGCCAGCACACCCCACCGCACAGTGCCGCTCATCCCTGTCATGCCTGCTCCCCAAGAGGTCTCGACCAGTCCGGCTGAGCTGAGAGCATAGATGCGGATTCAACGACATGGAGATGGAAATGCCGGAGAGCGGCGCAAGCCGGACCCAGCAGGAACGCACCGACATACCGACCGCCGGAACCCTGGCCGCGGGGCCAGGAACCACCGGCACACCGCCCGGAAAGCCGGCCGCTGCCGAAGCGGCCAGGCGCACCGGGCTTCTCGTCACACTCGTCCTCGGCGGTCTCACCGCGGTTCCGCCGCTCTCCATGGACATGTACCTCCCCGCCCTGCCCGCGGTCACCGACTCCCTGCACGCGCCCGCCGCCACCATCCAGCTCACCCTCACCGCCTGCCTGACCGGCCTGGCGCTCGGACAGGTCGTCGTCGGACCGCTGAGCGACCGGTGGGGCAGGCGCAGGCCGCTGCTCCTCGGCATGGTGATCTACGTCGTCGCCACCGCGCTCTGTGTCTTCGCGCCCACCACCGGGCTCCTCATCGGCTTCCGTCTGCTCCAGGGCCTGGCCGGTGCGGCGGGCATCGTCATCGCCCGTGCCGTGGTGCGCGACATGTACGACGGCGTGGAGATGGCCAGGTTCTTCTCCACGCTGATGCTCATCTCCGGCGTCGCGCCGATCGTCGCCCCGCTGATCGGCGGCCAGGTGCTGCGGTTCACCGACTGGCGCGGCATCTTCGCCGTCCTCACCGTCGTCGGCGTGCTGCTCACCCTCGTCGTCTGGAAGTGGCTGGGCGAGACCCTGCCGCCGCAGGACCGGCACACCGGTGGCCTCGGCGACGCGCTGCGCACCATGCGCGGACTGCTCGCCGACCGGGTCTTCACCGGCTACATGATCGCGGGCAGCCTCGCCTTCGCCGCCCTCTTCTCCTATGTGAGCGCATCGCCGTTCGTCATGCAGGAGATCTACGGCGCCTCGCCGCAGACGTTCAGCCTGCTCTTCGGCATCAACTCGGTCGGCATGATCATCGTCGGCCAGATCAACGGCAAGATCCTGGTCGGCCGGGTCAGCCTGGACAAGGCGCTCACCTTCGGGCTCTCGGTCATCACGCTCGCCGCGGCCGCACTGCTGCTGATGACGACCGGGGTCTTCGGAGAGGTGGGCCTGGTCCCGGTCGCCGCCGGACTGTTCGTGCTGATGTCGGCGATGGGGATGGCGATGCCGAACACGAACGCGCAGGCACTGATGCGCACGAAGCACGCGGCCGGATCCGCCTCCGCCCTGCTCGGCACCTCGTCCTTCCTGATCGGCGCCATCGCCTCGCCGCTCGTCGGCATCGCGGGCGAGGACACGGCCGTCCCGATGGCCGTCGTGCAACTGGTGTGCGCGGTGGGCGCGATGGTCTGCTTCCTGGGGCTGTGCCGGCCCTGGCGGCGGACTTCGTGAGGCGGGCCGTATGAGAGGAGGGGCGGCGGGGTCCGGGGAGTGTTCCCCCCCGGAC
>NZ_JBHXTM010000103.1:0-16963 GCF_042677325.1 Streptomyces sp. NPDC127117
GTCCCGTAATCCGGGACCGCCGCCGTCGTCGTGCCCGAGGGTCGGGCGCTCAGTCGCGGGGCACGTCGCCGCCCGACACCGCGTCGACCACGGTCCGGTCGCCGAGCGGTGCGTCGAGCGTCACCGTCCGGGTCAGTTCCTTGGCGATCATGATGCAGACCTTCTTCCCGGGCTGCTTCGCCTCCGTCACCTTCACGGTCACCCGGTCCGGACTCTCGGTCGCGCTCGCGGTGTACGTGCTGCACGCCCCGCCCCAGAACGTCACCGACAGGGTCCGCCCGTCGGCGCTGTACGACAGCAACTGCCGCTGGGGCTTATCCGCGTCGCCCGGGGGCGTCGGGGACGGCGTGGGAGCGGCCGTCGCCGGTGCGCTCTTCGCCAGGTACGAGGGGGCCACGGCGACCTGTGTCACCGTGGTGCCCCGGCCGCCGGCGGCCGGTTGCACCGAGAAGAGCCAGGACGGTACGAGCGTCTGCTTGCCCGCCACGTACTGCGCCGACAGGCCGAACACCGCCTTGTCGACCGTCGCGGTCGTCGTCGGCCGCTCCGCCCCGGTCCGCGCCCCGCAGTGGGCCTTCGGCGATTTCAGGCCTTCGTCCAGCGGTACGGGGGAGGCACAGCCGCCGATGTCCGCGCGGGCCTCCTTGCGGGCCGCCGGGCCGTTCAGCTGCTCCAGCGCCTTTGCCGCGTCGATCACCGGATAGCTGTCGCCCTTCTCCAGCCCCTTCAACTGGCCGCTGCCGCCGACCACTTGACCGTCCGGACCCACCTGGATCCCGGTCGACCAGCCGTAGGTGGGCAGGCCGTCCACCTTCGGGTCGGCGTTCACCACCCGTACCGCACCCATGAGTTGGCCGGAATCCAGCGTGGCGTCGTGCTGCCCCGCCGCCTTCAGGACCGGTGCCGCGGCGGCCCTGGCGGCGCTCTCGCTCACCGGGGAACCGCTGCCGCCAGGCGCCGGGTTCCCGCCTGAACAGACCGCCTTCTTCTGGCAGTTGTCCGTACCGCCGGAGCCGTACCGGGCGAAGCTCCAGGTGCCCGGAGCCTGCTTGTTCACCCGCAGGACCGGGCCCGAGCCGTCTCCGTCGGACCCCACCTTCCAGTATGTGGCCTCGGCCTGCGGCGCGCCCGCCAGGCCCAGCGCCTTCGCCAGCCGGGCCACCTCGGCCGCCGAGACGCTGCCCACCGACTGCCGCACCGCGGCCGTGCGCGGCCCCTCGGGCAGCGTGCCGGACGCGCGGTAGACCACCCGGCCGCCGCTCGGATCGGGCTCGCCCGGCGCGATGCCCCGTGGGGGCGACTCGGGGGCCGTGGGGGCGCCCGAGTGCTGCCCCAGGGCCAGCGGGGGAGGGGTGCGCCGCCCGCCGTCGTCCGCGCCGCTGCCGGACCTGCCGTCGCCGTCGGCCGCGGTCGCGGCCCAGTACGCGCCACCGCCACCGGCCAGCAGTACGGCTGCCGCCACCGAGGCCACGGCGAGCGGCGAACGCCGCCGGGGGCCGGTCACGTCGTTGTCGGGTCGCTCGGTGCTCACCGGATCGCTCCTTCGCCTGTATGGGCGTCACATGCCGTCGCCCGGCCTGTCGTCCGTCCCCGGACGGGGACAACGGTGGGACGGAGCAGCGGCGCGCACGGTTCCCTCGCGGGGCCTCGGGCGCGATCGGTGCGGGTCTCGGCCGCCTCTCAGTCGCCGTAGTCGGACATGGCGTCGATCAGCCGGGCGGAGGCGGCGGGCACGCTGACCCCGTGAATCCGGGACGGCGCCACCGGAACGGGGGCAGACTTCGGATGGGCCACCCAGTGCGGAGCCATCCGCGCGCAGTCAACGCGCAGCTCGGCCAGGCTGATCTCGGACTCGCCCGTGGCGATGTGGTTCGACATATCCGCACCGTAGGCACTGCGAGCCTCGGGAAGAAAGACCTACTATCGGGTAGTTTTGCCCCCTTCATGGTGGGTCCGGGGAACCGGTAGCGTGAACTGTCACGCCGCCCCGGGAACACAGTCACCCGTTCCCCCCGATCTCCACAGGAGCAGTTTCCCCGTGCGAATCGCAGTCACCGGCTCCATCGCCACCGATCACCTCATGACCTTCCCCGGCCGTTTCGCCGACCAGCTGGTCGCGGATCAGCTGCACACGGTCTCGCTCTCCTTCCTGGTCGACAACCTCGACGTGCGCCGGGGCGGTGTCGCCGCCAACATCTGCTTCGGCATGGGCCTGCTGGGCACGGAGCCGATCCTGGTCGGCGCCGCCGGCTCCGACTTCGACGAGTACCGCGCCTGGCTCGACCGCCACGGCGTCGACACCGGTTCGGTCCGGATCTCCGAGGTCCTGCACACCGCCCGCTTCGTCTGCACGACGGATGCCGACCACAACCAGATCGGTTCCTTCTACACCGGTGCGATGAGCGAGGCCCGGCTCATCGAGCTGAAGGCCGTCGCCGACCGGGTCGGCGGCCTCGACCTGGTCTCGATCGGCGCCGACGACCCCGAGGGGATGCTCCGCCACACGGAGGAGTGCCGCTCCCGGGGCATCCCGTTCGCCGCCGACTTCTCGCAGCAGATCGCCCGGATGGACGGCGACGAGATCCGGATCCTCCTCGACGGGGCCACGTACCTCTTCTCCAACGAGTACGAGAAGGGGCTCATCGAGTCCAAGACCGGCTGGACCGACGAGGAGATCCTGGCCAAGGTCGGCCACCGGGTCACCACCCTCGGCGCCCGCGGCGTCCGCATCGAGCGCGCCGGCCAGGACCCGATCGAGGTCGGCTGCCCGGAGGAGGAGACCAAGGCCGACCCGACCGGCGTCGGCGACGCCTTCCGGGCCGGTTTCCTCTCCGGCCTCGCCTGGGGCGTCGGCCTGGAGCGCGCCGCCCAGGTCGGCTGCATGCTGGCCACCCTGGTCATCGAGACGGTCGGCACCCAGGAGTACACCCTGCGCCGCGCCCACTTCATGGACCGCTTCACCAAGGCGTACGGCCATGACGCCGCCGCCGAGGTGCGCACCCACCTCTCGTAGTCAGGACAGCCGGCGGACCACATAGGCCGAGCCGCGGTCCGCCGGCTCCTCACCCACGTACTCCTGCTCGCGCATCGCGCACCACGCCGGGATGTCCAGCCGCGCCGCCTCGTCGTCGGAGAGCACGGTCACCGTCCCGCCCGGAGGCACGTCCCCGATCACCTTCGCGAGTTCGATCACCGGGATCGGGCAGCGCTTCCCGAGCGCGTCGACCACCAGGGACGTGACCGGGGCGGGGGAGGGGGGCGCCGGAACGGGCGCGCCGAGCCTTTCCCGTACCTCCGCCACCACCCGGGGCAGCACCTCCAGGAAGCGGTCCACGTCCTGGTCGGCGGTGCCGTTCGGCAGTGACACCCGTACGTTCCCCTCCGACAGCACTCCCATGGCCCTGAGCACATGGCTCGGTGTCAGCGTGCTGCTGGTGCAGGACGAACCGGACGATACGGAGAAACCCGCCCGGTCCAGCTCGTGCAGCAGTGTCTCTCCGTCGACATAGAGACAGGAGAAGGTCACCAGATGCGGCAGCCGCCGCACCGGATCGCCGACCACCTCCACATCGGGCACCAGCTCCGGCACCGCGGCCCGGATCCGGTCCACCAGGGCCCGCAGCCGTACGGACTCGGCCGCGGCCTCCGCCCGCACCGCCCGCAGCGACGCGGCCGCCGCGACGATCGCCGGAAGGTTCTCGAACCCCGCCGACCGCCCCGACTCCCGCTCGTCGGCCGGACCTTGAACGGCGAACCGCACCCCCTTGCGCACCGCCAGCAGCCCGACGCCGGACGGCCCGCCCCACTTGTGGGCGCTGCCGGTCAGCAGCGACCAGCCCTCCGGCACCGGCTCCCGGCCCAGCGACTGCGCGGCGTCCACCAGCAGCGGCACCCCGGCCGCCCGGCAGACCTCCGCGACCCCGGCCACCGGCTGCTCGGTGCCGACCTCGTGGTTGGCGGACTGCAGACAGGCCAGCGCGGTGTCCTCGCGCAGCACCGCCCCGTACGCCGCCGCGCTCACCGCCCCCGACCGGTCCACCGGGACCTCGGAGACCGATCCGCCCCCGGCCTCATGGGTGGCGGCTGAATGGAGCACCGACGAGTGTTCGACCGAGGAGACCACCAGATGACGGCCGACACGCCGACGTCCTGCGAGGGCCCCGGAAATTCCCGAGTGAACCGCCAAGGTCCCCGAAGGGGTGAATGTGAGCTCGTCCGGGCGGCACCCGACGGCCTCGGCGGCGGCCTCCCGGGCGGCGTCCAGGAGCAGCCGGGCCCGCCGCCCCTCCCGGTACAGCCGGGCCGGATCGGCCCAGCCCTCGTCCAGGGCGGCAAGCAGCGCCTGGCGTGCGACGGGGTGCAGGGGGGCGGCGGAAGCGGTGTCGAAGTAGGGCACGCGGCCACGCTAGCCCGAGCCGGGCCGGGGCCCGGGGACGGGCCGCCCGCGGGGTCAGGATAGGGGGCGTCAGATGGCGGTCGGAGGCCCGTATTCCACCCCTTCGGGGAGTCGGGCGGCGCGTTGGGCACCCTCCCCGCGCGACCCCAAATAGCGTCCAGTAGGGTTTGGTCCGCATAAACATCCAAACCCCTGCCCGCGTCAGGGCGGCGACCGACCAGAAAGACGGCCGCGCCGACCGCGCGGGCGAGACTCTCGGGAAGGCGCTACGTGAGTCCCAACGGCTCCGACCGCTCGTCGCGGCGCCCGATGCGGCGGAAGCTGCCGCAGGTGCTGACTGCGGGCCTGATCCTGGCGACCGCAACCGGTTGCACATACAAGGACTTCCCCCGCCTTGGTATGCCCACGCCGGTAACAGAAGAGGCACCACGGATCCTTTCCCTCTGGCAGGGCTCGTGGGCGGCAGCGCTCGCCACGGGCGTGCTGGTCTGGGGCCTGATCCTGTGGAGCGTCATCTTCCACCGGCGCAGCCGCACCAAGGTCGAGGTTCCTCCGCAGACCAGGTACAACATGCCCATCGAGGCGCTGTACACCGTGGTCCCTCTGATCATCGTCTCGGTGTTGTTCTACTTCACCGCGCGCGATGAATCGAAGCTCCTCTCGCTCTCCCCGAAGCCGGCCCACACCATCAACGTGGTCGGCTACCAGTGGAGCTGGGGCTTCAACTACATCGAGAACGTGGACGGCTCCGCCGCCACGGGCAACGAGATCCCCAAGGAGCTCGACGCCATCCCCGACCGGTTCCGCAAGGACTTCCCCAAGGGTGCGGAAGGCGTCTACGACTTCGGCGTCCCGGGAACGCGGAACCCGCAGAACGGCAACCCGGGTCCGACCCTGTGGCTGCCGAAGGGCGAGAAGGTCCGCTTCGTACTGACTTCGCGTGACGTCATCCACTCCTTCTGGGTGGTGCCGTTCCTCATGAAGCAGGACGTCATTCCGGGCCACACCAACGCCTTCGAGGTGACTCCGAACCAGGAGGGCACCTTCATGGGCAAGTGCGCCGAGCTCTGCGGCGTCGACCACTCCCGGATGCTCTTCAACGTCAAGGTCGTCTCCCCCGAGCGCTACCAGGCGCACCTGGAGGAGCTGGCGAAGAAGGGCCAGAAGGGCTACGTGCCGGCCGGCATCGAGCAGACTGACCCGGCCAGGAATGCGGAGACGAACAAACTGTGAGCATCCTCAACGAATCTCAGGGTGCCGCGGCAGCAGACGACTCGTACGAGGACGAGCTGCCGGTCCGGCGCAAGCAGCCGGGAAACGTCGTCATCAAGTGGCTGACCACCACTGACCACAAGACGATCGGCACGATGTACCTGGTCACATCGTTCGCGTTCTTCTGCATCGGCGGTCTGATGGCGCTCTTCATGCGCGCCGAACTGGCCCGTCCCGGCACGCAGATCATGTCGAACGAGCAGTTCAACCAGGCGTTCACGATGCACGGCACGATCATGCTGCTGATGTTCGCGACGCCGCTGTTCGCCGGATTCGCGAACTGGATCATGCCGCTGCAGATCGGCGCGCCCGACGTGGCGTTCCCGCGGCTGAACATGTTCGCGTACTGGCTGTACCTCTTCGGCTCGATCATCGCGGTGGCCGGCTTCCTCACCCCGCAGGGTGCGGCGGACTTCGGCTGGTTCGCCTACTCCCCGCTCTCGGACGCGGTCCGGTCGCCGGGTGTCGGCGCCGACATGTGGATCATGGGTCTGGCCTTCTCCGGCTTCGGCACGATCCTCGGTTCGGTCAACTTCATCACCACGATCATCTGCATGCGTGCCCCCGGCATGACGATGTTCCGCATGCCGATCTTCGTCTGGAACGTCCTGCTGACCGGTGTGCTGGTCCTGCTGGCCTTCCCGGTGCTCGCCGCCGCGCTCTTCGCGCTGGAGGCGGACCGTAAATTCGGTGCGCATGTCTTCGACGCGGCCAATGGCGGCGCATTGCTCTGGCAACACCTCTTCTGGTTCTTCGGCCATCCAGAGGTGTACATCATCGCCCTGCCATTCTTCGGAATCATTTCCGAAGTGATTCCGGTGTTCAGCCGGAAGCCGATGTTCGGCTACATCGGCCTGATCAGCGCGACGATCGCCATCGCGGGTCTTTCCGTGACGGTGTGGGCGCACCACATGTACGTGACGGGCGGCGTGCTGTTGCCGTTCTTCTCGTTCATGACATTCCTCATCGCGGTACCGACCGGTGTGAAGTTCTTCAACTGGATCGGCACGATGTGGAAGGGATCGTTGTCCTTCGAGACACCGATGCTCTGGGCCGTCGGCTTCCTGATCACCTTCACCTTCGGTGGTCTGACCGGCGTGATCCTGGCATCGCCCCCGATGGACTTCCACGTCTCGGACTCGTACTTCGTCGTCGCGCACTTCCACTACGTCATCTTCGGCACCGTGGTCTTCGCGATGTTCTCCGGATTCCACTTCTGGTGGCCGAAGTTCACCGGCAAGATGCTGGACGAGCGGCTCGGCAAGATCACGTTCTGGACGCTGTTCGTGGGCTTCCACGGCACGTTCCTGGTGCAGCACTGGCTGGGTGCCGAGGGCATGCCGCGTCGTTACGCGGACTACCTCGCGGCCGACGGCTTCACCGCGCTGAACACGATCTCGACGATCTCCTCGTTCCTGCTCGGCCTGTCGATGCTGCCGTTCTTCTACAACGTGTGGAAGACCGCCAAGTACGGCAAGAAGGTCGAGGTCGACGACCCGTGGGGTTACGGCCGTTCGCTGGAGTGGGCGACCTCCTGCCCGCCGCCGCGGCACAACTTCCTCACCCTGCCGCGGATCCGTTCCGAATCCCCGGCGTTCGACCTGCATCACCCGGAGATCTCGGCGCTCGAACAGCTGGAGCACCACTCCGAGGATGACAAGGCCCTCGCTGGTGGCAAGGAGGCCGGCAAGTGAAGATCCAGGGCAAGATGTTCATCTGGCTGAGCGTCTTCATCCTCGCCATGGCCGTCACGTACGGCGTGTGGTCGAAGGAGCCGGCCGGTACCACCGCGCTCGTCCTGGCCTTCGGGCTGAGTGTCATGATCGGCTTCTACCTGGCCTTCACGGCCCGGCGGGTCGACGCCATGGCGCAGGACAACAAGGAAGCCGATGTGGCGGACGAGGCCGGCGAGGTGGGGTTCTTCTCCCCGCACAGCTGGCAGCCGCTCTCGCTGGCGGTCGGCGGTGCCCTCGCCTTCATGGGAGTCATCTTCGGCTGGTGGCTGCTCTACTTCTCGGCCCCGGTCATCCTGATCGGTCTGTTCGGCTGGGTCTTCGAGTATTACCGCGGTGAGAACCGCACCCAGTGACACAGCGTCGCCGCTCCACCTGACGGGGGGCCCGTACTTCTCCACCGAGAGGAGTACGGGCCCCCCGTTCGCAGTCACACCGCGCGCCGATACGGACGAACCTCCATAACGTGGGTCCATGAACCACACGCCGCGCATCCGCCCCGTAGTGAGCTGCACTCTGCTGGTCGTGTCCCTGGTCGCAGGTGTGACCGCCTGTGGCGGGTCCGGTGGCCACCCGCTCGCGGAGAAGCCGTACGACGCGGCGGACGAGATCACCGCCAACGCGTCGGACGGCGACGAGAAGGTCGACCCCGGCAAGCCGCTGGAGGTCACCGTCAACGGCGACGACGGCCGGATCACGGACGTGTCGGCCGTCGACACGAGCGGCCGCCACCTCGCGGGTGAACTCGGCGCGGACGGGAAGCGGTGGCACTCCACGCTCCCGCTCGCCGCCGGCACCCGGTACACCGTCAGGGTCGGTGTGGAGGACGACGACGGCGCTCCTGGCAGCCGTACGCTCTCTTTCGGGACCACCTCCGCCAAGAAGTTCCTGAAGGTCGCCTTCGGCCCTCAGGCGGGCACCTACGGCGTCGGACAGCCCATCACGGCGGAACTCAGCGCTCCGGTCAAGGACAAGGCCTCCAGGGCCAATGTCGAGCGCGCCCTGCGGGTCCGCTCCACGCCCGCCGTGACCGGCTCCTGGTACTGGGTCGACGACAAGACCCTGCACTACCGCCCCAAGGACTACTGGCCCGCCAGGGCGACCATCGACGTCACCAGCGGCCTGGCCGGCGTCAAGGTCACCGACGCCCTCTACGGAGCCCCCACCAAGCCGCTGAGGCTCACCACGGGCGCCCGCATCGAGGCCGTCACGAACGCCGCGGCGCACTCGATGACGGTCAAGCGCGACGGGAAAGTGATCAACACCATTCCGGTGACGACCGGCAAGCCGGGCTTCTCCACCCGAAACGGCGTCAAGGTCGTGCTGGGCAAGGAATACCGCGTACGTATGCGCGGGGAGACGATCGGCATCGCCGAGGGCTCCTCCGACTCGTACGACCTGCAGGTCTACTACGCGACGCGGGTCACCTGGAGCGGCGAGTACGTGCACGCGGCCCCCTGGTCCACCGGCTCGCAGGGGTACGCGAACGTCAGCCACGGCTGTACCGGCATGAGCACCAGCCAGGCCGAGTGGTTCTACAACACCGTGCGCCCGGGCGACATCGTCACGGTCGTGGGCAGCCAGGGCGAGACGATGACACCGTTCGACAACGGCTACGGGGACTGGAACCTGTCCTGGGCCAAATGGCTGAAGGGCAGCGCCCTGCAGAAGAGCACCACCCCGGACCGTACGGAGACGATCCAGGCGGCGCGACTGCGCCCCGAGGTCTGACCGGACCGGGGTGTGCGCTGCCCCTCGGAGGGACCACGGACGGGGCCGCGGCGGGCCTCAGGCGCCCACGCAGTCCCTGCTGCGCAGCAGGGCGGCCAGGGCGTCCGCGAACTCGACCGGTTCGACCGGCAGGGTCACCGCGGCGTCCGCGCGGCTCCAGGTGGCCAGCCAGGCGTCCTGCGGGCGCCCGATCAGCAGCAGCACCGGCGGGCACCGGAAGATCTCGTCCTTGATCTGCCGGCAGACGCCCATGCCGCCCGCGGGCGCCGTCTCGCCGTCCAGCACACAGACGTCGATGCCGCCGCGGTCCAGCGCCTCCAGCACGGCGGGCATGGTGGCGCATTCGAGGAATTCCACCGGTGGCACGTCAGCCGCGGGCCTGCGCCCGGCTGCCAGCCTCACCTGCTCACGGGTGTTGGCGTCGTCGCTGTAGACCAGGACCGTGGCGGTCGGCTGCATTGTTCCTCCGTGACATCTGTGTCTTCGGGGCTTTCCGGGCATGAACCGATGCGCGGATCGTACTCCGCCCGACGGCCTGTCAGCACCGCCCGGGAGAGCGGATCCATGGGCCGTTCGGGGAGGACACACCCGGCTGACACACCGAACGGCACCCCCCGGGGTGAGGGCGGGATAAGCGACCGACATAATGTCGGTCGTGGCGACAGCAACGACAGTAGAAACCGGGCACGCGCACCCGTCGGTCAATCGACCGAACCTCACCAGCGTCGGAACCATCATCTGGTTGAGTTCCGAGCTGATGTTCTTCGCGGCCCTCTTCGCGATGTACTTCACCCTGCGATCGGTGACGGGACCGGACCACTGGAAGGAAATGGCTTCGGCCCTGAACTTCCCGTTCTCGGCGACGAACACCACGATCCTGGTGCTCTCCTCACTCACCTGCCAGCTCGGCGTCTTCGCCGCGGAGCGGGGCGATGTGAAGAAGCTCCGTGCCTGGTTCGTGATCACTTTCGTGATGGGTGCGATCTTCATCGGAGGCCAGGTCTTCGAGTACACCGAGCTGGTGAAGAAGGACGGCCTCTCGCTGTCCTCCGACCCGTACGGCTCGGTGTTCTACCTGACCACCGGCTTCCACGGTCTGCATGTGACAGGCGGTCTCATCGCCTTCCTGCTCGTTCTGGGCAGGACATACGCAGCCAAGAGGTTCACCCACGAACAGGCGACCGCCGCCATCGTCGTGTCCTATTACTGGCACTTCGTCGATGTCGTGTGGATCGGCCTCTTCGCCACGATCTACATGATCAAGTAACCGGGTTCGAACCCGAACCACATCCAGCATCGACGCAGAAGATCCTGACACCGGGGTAATCCGTGAAAAAGCTCTCCGCACGACGACGCCATCCGTTGGCGGCGGTCGTCGTACTACTCCTCGCGCTGGCGGCCACTGGGGGGCTGTACGCCGCGTTTGCGCCCGCGAGTAAGGCGCAGGCCGACGAAACCGCCCAGTCCCTCGCCATCGATGAGGGCAAGAAGCTGTACTCCGTCGGTTGCGCCAGCTGCCACGGAACCGGCGGTCAGGGCACCACCGACGGGCCGAGCCTGGTCGGCGTGGGCTCCGCCGCCGTTGACTTCCAGGTCGGTACGGGCCGTATGCCGGCGCAGCAGCCCGGCGCCCAGGTGCCGAAGAAGAAGGTCATCTACAGCCAGGCGCAGATCGACCAGCTCGCGGCGTACGTCGCGTCGCTCGGCGCCGGCCCGGTCATCCCGACCAAGAACGAGGTCAACCCTGAGGGTGCGGACATCGCCAAGGGTGGCGACCTGTTCCGTACCAACTGCGCGCAGTGCCACAACTTCACCGGTGAGGGCGGCGCGCTGACGAACGGCAAGTACGCCCCCAGCCTTGAGGGCGTGGACCCGAAGCATGTCTACGAGGCCATGCAGACCGGCCCGCAGAGCATGCCGTCCTTCCCGGACACGACGATGCCCGCGCAGCAGAAGCGGGACATCATCGCGTACATCCAGACCGTGAACAGCGCCCAGGCGGAGAACCCGGGCGGGCTGAAGCTGGGCGGCCTGGGGCCGGTCAGTGAGGGTCTGTTCGCCTGGATCTTCGGGCTCGGCGCACTGATCGCAGTTGCCATTTGGGTCGCGGCCCACACCGCTAAGGCCAAGAAGTCATGAGTAGCCAAGAGATTCCAGACGAGAACCTGCCCGCTGAGCAGGACCCCGCGCACGACGCGGTGAAGGTCGCGGACGACCCGTTCGCCGACCCGGGGCTGCCGGCCCACAAGCCGCGCATCCAGGACATCGACGAACGGGCCGCGAAGCGCTCCGAGCGCGCCGTCGCGTTCATGTTCACGCTGTCCATGCTGGCGACGATCGGCTTCATCGCCTCGTACGTCATCTTCCCGGTCGACAAGATCGTGTACATCTGGCCCTTCGGCCATGTGAGCGCGCTCAACTTCTCCCTGGGTCTGACCCTGGGCGTGGCACTCTTCGCGATCGGCGCCGGTGCCGTCCACTGGGCGCGCACGCTGATGTCCGACGTGGAGGTCGCCGACGACCGGCACGCCATCGAGGCGGAGCCCGAGGTCAAGGCGAAGGTCATGGCGGACTTCGCGGCCGGTGCCGAGGAGTCCGGCTTCGGACGGCGCAAGCTGATCCGCAACACCATGTTCGGCGCGCTGGCCCTGGTGCCCCTCTCCGGTGTGGTGCTGCTGCGCGACCTCGGTCCGCTGCCGGAGAAGAAGCTCCGCAACACCCTGTGGGCCAAGGGCAAGCAGCTCATCAACATGAACACGATGGAGCCGCTGCGTCCCGAGGACGTCGCCGTCGGTTCGCTGACCTTCGCCATGCCCGAGGGGCTGACGGAGGAGGCGGAGGACTTCCAGAACCAGATCGCCAAGGCCGCGCTGATGATCATCCGCATCGAGCCGGACAACATCAAGGACAAGCGCGAGCGCGAGTGGGCCCACGAGGGAATCGTGGCCTTCTCCAAGATCTGCACCCACGTCGGCTGCCCGATCAGCCTGTACGAGCAGCAGACGCACCACGTGCTCTGCCCGTGCCACCAGTCCACCTTCGACCTCTCCGACGGCGCCCGCGTCATCTTCGGTCCGGCCGGTCACGCCCTCCCGCAGCTGCGGATCGGCGTGAACAGCGAGGGCAACCTCGAGGCGCTCGGTGACTTCGAAGAGCCCGTCGGTCCTGCATTCTGGGAGCGCGGATGAGTACTGCGACCACGAACACGCCCGGTGCCGCCGCACCGGGCAATCGCAAGGCGCCCGCCGGTGAGCGGGTGGCCGACTGGGCGGACGGCCGGCTCGGGATCTACTCCCTGGCCAAGGCCAACATGCGCAAGATCTTCCCGGACCACTGGTCCTTCATGCTCGGTGAGATCGCCCTCTACAGCTTCATCATCATCATCCTCACGGGTGTGTATCTGACGCTGTTCTTCCACCCGAGCATGAACGAGGTCGTGTACCACGGCTCGTACGAGCCGATGCAGGGCATCAAGATGTCGCAGGCATACGCCTCGACACTGGACATCAGCTTCGACGTCCGCGGTGGTCTGCTGGTTCGCCAGATCCACCACTGGGCCGCGCTGATCTTCCTGGCCGGCATGTTCGTGCACATGATGCGCGTCTTCTTCACGGGCGCGTTCCGCAAGCCGCGTGAGATCAACTGGCTGTTCGGCTTCCTGCTGTTCGTGCTGGGCATGTTCACCGGCTTCACCGGCTACTCGCTCCCGGACGACCTGCTGTCCGGTACGGGTGTCCGGTTCACCCAGGGCGCGATCCTGTCGACGCCGATCGTCGGCACGTACATCTCGATGTTCCTGTTCGGCGGAGAGTTCCCCGGTCACGACTTCGTCGCCCGGTTCTACTCGATCCACATCCTGCTGCTGCCGGGCATCATGCTCGGCCTGCTGGTGGCGCACCTGATCCTGGTCTTCTACCACAAGCACACGCAGTTCGCGGGCCCCGGCCGCACCAACAAGAACGTCGTCGGCATGCCGCTGCTGCCGGTGTACATGGCGAAGGCCGGTGGCTTCTTCTTCCTGGTCTTCGGCATCATCGCCATCATCGCGGCGATCGCCACGATCAACCCGATCTGGAACATCGGTCCGTACCGTCCGGACCAGGTGTCCACCGGCGCCCAGCCCGACTGGTACATGGGCTTCGCCGAGGGTCTGATCCGAGTGATGCCTGGCTGGGAGATCAACCTCTGGGGTCACACGCTCGTCCTGGGTGTGTTCATCCCGCTGATGGCCTTCGGACTGGTACTCGCGATCATCGCGGTCTACCCGTTCGTCGAGTCCTGGGTCACCGGGGACAAGCGCGAGCACCACATCCTGGACCGCCCGCGCAACGCCCCGACCCGGACGGCCTTCGGTGTCGCCTGGATCACCGAGTACGTCATCGTCTTCATCGGCGGTGGCAACGACCTGTGGGCCACGCACTTCCACCTGTCGCTGAACGCCATCTCCTGGTTCGTACGGATCTTCATCTTCGTCGGCCCGGTCCTCGCGTTCATCGCCACCCGGCGGATCTGCCTCGGCCTCCAGCGCCGCGACAAGGAGAAGGTGCTGCACGGACGCGAGTCCGGCATCATCAAGCGCCTGCCGCACGGTGAGTTCGTCGAGATCCACGAGCCGCTCGGCCCCGAGCAGCTGCACACGCTCACCGCGCACGAGCAGTACAAGCCGGTCGAGATCGGCCCGACGGTCGACGAGAACGGTGTCGAGCGCAAGGTGTCGGCCCTGCAGAAGCTGCGGGCCCGGCTCAGCAAGGGCTACTTCGGCGAGGACAACCAGATCGCCAAGCCCACCGTCGAGGAGTACAAGGAGATCACCAGCGGCCACGGTCACCACTGATCGCCTGAACTGATCGCCACAGCAGGAGCCCCGTCCATTCGATGGACGGGGCTCTTTGCCGTCCCCGGGGCTGGATAGGGTGGAGGTATCCCTTTTACCGGCTGTGGACCCCAGGAGCGGACCATGAACGTTGTGACCCCGATCGGCGGCGACAGCGTGGCGGACCGTACCTGGCCCGGCGTGCTGAACCCCCTGCTGCGCGGCGAGAACCTCACCGCCGACGACACCGCGTGGGCGATGGACCGCATCATGCGCGGTGAGGCGAGCGATGTGCAGATCGCCGGATTCGCGGTCGCCCTGCGCGCCAAGGGCGAGACGATCGACGAGGTCTCCGGCCTGGTGCGGGCGATGTACGAGCATGCCAACACCATCCACGTACCCGGCCGTACGGTCGACATCGTCGGCACCGGCGGCGACCTCGCCAAGACGGTGAACATCTCCACCATGTCGGCGGTCGTCATCGCCGGCACCGGCGCCAAGGTCGTCAAGCACGGCAACCGCGCCTCCTCGTCCGCGAGCGGTTCCTCCGATGTGCTGGAGAAGCTCGGCGTCAATCTGGACCTCAGCGCCCAGCGGGTCGTCGAGGTGGCCGAGGAGGCGGGCATCACCTTCTGCTTCGCGGTGAAGTTCCACCCCGCCCTGCGATACGTGGCCAGGGCCCGCAAGGAGCTCGGCACGCCGACCACGTTCAACATCCTCGGACCGCTCACCAACCCGGCCCAGGTGCGTTCCCAGGCCGTCGGTGTCGCCGACCTGAGGATGGCGCCCATCGTCGCCGGCGTCCTTGCCGAGCGCGGCAATTCGGCGCTGGTCTTCCGCGGCGACGACGGCCTGGACGAGCTGACCACGACCGCGACCTCGCGGGTCTGGGTGGTCCGGGACGGAGCGGTGCGCGAGGAGACCTTCGACCCGCGCGACGTCGGCCTGGAGCTGGTGCCCGTGGAGGCCCTGCGCGGCGCGGACGCCTCGTACAACGCCGATGTGGCCCGGCGGGTGCTGGCCGGCGAGCGGGGGCCCGCGCGGGACGCCGTGCTGCTCAACTCGGCGGCGGCGCTGACGGCTCTCGACCCGACGGACGGCACGCTGAACGAACAGCTCGCGGCCGGGATCGCGAAGGCCGCCGAGTCCATCGACTCCGGTGCGGCGGCGCGGGCGCTGGAGCGCTGGGTGGCGGCCAGCAACGCCTGAAACAGGCGCAGATGTGGCGCAGGGCGCAGTCCGGATCCTGGACTGCGCCTTGCGCGTCTTCGTACGTATGGCAAGATGCTGGGCAGGTCATGAGTGACAGCGACTACGGCCCCGGCCCGCTGTCCGGCAACCCTCCGTCCGTGGCGGGGTGCCCCGGGTGAAGACCAGGCCGTAGGCAGCGAGGTCTGCGGCAAGCGCGGGCCCCTCGGCATCTGTGAATGCCAACCCCCGGGGTCCTGGTCCCTAGGGAGCCTCTTGTGAGCACGCGAATGCGATAGGGCCGTCGGCCCTCCTCCGCACACCCCTCTTCATCTCTTTCCGCTGCGCTGCCGCGTATCCGCCGGCGCATGCGATTCGCCTGCCTCTTACGGGAGTTCGCCATGTCTGTCTTCACCGCTGCCGCCGACCAGTCGCTTTGTGCCCCTCTGCCGGTTCTGGGGAAGGATGTGACGGTTCCACTGGTCACGGGCGGTGAGGTCACGTACGCCGCGCTCGACTACGCCGCCAGCGCCCCCGCCCTCCAGCGGGTCTGGGACGACGTCGCCGCGTACGCCCCGTACTACGGCAGCGTCCACCGCGGGGCCGGTTACCTCTCGCAGCTCTCCACGGACCTCTTCGAGAACAGCCGCGCCACCGTCGCGGAGTTCCTCGGCTGCCGCGCCGGCGACCAGGTGATCTTCACCCGCTCGACCACCGACTCGCTGAACCTGCTGGCCGCGGTGGTCCCGGCCGACTGCCAGGTCTTCGTCTACGAGACCGAGCACCACGCCTCGCTGCTGCCGTGGCGCGACGCCCGGGTGACCTACCTCAACGCCCCGCGCACCCCGGCCCAAGCCGTCGAGACGCTGGAGCGGGCGCTCGCGGAGCGCGACCCCTACGGCCCCGCGCTGGTCTGTGTCACCGGCGCCTCCAACGTCACCGGCGAGCTGTGGCCCGTGAAGGAGCTGGCCGCCGCCGCGCACGCGCACGGCGCCCGGATCGTGCTGGACGCCGCCCAGCTCGCCCCGCACCACCCCGTCGACATCGCCGAGCTGGACGTGGACTGGGTCGCCTTCTCCGGACACAAGCTGTACGCGCCCTTCGGCTCGGGCGTCCTGGCCGGCCGGGCCGACTGGCTCCAGGAGGCCGAGCCCTACCTCGCGGGCGGCGGCGCCTCGCGCAAGGTGGCCCGTCGCACCGACGGCGGGGTGGACGTCGAGTGGCACTCCACCGCCGCCCGCCACGAGGCCGGTTCCCCCAACGTCATCGGCGTGTACTCCATCGCCGCCGCCTGCAAGGCGCTCACCGAGGCGGGCTTCGACAACCTGGTCGCCCGGGAGCAGCACCTCGTCACCGCGGTGCGCGCCGGCCTGGCCGAGGTCCCCGAGGTCAAGGTGCTCTCGCTCTTCGGCGACGACGCCCCGAGGGTCGGCGTCATCTCCTTCGTGGTGGAGGGCTGGAACAGCTCGCACTTCGCCGCCGCGCTCTCCGCCGAATACGGCATCGGCGTGCGCGACGGACTGTTCTGCGCCCACCCGCTGGTCCGCACCCTGCTGGGCAGCGACCCGCAGGAGGTCGGCGAGTGCGGTGCGCCGGAGGCCGAGCCGGGCGAGCGCTCGCTCAACGCGATCCGGGTGAGCTTCGGCGCCGGTACGCCGGACGAGCACATCGAGCGGTTCGTCCGCGCGGTCAAGGAGCTGGTGAGCAAGGGCGCCCAGTGGAAGTACCGCACCGAGGACGGCCGCTGCGTCCCGGACCGGGGTGCGGCACAGCTCTGAGGCTGTCGGAAGGCACGCAGCACTTCGGCGGGGGACGGGCAGCCTGTGGGCC
>NZ_JBHXTM010000104.1:0-13910 GCF_042677325.1 Streptomyces sp. NPDC127117
ACAACCAACCTTTTTCCACTGTGCCGCCCCCAACCCCCCCGCCGGACTCGGGCCCCCCGCCGGCGGGGCGGGCGCGCCGGGGGGCGCCGCCCCCCCCCCCCCCGGCCGGTTCATGTACCTAGAGGGGGAATCGAGTGCTCGGGTTCACAGGAACCGCACAAATAACGGGAGTTGACGGAAGTTCATCGGTCCGGGTCCGTCCGAGGACGCGTGAAGTGCCCGGGGCAGCGGCCTCCGGGGGAAAGCGCCGATCGGGGCAGCGATGAGTTTCGGCCGCCGGACCGGTCTCCCTGATGTGGAAGCCATGACCCCGATCGTTCTCGTCGTCACCGGCCGCGTCACCAGGGACGTGGTGCCGGGACTCTGTGCCGAGCTGGAGGCGCTGCTGTACGGCCCCGACGGCGCAGCCCGTGACCCGGGTGCCGGGGTGGACTGCGATGTGGGCGGGGTCGTACGCGCGGATCTGGCCCTGGTCGAGGCGATAGCGCGGCTGGGGCTCGTCGCACGCCGGGCGGGCGGCCGGAGGCTGCGGCTGCGCAATGTGCCCCCCGAGCTGCGGAGCCTGCTGGACCTGGTCGGGCTGGCCGATGTGGTGGGCCTGGAGTGCGGGGCGGGGCCGGGGGCCGGGGTGGGGACCGAGGCGGGGACGGGCACGGGGACCGGGGCGGGGACGGGCACGGGGGCCGGGGTGGGGACGGGCACGGGGGCCGGGGTGGGGACGGGCACGGGGACCGGGGTGGGGGAGGGCGGGGACCGGGGCGGGGGCTGAGCGTACGAGCCGCCCCGCTCAGCCTCCGCCCCGCGCAACCCTCAGCCCCCGCCCCGCTCAGCCTTCGCCTTGTGCAGCCCCGCCTCCGCCCCGCTCAGCCCCCGCCCCGCTCAGTCCGCGAGCCCGGCCTCGGCGCAGACCACTTGCCGGAACCGGACGGTCCCGCCGTCGGCCGGGGCCGCCGACGCCTTGAGGAGCGGGGCCGCGGTGGCGGTGGGGCGCCGGGACGCGGCGCTGATGAGGTCGTCGCAGTCGGACTCGGGCTGCGGCCCCGGCTCAGCGCCGGGCCCGGGGGTCCGGGCCGCCCCGGGCGCCGGACCGTCGGTGGCGGAGGGCTCGCCCATCCACTGGGTGAGTCCCCAGCCACCGGCCGCCAGCACCACCCAGCCGGCCACCAGCCCGTTCCGTATGCCGCGCTTCATGCCCGGTCTCACACCGCCGCGTCGTCGTCGAGGTGATCCGGCAGGCCGAAGAGCGGGAACCAGCGCGGCGTGTCGAGGAAGCAGTGCATCCCGGTGATCGCCCCGTCCGAGATGTCGATGACCTGCACCGCCCACGGCACGAACCCGGGCCCGTCCGGATTCGGCTTGTAGTGCGCGAACGCCGGGGTGCCGTTCGCCGAGGTCGCCACCAGGCGGGAGCCCGCACAGCCCGCGCCGATGGAGAGCATGAAGCCGGTGATGTCGTCGTGCCCCTGGAGCCAGAGGTCGAACGGCGGCATGGTCATCACGGCGTCCTCATGGAGCAGCGCGGTCAGCGCCGCCATGTCGTAGCCCTCGAAGGCCGCCACGTACCGTTCGAGCAGCTTGCGCTGCTCCTCGTCGAGCGGATTCGCGGCGTCGGCCTCCTTGCCCTCGTGTTCGGTGAGGGTGGCCCGCGCCCGCTGGAGGGCGCTGTTGACCGAGGCGACCGAGGTGTCGAGCAGCTCGGCGACCTCGCTCGCCTTCCAGGCCAGCACCTCGCGCAGGATCAGCACGGCGCGCTGCTTGGGCGGCAGATGCTGGAGCGCGGCGACGAACGCCAGGCGCACCGACTCCCGCGCCACGGCGGCCTCCGCCGGGTCGGCCACCGTCGGCAGGATGCGGCCGTCCGGCATCGGCTCCAGCCAGGTGTTCTCCGGCAGGGGGTTGAGCGCCGCCTGGGCGAGCGGCGTCGGGCCCGTCAGATCGACCGGACGGGCCCGCTTGTTGCCCGCGTTCAGCATGTCCAGGCAGACGTTGGTGGCGATGCGGTACAGCCAGGAACGCAGCGAGGAACGGCCCTCGAACTTGTCGAAGTTGCGCCAGGCACGCACCAGCGTGTCCTGCACCGCGTCCTCCGCCTCGAAGGCCGAGCCGAGCATCCGGTAGCAGTAACCGGTCAGCTCGACCCGGTGTCCCTCCAGACGGCTGTCGATGTCCGTCGTTGCTGTCAGATCACCCATCGCTCCACCCCTGTTGCGCTGTGACACCGCTCACTTCGGCACTCCGGAAGCTACCGCAGGCCACTGACAACGGGGGCGGGAAGTGCCCAAGCCGCCCGGATCGGTCACGTTCCGGGCTTGCGCCCGTACACGTATACGTCGTCGCCGTTCTTCAGCAGTTTCCAGTACGACTTGGCGTCGGCGGTACGCATGTTGACGCAGCCGTGCGACCCCGGCGGGTTCCACATCTTCACGCCCACCGCGTGGAACGCCTGCCCCCCGTCGAAGAACTGGGAGTACGGCATCGACACGTGGTAGATCGACGAGACATGGTTGATGTGCCGCCAGTAGATCTTCTTCGCCCCGGTGCGGGTCTCGTAGCCGTTGCGCCCGGTCCGCACCGGCACCGGCCCGAACTTCAGCTTGCTGCCGTCCTGGATCCAGCTCAGCTGCCGGGTCAGGTCCACGCACGCGATGCGCCCCTTGTTGGTGGGGCACTTCTTGTCCTTGTTCGGGTTCTTGCCGGCCGCCTTCTGGGCGGTGAGCGTCTTCATCGTGCGCCAGGTGACCGGACCCGCGTACCCGATGGTGGGGGTGACCCCGTAGGTGCTCTGGAACGACCTGATCGCCTTGCAGTCGGCCGCCGACTGCTTGCCGTCCACCGGCCGCTTCAGATACTTCTCGACCTGCTTCTGGTACGGCCCGGTGGACGACGTGCAGGACGCCGCCTGCGCCGACCCGCCGGTGGCCAGCACCAGCGCCGGTACCGCGGTCAGCCCCGCGACCGACAGCGCGAGCCCGCGCCGCAGCCGTACTCCCCGTATGTTCCCCGCGACTCTCATGTACGCCAACTCCCCTTCGCGCGCCGTGAGGTGATTCCGCCTGCTAGACGCGCGTCGGGGAGTGGATGGTTGTGCGCCGTATGTCTCAGTTCTGTACGGACGCCACCGGCATCGGCCGGAGCCGCTCGGCTCGGGCGGCCCGGGTGCCGTACAGGGTGATCGAGACGACGCCGAGGACCGCGAGCAGTCCCAGCGAGACGGTCCCGGCCCAGCCCCCGGCGTGGAAGGCGACAGCGCCCAGCGTGCCGCCCGCGCTGGAGCCCAGGTAGTACGCGGACTGGTAGAGCGCCGACGCCTGGGCGCGGCCCTTCGTCGCGGTGCGGCTCACGGACGAGGAGGCGACCGCGTGCCCGGCGAAGAAGCCCGCCGTGATCAGGACCAGGCCGAGGAGCACGGCGGCCAGCTGGTCGGCGAGCGAGAGCAGCAGACCGGCGGCCGTGGTGGAGACGGCCAGGTACAGCGCGCCCCGGCGCCCCAGCCGGGCGACGAGCTTCCCCGCCGCCGCGGAGGAGACCGTACCGACCAGATAGACGAGGAAGATCGAACCGACAATGCCCTGCGGGAGGTTGAACGGCGCCTCGACGAGCCGGTAGCCGATCACCGTGTAGACCGCGCCGAACACCGTCATGAACAGCGCGCCGATCGCGTACAGCCGACGCAGCAGCGGATCGGAGAGGTGCCCGCCGACGGTCTTCGCGAGGGCCTTCGGGTTGAGCGTTCCCGGGGTGAAGTTCCGTGCCCGGGGGATCATGAAGTGGAAGACGACCGCGCAGGCCACGGCCAGCAGCCCGACCGCGCCGAGCGCCGCGCGCCAGCCCCACGCCTGGGCGATCCAGCCGGTGAGGATGCGGCCGCTCATGCCGCCGATGCTGTTGCCGGCCACGAACAGTCCGATCGCCGCGACCAGCGCCTTCGGCCGCACTTCCTCCGCCAGATACGCCATCGCGGAGGCCGGCAGGCCGGCGAGCGCGGCGCCCTGGACGGCGCGCAGCGCGATCAGCCAGCCCAGCGAGGGGGCGAACGGGACGAGCAGCCCGACCAGCACGGCGACCGTCAGCGACGCGGTCATCATCTGCCGCCGCCCGAACCGCTCGGAGAGCGCGCTCATCGGCAGCACACACAGCGCCAGCGCGCCCGTCGCCGCGGAGACCGTCCAGCTGGCCTGTCCGGCCGTGGCGCCGAAGGAGGCGGAGATGGCGGGCAGCAGGGCCTGCGTGGAGTAGAGAAGTGCGAACGTCGCGACACCTGCGGCGAAGAGCGCGAAGCTCATCCGGCGGTAGCCGGGACGGCCCGGTTCGAGCCGCTCCGGAGCGGTGGCGACGGTGGCGGCGGGGGACGGCTGGGGCGAGGCGGCCACGGTGAGGGTGGACGCCCCGGTACTGGCAGGAGGCATGCTTCGAAAGTAGGCTCTCCGGTTTCATGCGTCCAATGCACGAAATGGCGATAATCAATCCCATGGCGCATGAACACAGCTCACAGCCCCGGCTGTCACCCAGTAGTTACGAAGAAGACATTCGCGCCGTGCTCGCTCCGCGGCTGGCCCACTTCGAGGCGGTGGCCCGCCACGAGCACGTCACACGTGCCGCGCAGGAGCTCGGCGTCCCGCAGTCGACGCTGTCGCGGGCGATGGTCAGGCTCGAACAGGACCTGGGAGTCGCCCTGTTCGCCCGCAAGGGCCGCACCGTCTCCCTCACCCCGGCGGGCCGCACTTTCCTGGGCTCCGCCGAGCGGGCCCTCGCCGAGGTCGAGAAGGCCGCCGACTCGGTACGCGCCGACGCCGACCCGGCCACCGGCAAGGTCGCCTTCGGCTTCCTGCACACCATGGGCTCGGAGACCGTCCCCGCCCTGCTCCGCGCCTTCCGCGCCGACCACCCCCGGGTCCGCTTCCAGCTGGTGCAGAACTACGGCGAGGCGATGATCGAACGCCTCCGGGCCGGCGGCCTCGACCTCTGCCTCACCTCACCCGTCCCGGACGCCCCCGACCTGGTCGCCCGCCGCCTGGACGAACAGCGCCTGCGCCTCGTCGTCCCCGAGGACCACCGCCTCGCCACCCGCCGCCGCATCCGCCTCGCGGAGGCCGCCGACGAAAAGTTCGTCACCCTCGAACCGGGCTACGGCCTCCGCCGGATCACCGACGACCTCTGCGCCGAGGCGGGCTTCACCCCCCGCGTCGCCTTCGAGGGCGAGGAGGCGGAGACCCTGCGCGGCCTGGTCGCGGCCGGCCTCGGCGTGGCCCTCCTCCCACCACCCGCGGTGGCCCGCCCGGGAGTCGTCGAACTCACCGTCACGGCCCCGAGAGCGGCCCGCGAGATCGGCGTCGCCTGGCTGGACGGCCACCCCGACACCCCACCGGTCGCCGCCTTCAAACGCTTCCTGCTGTCGCGGCGCGGGCACCTGCTGCCCGACTGACCGGACTCCCCTCACACAGAGCCACCACCGCCCCCTGCCGGGCAGGACCACCCCCGCACGCGCGGGGACCACGCCGAGCTGGGTGACCTGCTCGACTTCAACGGGGGACCACCCCCGCACGCGCAGGGACCACGAGAGAAAGTGCCGAAAAGAGCGCCCGCGACAGGGGCCACCCCCGCACGCGCGGGGACCACTGATCGCCGAACATCACCGCGAACAGCTTGGCGGGACCACCCCCGCACGCGCGGGAACCCCAGGGCCAGAGACTCGGTCTCGGCGGTGGCGAAGGGACCACCCCCGCACGCGCGGGGACCACGGCGCTCGCCGAGGCGGCCCGACTCCCGACCGGGGACCACCCCCGCACGCGCGGGGACCACGCGGCACCACCGCGCCGGCGGCGACGTGGGTGGGGACCACCCCCGCACGCGCGGGGACCACCCTGCAAAACAGCAGCTCGCAGCCGATGTCGGGGGACCACCCCCGCACGCGCGGGGACCACAACGATGACAACGCCTTGGCAGTGATGGACTGGGGACCACCCCCGCACGCGCGGGGACCACATCCCCGGCGGCAGCCGGCTCGCCCTCGACGCGGGACCACCCCCGCACGCGCGGGGACCACGTGCCCGTCATGTCGGCCACGTGGTACGTGATGGGACCACCCCCGCACGCGCGGGGACCACGGTCTCAAGAACGGCCGCCTGGCCAAGGGCTGGGGACCACCCCCGCACGCGCGGGGACCACTTAGTGGGTGGTCGACCCCCAGTCGCTGCCGGGGGACCACCCCCGCACGCGCGGGGACCACCGATCAGCCACCGACCCCTGTGTCCGCGTGGGGGGACCACCCCCGCACGCGCGGGGACCACATACGGATGGCGCTTCCGCGCCTCCGATATCCGGGACCACCCCCGCACGCGCGGGGACCACTCTGCCTTCGTGCGGTCCGTCCCGCTGTCCCAGGGACCACCCCCGCACGCGCGGGGACCACCTCGTTTCCGTGGGCTTCACCGCGCGCACGCGGGGACCACCCCCGCACGCGCGGGGACCACCAGGCCGCCAGGATCGCGCGGGGATCGGGTCCGGGACCACCCCCGCACGCGCGGGGACCACTCCCGAACGCTACGTGGCCAGGGAACCAGCTGGGGACCACCCCCGCACGCGCGGGGACCACCCGGAGTTGTCGCCCGCCGCCGCCGCGCCGGGGGGACCACCCCCGCACGCGCGGGGACCACGTGCTCATCACCGCCCTCACCCGGTAGGGGCGGGGACCACCCCCGCACGCGCGGGGACCACATCCCGCCCAGGTAGCCAAGCCTCGCCAACGAGGGACCACCCCCGCACGCGCGGGGACCACGTGGTGCGCTGGGTGGGCAAGGAAGGCCGACCGGGACCACCCCCGCACGCGCGGGGACCACGCCAAGCTGGTCGTGATCACGTGGGTGACCGGGGGACCACCCCCGCACGCGCGGGGACCACCCGTCCTCGACCGGAGCGTAGGCCACCGACACGGGACCACCCCCGCACGCGCGGGGACCACTTCAGTTGCCGTGGCCGTACGACTGCGTTCTTGGGACCACCCCCGCACGCGCGGGGACCACTCGCCATCCCTCTGCAGGTACAGGCCGCCCGCGGGACCACCCCCGCACGCGCGGGGACCACGACTACCGGGAGTCCGAGGACCGCCTTGCGGAGGGACCACCCCCGCACGCGCGGGGACCACAGTTTCCTCATACGTCGTGCCCTTCATCACACGGGACCACCCCCGCACGCGCGGGGACCACTCTGACCTGCACCAACAACACCGGCAGAAGGGGGGACCACCCCCGCACGCGCGGGGACCACCCACGACGGGTTCGGTGTGCGCCAGAGTTACGGGGACCACCCCCGCACGCGCGGGGACCACGTCTGCCGCAAGAGCAGTAGGCGACCGATCCCGGGACCACCCCCGCACGCGCGGGGACCACGAGAAGTTCTCTGTTCCGTGGCGCCTCGTCCAGGGACCACCCCCGCACGCGCGGGGACCACAGTTCGTGACCTGCGACTTTATCGAGAGAAGGCGCTGTTTTTCTTCACTTTCATTGAATCCGGCATACGCGACATAAGCATCATCGCCCCCTGTTCTCCCAAGCGCCCAGTCACCCACGCAGCGACTTCCCGAACCCCGCCGCCAGCGGCATCCGCAGTCCCAGTGGCGGCGGTGCCGCCAGGGCGTCGGCGACCGGGCGGGCGTACGCCCGGCCGAACAGTGAGCCGCACACGAAGTCCGCGGCCAGGGCGGTCACTTCGGCCCGGTGCTGGCGCAGTGCGTGGCCGTCGGAGTGGACCTCGAAGCGGCAGGTGTCGCGGTTGGTCTTCTTGGCTCGCTCGGCCAGCCGGAAGGACAGCTCGGGGTCGGTGCGGGCGTCGTTGGTGCCGTGGACGAGCAGTACCTGACGGCCGAGCAGGTGCTTCACCGGCTCCGCCCCCTCCGCCCCCTCCGCCCCCTCCGATCCGTCGGCCCCGGCCCCGGCCCCGGTCTCGGGCAGCCAGGGGGCCATCGCCAGTACGGAGTCGAGAGGGCGAAGCCGAGAGGGCGGAGCCGAAGTTGCCGGACCCCTCCGCCCCGCAGAGACGGTCTGACGCATCGCCGGGCTCGGTCTGCGGCAGCCGGCAGGCGGCACCAGAGGCATGGCCCCGATGCCGCGGCGGCCCCGACCGGCCCAGCGACGACTCCGCGATCGGCCTTCCCCGGCTGGTGTGCTCAGCCGGCCTTTAACCGCTCCAGGAACTCCGGGACGCCATCGACCTGGCGGTAGGGCTTGAAGACCGGCGCGAGTTCCCGGACCAGGGAAACGCACCGCGGGGCGCCGATGCGGGTGGCCAGGTCGAGCGACTCGCTGGTGACCGCGAGCGCCTGCTCGACGTCATTGGCCTGGAGGTAGCCCTTGGCCTGGTAGGTCAGGAAGATGCCGCGTGTCTTGTCCCTGGCGCGGGGCAGCAGGGTCATGCCCTCGGAGATCCGGGCATGGGCCTCGTCGGTTCGGCCGAGGTCCAGGAGGCACTGGCCGGAGTCCACGGCGAGGTCGGCCGGGCTCATCCACGCGCACCAGTCGGGGGCGGGGGCGGCGGCCTCGACCGCGAGGGCGGATTCGGCCTCGGACAGGTCGCGGTAGCAGGCGGAGCGGTCGCCGAGGGCGGCATAGGCCCTGGCCCGGCGGAGGAACAGCAGGGACCGGGCGGCGGGGTGCTCGATGCCGGACAGCGCGTGTCCGAGCTGGTCCACGGAGACCTTCGGCTCGCCGAGCCAGTTCGACTGGTAGGCGAAGTCCGAGAGCACCCCGGCGCCGTGGTCGCGGTCGCCGGCGGCGTGCGCGGACTGCAGGGCTGCACCCCACAGCTTCCCGGCCGCCCAGTGCCGGCCCTGGTCGAAGCGGTGCCATCCGCAGGTGGTGGCGAGCGAGGCCGCCAGCAGGTGCAGCCTGCGACCGGTGTGCTCGCTGTAGCGGCCGTCCTCGATCAGCCCGGTCACCGTGGCCAGATGAGCGTCCATCAGGCGGACTGTGTGCTGGCGCTGTTCGGTGGGCAGCGCCGTCAGCTTCGTGCTGGTGTCCTCCAGCCAGTCCACGAGTTCGGTGTCCACCCGCTTGCCCCCGAGGGCCGAGGTGAGGCGTTCGGGTTCGATCGTGGCCCACCGGGCGGCGAGGCCGGCCATCGAGATGGCGCTGTAGGTCATGAAACTGCGTCGGTCCATGGAGGCTCTCTGTGCATCGTGGAGGGCTTGAACGGTGTAGACGGACCCCAGCGGCAGCGGTTCGTCGCGTCCGGGCAGCCAGTAGGGCCAGCCGTACGCCTCCATCTCCGAGACCTTGACGCCGAAGGCTTCGGCGATCAGGAGCTGGGAGTCGAGGTTCGGCGTCTTGCGCCAGTTCTCCCACCTGCTGACGGCCGCCTTGTCGGCGCCGGAAAGGAGCCCGTGGCGGCGGGCGGCCCGGTCGAGGCGGGCGACAAGGTCGCCCTGCGACCAGCCGCGCAGTACGCGTGCGTAGGCGAGGGGGTGCCGGATCGGGTCGTCCACGGACCAATCCCATCATCGACAGTGACCGCGAGCCTACTGTCGGCGAAGGCGGGACAACCCCGGGACTACAGACAATGCCTGTTCGGTCACGGCGAGTTGGGCTGTACTCGACACACACCGAAGAACTTCCTTCACGAAGCGGAAGGAGTCTGCCCATGAAGCGACGCGCTGCGGTCATCGGTCTCGGCCACCAGGCGTGTGAGGACCACCTGCCCGGCCTGCTGGGCTCCGGCAGGGCCGAACTGGTCGCGATCTGCGACAGCAACCCCGACATCCTGCACGAGCGTCAGAAGTCCCTCCAGGTACCTGCCTTCACCCGGGCCGCCGACCTGCTGGACACCGTCTGTCCGGACTTCGTGATCGTCGCGGTCCCGCACCACGCGGGCCGGGCCGTGATCGAAGAGTGCTCGGCCCGGGGCGTGCATGTCCTCAAGGAGAAGCCGTTCGCCACCTCGCCCGCCGAGGCCCGCGAGCTCGCCGCGATCTGCCGGGCCGGGCAGGTGGAGCTGATGGTCACCCTCCAGCGGCGGTTCAACCCGATCTACACCAGCGTGGTGCAGTTCCTCGACCAGATCGGCACCCCGTTCCTCATCGACGGCCGGTACACCTTCCACACCGACCACCCCGGCGCCGGCTGGCGGGGGGACGTCAAGCAGGCCGGTGGCGGCTGCATCATCGACATGGGCTACCACGTCATCGACCTGCTGCTGTGGTACTTCGGCCTGCCCAGCCGCGTCATCGCCGACTTCTCGGCCACAGCCCTGCCCGAGGCCGGCTACGACGCGGAGGACACTGCCGTCATCCAGCTCGGCTACGAATCCGACCTCTACGGCTCCGTCCTGCTCTCGCGCTGGGCGGCGCCGAAGACCGAGAAACTGCACGTCGTCGGCACCCGTGGCTCGGTGCTGCTGACCAAAGGCCACCTCCAGCGGCTCGACCTCAACGGCACCGTCGTGGAGGAGCTCACCCGGCCGCACGCGCCCGCCGGCGCATCGACCGCCCAGATCGACTACTTCTGCCGGGTCCTGGACGACGAACGCCCCAACACCTCCGGCCCCGAACAGCACCTCGTCCACGCCGCCTTCATCGCCTCCTGCTACGAGTCCAAGGCAGCCGGTCGCTACATCGACCCGAAGGAGATGCTGTGACCTCCACCCTCGCCCTGCTCGGCGGCGACCCGGAAGTGACCGTCACCGGCCCGCACTTCGAGTGGCCGCCGATCGACGACACCACCCGCGCCAAGGTCGCCGCCCAACTCGACACCGCGATCTCCGTCCCCGGCCGGACCGGCATCGTGGCCGAGCTGGAGGACGCCCTGCAGGAGTACTTCGGTGTCCGGCACGCGGTCACCCTCAGCTCCGGCACCGCTGCCCTGCACGCCGCCTACGCGGCCGCTCGGATCGAGGCCGGGGACGAGGTGATCGTGCCGGCCTGGACCTTCCACGCCACCGCCTCACCGCTGTTCCACCTGCGTGCGGTGCCCGTGCTCTGCGAGACCGGCCCGGACGGCAACATCGACCCGACCCGGGGCGAGGAGCTGATCACCCCGCGCACCCGGGCCATCATGGTCACCCACTTGTGGGGGCGGCCGGCGGCCATGCCCGCCCTGCGGTCCATCGCCAAGGCGCACGACCTGGTCCTGCTGGAGGACGGCTCGCACGCTCACGGTGCGTCCCACGGCGGGCGGAAGGTCGGTACGTTCGGCCTCGCCGGTGCTTTCTCCCTCAACGGCCCCAAGCCGCTGTCCGGCGGCGAGGGCGGGTTCGTCCTCACCGACGACGATGACACGTACTACCGGCTGCTGACATTCGCCCACTACAACAAGCGGGCCAAGTCCGAGATCCCGGCCGAGCACCCGCTGGCGAAGTACGCGGTCACCGGGTCCGGTCTCAAGCTCCGCATCCACCCGCTGGCCGCCGCCCTCGCGCACGACCAGCTCGGCCGCCTCGACGGCTACCTCGCCGGCCGGGCCGAGATCGCCGACCACCTCACCGCCGAGTTCGCCCGCATCCCCGGCTTCGAGGTGACGCCGATGCCCGATGGGGTGGTCCCGTCCTGGTACGGATTGACGCTCACCTACCACCCTGGCGAGCTCGGCGGCCTGAGCATCGAACGCTTCCACGAGGCCCTCGTTGCCGAGGGAGCGACGGAGTTCGACCGGCCCGGCTCCACCTGCCCGATGAATCAGCTGCCGCTCTACCAGCACCCGGCGACGCTGTTCCCCGGCCACCCGCACTCCCACCGTCACTACAAGGCCGGGGACTTCCCCGTCGCCGAGCACGCTCATGCGCACGCGATCAAGCTCCCGGTCTGGCATCGTGAGCAGGATTTCGAACTGGCCAAGCAGTACGTCCGCGCGGCCATCAAGATCAGCGACCATCACAAGGAGCTGCTGTGACTGTCACCTCCCCTGAGTTCGTGGCCGTCCTGGCGGCCGACGCCGAAGCCGCTGGCATCACCGGCTTCGTCGCCGCTGCCGTGATCAGCCGCGACGGCCGGGTCCTGCTCGTGCGGCGCAACCCCGACGACTACATGGGCGGACTGTGGGAGATCCCCTCCGGGACGGTCGAGGCCGGGGAGACCATCCTGGATGCCCTACACCGAGAGACCGCCGAGGAAACCGGCCTGACCGTCGACCAGGTCGACTGCTACATCGGGCACTTCGACTACAGGAACAGCCGCGGCGGCACCACTCGCCAGTTCAACTTCGCCGTGACCGTGGAGAAGACCGAACCGGTCGTCCTCACCGAGCACGACGCCCACCAGTGGGCACTCCCCAGCGAGCTGCCCGAGGTCAGCGACGCAGTCCGCAACCTGATCGCCCCCTGATCCGGAGCCGCACCCCCCGCCCGGTTCTGCGGCCCGACCCGTCATTCGGCGCTTCGAGGGACGGGCCGCAGCCGTTTCGCAGCCGACTGGGGAAGCCGGGGCCACGCACTACTCGGGGGACTGAGCAGCGTCGACCAGGCCGCCCTCCGCGCCAATGCGATCGAGTTCGTCCTTCCAGGGCGAACCGACCATGAGCATGCTGAACCCGCACCTGCCCCGGACAACCGACGGCCGTTCCTGGTGGGCTGGGGGCTGCTAGCCGGCCTTCACCGGCAGGCTTGTGCGGTTGTTCTACTCCACCCCTGCACGTGCAGGGTCCACAAGGCGTCCTCTGCGGTGGATGGATGCGCAGGGGGACCACCCCCGCACGCGCGGGGACCACTCGACCATCAAGTGGGCGTCCTTGGAGGCCCGGGGACCACCCCCGCACGCGCGGGGACCACGCCTCAGCCGTCAGCTCCCAGGCCCCCCAGTGAGGACCCCCCCGCACGCGCGGGGACCACAGGCCGCGATGTCGGGCCAGCGTTCCAGGACGGGGGCCACCCCCGCACGCGCGGGGACCACGTTGCCCTGGCCTGGATCATGTCGGGCACACCGGGACCACCCCCGCACGCGCGGGGACCACAACACCTGATGACTCATCTCGGGCTCGTGACAGGGACCACCCCCGCACGCGCGGGGACCACGGTCCGGCGGTCTCTTCTTCGGGCTGCTCGATGGGACCACCCCCGCACGCGCGGGGACCACAGCCGCGCCCGCTCCGCGTTGACGCGGTCGACGGGACCACCCCCGCACGCGCGGGGACCACGGGGCCATGCCGGAACACACGTACACGTACCTGGGACCACCCCCGCACGCGCGGGGACCACGCGATCGTGAAGACCTCGCTGGACGGGTCGGGGGGACCACCCCCGCACGCGCGGCGACCACCGGGCCGGCGGTGATCGCTTTGAGATCGGTGGGGGACCACCCCCGCACGCGCGGGGACCACTGTACGGAGCGGGGCGGACGGGGGCGAGGCGGGGGACCACCCCCGCACGCGCGGGGACCACATCATCCGCCAGGGCGGTCTCGGGTGGCAGATGGGACCACCCCCGCACGCGCGGGGACCACCGGAACGTGCCGGCTACTACTTCGGCACGGAAGGGACCACCCCCGCACGCGCGGGGACCACTTCAGCGCCGTGGAGAAGGGCGATCGGCTCCGGGGACCACCCCCGCACGCGCGGGGACCACGTCTGGCTGTGGAACGTGGCGATCAAGCCCGCGGGACCACCCCCGCACGCGCGGGGACCACCCCTCAACTTGGCGGAAGACAGGGGCGCCTCGGGGACCACCCCCGCACGCGCGGGGACCACCTTCGCCTTGGCTTCGGCGACCCTCACGGACTGGGACCACCCCCGCACGCGCGGGGACCACACGCGGTAGTAGACGATCCAACAGGGCCGATGGGGACCACCCCCGCACGCGCGGGGACCACGACGCCGGACCAAGCACCGGCCGTCAGCATGCGGGACCACCCCCGCACGCGCGGGGACCACAGTTCGTGACCTGCGACTTTATCGAGAGAAGGCGCTGTTTTTCTTCACTTTCATTGAATCCGGCAT
>NZ_JBHXTM010000104.1:14010-16621 GCF_042677325.1 Streptomyces sp. NPDC127117
ACGCGACATAAGCATCATCGCCCCCTGTTCTCCCAAGCGCCCAGTCACCCCCGCAGCGACTTCCCGAACCCCGCCGCCAGCGGCATCCGCAGCCCCAGTGGCGGTGGCGCCGCCAGCGCGTCGGCGACCGGGCGGGCGTACGCCCGGCCGAACAGTGAGCCGCACACGAAGTCAGCGGCCAGGGCCGTCACTTCGGCCCGGTGCTGGCGCAGTGCGTGGCCGTCGGAGTGGACCTCGAAGCGGCAGGTGTCGCGGTTGGTCTTCTTGGCCCGCTCGGCCAGCCGGAAGGACAGCTCGGGGTCGGTGCGGGCGTCGTTGGTGCCGTGGACGAGCAGCACCTGACGGCCCAGCAGGTGCTTCACCGGCTCCGCCTCGTCGGCCCCGTCCCCTCCGTCCGTCCCGGCCTCGGGCAGCCAGGGGGCCATCGCCAGCACGGAGTCGACCGCCGCGTGGCCGCCGGCCCGGAGTGCGGCACGGCCGCCCATGCCGTGCCCGGCCAGGCAGACCGGGACATCGCCGTAGCGCCGTACGACCTCCTCCACCGCCCATTCGGCGTCCGCCGCGAGCTGCGCGTCGGTGGCGTTCCAGCCGCGGCAGCGATAGCGCACCACATGGGCGGCGAGCCCGTCGTCCTGCCCGGCGCGGGCCAGGGCGCGGGCCAGTGGCAGCTGGAATGCGTACGAGAGGGGGGAGGGGCGGCGGTGCGAGTCGGGCTCGCCGTCCGGGAGCAGCAGAACGACGCCGCTGACCGCGGTTGGAGCTCCGGCCGTCCTGACGGCCCGTCCCAGCCTTGCGGCGGGCAGGGGGAGTGCGCGCTGTGCCATGACAGAACAGTGTCAGAAGGACAGGTGTACTCCACCCGTATTCGCGGTCACTGTTACGCATCGGCAAGCGACAATCTACGCGCGTAGGCGCTAGAGTGCGCAAATGATGAGCCCGACCCTCCATGTGCCCGGCCAGGATCAGATCCGGCGTGCCCCCAAGGTGCTTCTCCACGACCATCTCGACGGCGGCCTGCGTCCGGGAACGATCGTCGACCTCGCCCGCGAGAGCGGATACGAGGGACTTCCCGAGACCGAGCCCGACAAGCTCGGCATCTGGTTCCGTGAGGCGGCCGACTCCGGATCGCTGGAGCGCTATCTGGAGACCTTCGCCCACACCTGCGCCGTCATGCAGACCCGCGAGGCGCTGGTCCGGGTGGCCGCCGAATGCGCCGAGGACCTGGCCGCGGACGGTGTCGTCTACGCCGAGGTGCGGTACGCCCCCGAGCAGCACCTGGAAGCCGGACTGACCCTCGAAGAGGTCGTCGAGGCGGTCAACGAGGGCTTCCGCGAGGGCGAGCTGCGGGCCCGCCGGGACGGGAACCGCATCCGTGTGGGCGCCCTCCTCACCGCGATGCGGCACGCCGCCCGCTCCCTGGAGATCGCCGAACTCGCCAACCGGTACCGCGACCAGGGCGTGGCCGGCTTCGACATCGCGGGCGCGGAGGCGGGCTTCCCGCCCACCCGGCACCTCGACGCCTTCGAGTACCTCAAGCGCGAGAACAACCACTTCACCATCCACGCGGGCGAAGCCTTCGGCCTGCCGTCGATCTGGCAGGCGCTCCAGTGGTGCGGTGCGGACCGGCTCGGCCACGGGGTCCGCATCATCGACGACATCGAGGTCGCCGACGACGGCGGGGTGAAGCTCGGCCGCCTCGCCTCCTACGTACGGGACAAGCGCATCCCGCTGGAGCTGTGCCCGACCTCCAACCTCCAGACCGGCGCCGCCGCCTCGTACGCCGAGCACCCCATCGGACTGCTGCGGAAGCTGCATTTCCGGGCCACCGTGAACACGGACAACCGGCTGATGAGCGGTACGAGCATGAGCCACGAATTCGAGAAGCTGACCGAGACCTTCGGATACACGCTCGACGACATGCAGTGGTTCACCGTCAATGCGATGAAGTCGGCATTCATTCCTTTTGATGAGCGTCTGGCGATGATCAACGATGTGATCAAGCCCGGATATGCCGAGCTGAAATCCGAGTGGCTCTTCGAGCAGACCGCCGCGACCAGCGTTTCTTCCACTTCCGTGGGCTGATCCCGGCTCTGCGGACGACGGCCGGGACGCCGAATTCCCGGCCGTTTTCCGCGTGTCGGCGTGTTTGCGGGAAGAGCGAAGGGCTGGCTACTTTTCGGAGCCCCCACGTCCCTCTCCCCAAGGATGAATTTCACATGAAGCAGTCTGCTGCCAGGACTCTCGGCGTCGCCGCTCTCGGTGCCGCTTTCGCCGCCGCCGCCGCGGGCACCGCCTCCGCCGCCGTGCTGCCGACCGACGCCGCGACCACCGCTCTGCCGGTCGCGAGCGCGGCGCTGGGAACGGCGACCCAGAGCCTGCCGGTGCAGGAGACGGCCACCAAGCTGCTCGGCACCGACCAGCAGAAGCTCGTCGGCCAGGCCGCCGCCCCGGTCAAGGGCCTGCTCGGCGGCATGCCCGCAGGCGGCCTGCAGACCAGCGGCCTGTCGACCAACGGTCTCCCGCTCGGCGGCTGATCCCCGTACATCGGCGGCTGATCCCCGCACACACGCCTGTGGGGGGGGGACCCCGCCCGGGGGTTCGCCCCCCCGCG
>NZ_JBHXTM010000105.1:0-16606 GCF_042677325.1 Streptomyces sp. NPDC127117
ACATCCACCCGGTCGAAGCCGGGCGCACCTTCCACGCCCCGCACCACATCCAGCAACGACCAGGCCACGTACGGCTCAAGCGCCGCCGCACACTCCGCCATCCGCGCCGCGAACACCGGCGAGGACTCCAGCAACCCCACCGCCATGCCTGCCCACTGCGCACCCTGACCCGGGAACACGAACACCGGCTTTGTGGCGCGTGCGGCGGAGCCGGTGGCCACGTCGGATCCGGTCTCGCCCGCGGCGACGGTCTCCAGTGCGGTGACGAACTCCTCCCGTGTGCCGGCGACGATCGCGGCCCGGTGCTCGAAGCGGGAGCGGGTCAGCGCGAGGGAGTAGCCGATGTCCGTGGGGGACGTCTCCGAGTCCTCGCGGATCTGCGCCAGCAGGTTCACCGCCTGGGCGCGCAGCGCCGCCCGGGACTTGGCGGACAGGATCCAGGGCACGGCCGGGAGGCGGGTGGGCGGGGTCCGGACCGGGTCGGCCGTCTGCTCGGGGGCCGGCGGGGCCTGCTCGATGATGACGTGGGAGTTGGTGCCGCTGACGCCGAACGAGGAGACGCCGGCGCGGCGCGGGGCACCGGTCTCGGGCCACGGGGTGGGCTCGGAGACGAGGGCGAGCTCACCCGCGTTCCAGTCGACGTGCTCCGAGGGCGTGTCGATGTGGAGCGTGGGCGGCAGCACTCCGTGGCGCATCGCCATGACGGTCTTGATCAGCCCGGCGGCGCCCGCGGCGGCCTGGGTGTGGCCGATGTTCGACTTCACCGAGCCGAGCATCAGGGGACGGCCCTCGGGGCGGCTCCTGCCGTACGCGGCGAGCAGCGCCTGCGCCTCGATCGGGTCGCCCAGGGTGGTGCCGGTGCCGTGTGCCTCGACGAGGTCGATCTGTGCGGGCGAGAGGCCCGCGTCGTCGAGGGCCGCGCGGATGACGCGGGCCTGGGCGGGGCCGTTGGGGGCGGTGAGGCCGTTGGAGGCGCCGTCCTGGTTGATGCCGGAGCCCCGGATGACGGCCAGTACCTGGCGGCCGGCGGCCTGGGCGTCGGAGAGCCGCTCGACGAGGAACATGCCGATGCCCTCGCCCCAGCCGGTGCCGTCGGCCTCGGCGGAGAACGCCTTGCAGCGGCCGCTGGTGGACAGTCCGCGCTGGCGGCTGAACTCGGTGAACGCCCCGGCGTTGGCCATGATCGTCACACCGCCGACGAGGGCCATGGAGCACTCGTTCTTCCGCAGCGACTGGGCGGCCATGTGCAGGGCGACCAGCGACGAGGAGCAGGCGGTGTCGACGGTGACGGCCGGGCCGTTGAGGCCGAAGGTGTACGCGACACGGCCCGAGGCGACGCTGATGGTGGTGCCGATGCCGAGGTAGAGCTCGGTGCCCTCCGGCGGGTTCTCGATGGAGGCGCCGTAGCCCTGGAAGCTGGTTCCGATGAACACACCGGTCTTGGTGGAGCGGAGTGAGGCCATGTCGATTCCGGCCCGCTCGACGACCTCCCAGGCGGTCTCCAGGACGATGCGCTGCTGCGGGTCCATCGCGAGGGCCTCGCGGGGCGAGATCCCGAAGAACTCGGCGTCGAACTTGGGTACGTCGTAGACGAATCCGCCTTCGAGCGAATACGACTGGTCGGGCTCGTTGGGGTCCTTGAAGAAGAGGCCCTCGAAGTCCCAGCCGCGGTCCTCGGGAAAGGCGGACAGGGCGTCGGTGCCGGAGTGGACGACCTGCCACAGGTCCTCGGGGGAACGCACGTTGCCGGGGAATCGGCAGCTCATGGCCGTGATGGCGATGGGCTCGTGCTCCTTGGCCTCGGCGGCCTGGAGCTTGCCGCGGGTCTCCTGGAGGTCCGCCGTAACCCGCTTGAGGAAGTAGCGAAGCTTCTGCTCGTCGGTCTTCGATTCGTCAGTCATGGTGGGGTCGCTCCTCGAAGCGGATCTGGGTCGGTGAGGTCCGGTGGTGTCGGCCGGCCCTGGTCATGAGATGCCGAACTCGCGGCCGAGGAGGTCGAAGATCTCGTCGTCGCTGGCCTCGTCGAGACCGCCCGCGGTGTCCTCGCTCGTGGCGGTGTGCGCGGGGGCCCACTGTGCGAGCAGGCCCTTGAGCCGGTCGGTGATCTGGGTGCGGGCGTCCGCGTCCCCGATGCCCGCCAGGAGTGCCGCGAGCCGGTCGACCTCGACGAGGACGGGGGTGGCGGCGTTGCCCGCGGTGTCGGGGATCACCTCGCCGCGCACGTAGGCGGCGAGTTCCACGGGGGTCGGGTAGTCGAAGACGAGCGTGGCGGGCAGCCGCAGCCCCGTCACGGTGTTGAGCCGGTTGCGCAGGTCGATGGCGATGAGGGAGTCGAAGCCGAGCTTCTTGAACGCTCCCTGCGGGTCGATGGCGTCCGGTGTGGCGTGGCCGAGCACCGCGGCGGCGTGGGTGCGGATCAGGTCGAGTACGACCCGGTCGCGCTCCTCCTCGGAGAGGCCCGCCAGTCGCTGCGCGAGCGGGACGACCGGGGCGCCGCCCGCGTCGCCGGCCCGCTTGACCTGGGCGCGGACGAGCTTGCGCATCATCGGCGGGAGACCGCCGGAGGCGGCGCGGGCCCGCAGGGCCGCGAAGTCCAGCCGGATGGGCAGGACCAGTGCTTCGGCCTGTGCGGTGGCCCGGTCGAAGAGGTCGAGGCCCTGCTCGTTGCTGAGGCCGGTGACACCGGCGCCGCTCATGCGGCGGACGTCGGCGTCGCCGAGGTGCCCGGTCATGCTGCTCGCCTGGGCCCAGAAGCCCCAGGCGAGGGCGGTGGCGGGCAGGCCCCGGGCGCGGCGGTGCTGGGCGAGCGCGTCGAGGAAGGCGTTGCCCGCCGCGTAGTTGCCCTGTCCGGAGCTGCCGAGGGTTCCGGCGGCGGAGGAGAAGAGCACGAACGCGGCGAGGTTCCGGTCCTCGGTGAGCTCGTGGAGGTGGACGGCCGCGTCGATCTTGGGCCGTTGTACGGCGGCCAGCCGCTCGGGGGTGAGGGAGGTGATGACACCGTCGTCGAGGGTGCCCGCGGTGTGGACGACGGCGGTCAGCGGGTGTGCGCCGGGGATCGAGTCGAGTACGTGGGCGAGCGCGTCGCGGTCTGCGGCGTCGCAGGCCACGATCGTCGCCTCGGCGCCCAGGTCGGCCAGTTCCGCGACGAGTTCGGCCGCTCCCGGGGCGTCGCCGCCCCGCCGGCTGAGCAGCAGGAGCCGTCGTACGCCCTTCTCGGCCGCCAGGTGGCGGGCGATGTGGCCGCCGAGGACTCCGTTGCCGCCGGTGATCAGGACGGTGCCCTCGGGGTCGGGAGTGAGGGCGGCGTCCTCGTCGGGGGCCGGGGCCCGGTCCAGGCGCGGCGCGAGCACGTTGCCGTCACGCAGGGCGAACTGGGTCTCGGGGAGGGACAGGGCGTCGGGCAGCGCGGTCCAGGAGGCGTCGCCGCCGTCGGTGTCGACGAGGGTGAAGCGGTCCGGGTGCTCGGACTGGGCGGACCTGACCAGACCCCACACGGGGGCGGCGGCCAGGTCGGTGACGTCCTCGCCGGGCACGGCGGCCAGGGCCCCGGTGGTGGCGAGGACGAGCCGGGTGTCCGCGAAGCGCTCGTCGCCGATCCACTGCCGGAGCAGTTCGAGGGCGCCGAGTCCGGTGGCGTGCGCCGCTTCGACGAGCGAGGCGGCGGCGGTGCCGCGGAGGTCGGCGACCACGAAGTCCGGCACCGGGGTACCGGCGTCGACGGCGGTGATGAGCGCGGCCAGATCCGTGTACTCGCCGGGGCGGCTGCCCGCGACGGTGAACGGCGCCTGGTCGGCTCCGAGGAAGGCCCAGGTGCCGGCCGGGGCCGGTGCGGTGGCCGGTACCGGCGTCCAGTCCAGGGTGAACAGGGCGTCGTTGCCGCTGTCCTGGTTGGCGGCCTTGAGCTGCTCGGGCTCGACGGGCCGCATGGCCAGCTCGCCGATGGTGATGACCGGTGCGCCGGTGGCGTCGGCGATCTGGAAGCCGATGCCGTTGGCGCCGACGGGCAGCAGCCGGGCACGCAGGACCGAGGCGCCGGTGGCGTGCACGGTCACCCCGCGCCAGGCGAAGGGCAGCCGGGGCTTGCCCGCGTCCTCGCCCTGGCCGGTGCCGGGCTTGAAGTCGCCGACGCCCATGGACTGCAGGGCGGCGTCGAGAAGGCCGGGGTGCAGTCCGTAGTCGGCGGCCTCGGCGCGGCCGTCCTGCGGGAGGGCGAGGTCGGCGTAGATGTCCTCGCCGAGCTGCCAGGCGCGGACGATGCCCCGGAACATCGGGCCGTAGTCGAAGCCGGTGAGCAGCGCCTGCTCGTAGAAGCCCTCCATGGGCAGTTCGGTGGCACCGGCGGGCGGCCAGGCCGCGAAGTCGTACGCGGGTACGGCGGCGGCCTCGGTGGTGGCCAGGACGCCGGTGGCGTGCCGGAGCCAGGGCGTCTCGAATCCGGTGTCGGCGGCCGCCTCGGCGGGCCGGGAGTGGACGGTGAGGCTGCGGCGGCCGGTCTCGTCCGGGGCGCCGACGGTCACCTGGAGCTGGCGGGCGCCGCCCTCGGGCAGCACCAGCGGTGCCTCGATGGTGAGTTCCTCGACGGTGTCGCATCCGGTCCGGTGGGCGGCGTGGGTGGCCATCTCGACGAAGCCGGTGCCCGGCACGATGACCGTGCCCATCACGACGTGCTCGGCCATCCACGGGTGGCTCCCGGTGGAGAAGCGGCCGGTGAACACGTATCCGTCGGAGTCGGCGAGCGGCACCGCGGCGCCGAGCATGGGGTGCTCGGTGACGCCGAGGCCGACGGAGGCGAGGTCTCCGGCGCCGTCGCCCGGCATGGGCAACCAGTACCGCTCGTGCTGGAAGGCGTAGGTGGGGAGGGCGACGCGGGTGGCGCCGGTGCCGAAGACGGCCGTCCAGTCGATGTCGACTCCGTGGCAGTGCGCCTCACCGAGCGACGTCAGCAGCCGCTGCGCCTCGTCCTCGTCACGGCGCAGGGTGCCGAGAGCCGCCGCATCGCTGCCGGCGGCCTCGATGGTGCCCTGGAGACCGATCGTGAGAACGGGGTGGGGGCTGACCTCGATGAACACGGTGTGCCCGTCGGTGAGGGCGGTGCGGGTGGCCTGCTCGAACTCCACGGTCTCGCGGAGATTGTTGTACCAGTACCCCGAGCCCATCTCCGTACCGTCGAGCGGACCGCCCGTGAGGGACGAGTAGAGAGCCACATCGCCGGTCTGCGGAGCGATGCCCGCGAGCAGCTTCGCCAGCTCGGCCTCGATCTCCTCCACATACGCGGAGTGCGAGGCGTAGTCCACGTCGATCTTCCGGGCGCGGATGTCGTTCGCCAGGCAGTCCGTGACCAGCTCGTCCAGAGCCTCCGGAACGCCCGAAACCACCACGGACGAAGGCCCGTTGACGGCGGCGATGGAGATCCGGCCGTCCCAGGCCGCGATCTTCTCCCGCACCCAGGACGCCGACTGGGCGACCGACACCATGCCACCACGACCCGCGAGCGCGATGATCGCCCGGCTGCGCAGCGCCACCACCTTCGCCGCATCACCCAGCGACAGAATGCCCGCGACCGCCGCAGCAGCGATCTCACCCTGCGAGTGACCGATCACGGCCGCCGGCTCGACACCGTACGAACGCCACACCTCCGCCAGCGAAACCATCACGGCCCACAGCACCGGCTGCACCACATCCACCCGGTCCAGGCCGGGCGCGCCCTCCGTGCCGCGTACGACATCGAGCAACGACCAGTCGGTGTACGGCTCCAGCGCCGCCGCACACTCCGCCATCCGCGCCGCGAACACCGGCGAGGACTCCAGCAACCCCACCGCCATCCCGAACCACTGCGCACCCTGCCCCGGGAAGACGAACACGGGGCGGGGGGACGGCCGGGTCTGTGCGGAGGTCGTGCCCGGCGCGGCCAGGCCGGCCGCGAAGGATTCCAGGCCGCGCAGCAGTTCGGCGCGGTCGCGCGTCACCAGGGCGGCTCGGTGGTCGAAGTGGGCGCGGGTGGCGGCCAGTGACCAGGCGATGTCCGTGAGAGCGGGCTCGGGGTGGTCGGTGAGGTGCCGGAGCAGGCTTTCCGCCTGGGCCTGGAGGGCCTGTTCGCTCTTCGCGGAGAGGACGAACGGGAGGGCGGGTGTGTTGAGCAGCGGGCCTTCGGGGAGGGCGGGGGTGTCGTCCGTCGGCTCGGTCTCGGGTGCCTGCTCCAGGATGATGTGGGCGTTGGTGCCCGAGACGCCGAAGGAGGAGACGGCGCCTCGGCGCGGCTGCCCGGTCTCCGGCCAGTCCTGCTCCGTGGTGAGGAGTTCGACGGCGCCGGCGGTCCAGTCGACGTGCGTGGACGGCTCGTCGATGTGGAGGCTCTTGGGCAGGATCCCGTTCCGGATCGCCATGACCATCTTGATGATTCCGGAGACTCCGGCGGCGGCCTGGGTGTGGCCGATGTTCGACTTGACGGAGCCGAGGCGCAGCGCGCGGCCTTCGGCGCGGTCCTGGCCGTAGGTGGCGAGCAGGGCCTGGGCCTCGATCGGGTCGCCCAGCTTGGTGCCGGTGCCGTGGGCCTCGACGGCGTCGACGTCGGTGGTGGTCAGGCGGGCGTTGGCGAGGGCCTGGCGGATGACGCGCTGCTGGGAGGGGCCGTTGGGGGCGGTGATGCCGTTGGAGGCGCCGTCCTGGTTGATGGCGGAGCCTCGTACGACCGCAAGGACCTGGTGGCCGTTGCGGCGGGCGTCGGAGAGCCGTTCGACGAGGAGGACGCCGACGCCCTCGGACCAGCCGGTGCCGTCGGCGGACTCGGCGAAGGCCTTGCACCGGCCGTCGGAGGCGAAGCCGCCCTGTCCGCTGAGTCCGGCGAAGGCGGCCGGGGTGGCCATCACCATCACGCCGCCGGCGAGGGCCATGGTGCATTCGCCCTGGCGCAGTGCCTGGGTGGCGAGGTGCAGGGCGACCAGGGAGGACGAGCAGGCGGTGTCGACGGTGACGGCGGGGCCTTCGAAGCCGAAGGCGTACGAGACGCGGCCGGAGACGACGCTGGCGGTGGTACCGGTGAGGAGGTAGCCCTCGTTGCCTTCGGAGGCGTTGAGCAGTGCGGAGTAGTCCTGGCCGCTGGAGCCGGCGAAGACGCCGACGCTGGTGCCCTTGACTGTGGCCGGGTCGATTCCGGCCCGTTCGAAGGCCTCCCAGGAGGTTTCCAGGAGGAGCCGCTGCTGCGGGTCCATGGTGGTGGCCTCGCGCGGCGAGATACCGAAGAAGGCCGGGTCGAAGCCCGCGGGGTCGGCGACGAAGCCGCCGCGCAGTTCGAAGGGGCCGCCGTCGGGGCCGGTCTCGGCGCCGGGCAGACCGTTGATCTTCCAGCCCCGGTCGGACGGTACGGGGCCCATGGCGTCGACACCGTCGCGGACCAGCTGCCACAGATCCTCGGGCGAGCGGACGTCGCCGGGCAGGCGGCAGCTCATGCCGATGATGGCGATCGGGTCGTCGTCCCCGGCGGTGGCGGCGGCGAATTCGGCGACGGCGGCGGGGCTGCCGAGCAGTTCGGCGCACAGGTGGTCGGCGAGGACGGCGGGGGTCGGGTAGTCGAAGACGAGGGTGGCGGGCAGCCGCAGTTCGGTGGCGAGGCTGAGCCGGTTGCGCATCTCGACGGCGGTGAGCGAGTCGAAGCCGAGGTCGCTGAAGGCGCGCTGGGCCTGGATCTCGTTTCCGGAGCGGTAGCCGAGCACGGCTGCCGCCGCGTCGCGTACGACGTCCAGGACGAAGGCCGTGCGGTCCGGCTCGGGCAGTTCGGCGAGCTGCCGGACGAGCGAGGAGACCACGGTGGTCCCGGCGGTGGCGGCGGCCGGGCGGGCGGCTGCCCTGATCAGGCCGCGCAGGATCGGCGGCACCGCTTCGGGGGTGTCGGCCCGCGACGGCAGGTTGATGTGTGCGGGGATGACCATCGCTTCGGGGCGGGCGGTCGCCGCGTCGAAGAGGGCGAGGCCGTCCTCGGAGGCGATGGCGGTGACGCCGGAGCTGTTGATGCGCTGGAGGTGGGACTCGTCGAGGTTGGCGGCGAGTCCGCTGCGCTCGGCCCACAGGCCCCAGGCGAGGGAGACGGCGGGCAGTCCGCGCTGCCGGCGCCACTGGGCGAGCTGGTCGAGGAAGAGGTTGGCGGCGGCGTAGTTGCCCTGTCCGGGGCCGCCGAAGGTGGCGGCGAGGGAGGAGAACAGCACGAAGGACGTGAGGTTCAGGTCCTGGGTGAGTTCGTGCAGGTGGACGGCGGCGTCGGCCTTGGGGGTGAGGACGCCGTCGATGCGCTCGGGCGTCAGTGCGGTGAGGATGCCGTCGTCGGAGAGGCCGGCGGCGTGCAGGACGGACGTGAGCGGGTGTTCGGCCGGGACGGTGCCGAGGGCCCGCTCCAGGCTGTCGCGGTCCCCGGCGTCGCAGGCGGCGAAGGTGACGTGGGCGCCCAGCTCTTCGAGGCGGGCGGTCAGCTCGGCGGCGCCCGGCGCGTCGGCACCCCGGCGGCTGAGCAGCAGCAGGTGGCGGGCGTCGTGGGCGCGTACGAGGTGCTCGGCGAGGAGGGTGCCGATGGCACCGGTGGCGCCGGTGATCAGGACGGTGCCTTCGGGGTCGAGCAGCGGGCCGCGGGGGTCGGTGTCGTCGGTGCGGGGGGCGCGGGCGAGGCGGGGCGCGTACAGCTCACCCTCGCGGATGGCGAGTTGGGGTTCTCCGGCGGCGAGGGCCTGGGGCAGTGCCCGGCGCGACGGCTGGGTTCCGTCGAGGTCGACGAGTACGAAGCGTCCCGGGTTCTCGTTCTGCGCGGAGCGGATCAGGCCCCAGGCGGCGGACTGGGCGAGGTCGTCGAGGTCCTCGTCGGCAGTGGCGGCGATGGCCCCGCGGGTCACGAGGACCAGCCGGGACTGTTCGAACCGCTGGTCGGCCAGGAGTGCCCGGGCGAGTTCCAGTGCGCGGTGGGCGGCGGCGTGCGCGCCGGTGGTGAGCGGGGTGCCGGGGCGGGTGTGCAGCGGCGCGACGATGGTGCCGGGCAGCGGCATTCCCTCGTCGACGGCCGCGCCGAGGGCGTCGAGGCTGTCGAACCGGGCTCCGGCGGGGAGCTTGAGGGTGTTGTCGCCGAGCAGCACCCAGTCGTCGGCGTCGTGGGCGGTGGTGGCGGGCACCCCGGTCCAGTCGACGCGGAACAGGGATTCGCCGTGGCCGCCCAGGCCGTTGCCGAGCTGTTCGGCCGAGACGGGCCGGAACATGAGTTCCCCGACGGTGGCGACGGGTGCGCCGGTCTCGTCGGCGAGCCGGACGGTGACGCCGTCGCTGCCCTCGGTGCGGACGAGCCGGACGCGTACCGAGGAGGCGCCGGCGGCGTGCAGGGTGACGCCGTTCCAGGAGAACGGCAGTCGGCCGCGGCCCTCGCCCATACCGCCGTCGAGGTCGTTGAGGGCGTTGAGGTGCATGGCCATGTCGAGCAGGGCCGGGTGCAGGCCGAAGGAGCGGGCCTCGGCGGCGATGTCCTCGGGGAGGCGGACCTCGGCGAAGAGTTCCGCACCGCGACGCCAGGCGGCGTGCAGGCCCTGGAAGGCGTGCCCGTAGTCGTAGCTCTGTGCGGAGAGGTTCTCGTAGAAGCCGTCGAGCGGCAGGGCGGTGGCGCCGGGCGGGGGCCAGGCGGTGAGGTCGCCGTCGGCCGGTTCGGCGGGCCCGGCCGGGGCGAGGGTGCCGCCGGCGTGGCGGGTCCACGGCTCGTCGCCGTCGGCGGTGGCCGGGCGGGAGTGCATGGTGACGGTGCGCAGGCCCTGGGCGTCGGCGGGGCCGACGGAGACCTGGAGGGCCACGCCGCCCTGCTCGGGCAGGACGAGGGGGGCTTCCAGGTTGAGTTCGCGGACCTGGCCGCAGCCGACCTCGTCACCGGCGGCGATGGCGAGCTCGACGAACGCGGTGCCGGGCAGCAGCGTCGTACCGAGGACGACGTGGTCGGCGAGCCACGGGTGGGTCTGCGGGGACAGGCAGCCGGTGAAGAGCATGCCGTCGCCGTCGGCGAGGCTGACGGCGGCGCCGAGCAGTGGGTGGCCGGCGGAGCGCTGGCCGATGGCGGAGATGTCACCGGTCCAGCCGGTGGGCAGCTTGGGCCAGTAGCGCTCGTGCTGGAAGGCGTACGTGGGCAGGGTGATGGCGCGGGCGCCGCTGCCGGCGTAGAAGGCCGCCCAGTCGACGTGGGCACCGCGGACGTGGAGTTCGGCGACGGCACCGGTCAGCGCGTCGGTCTCCGGGCGGTCCTTGCGCAGGGCCGGTACGAAGGCGGCGGTGGCGGCCTCGACGGTGTCGTTGCCGAGGGCGGAGAGGGTGCCTCCGGCGCCGAGTTCGAGGTAGGTGGTGACGCCGAGGCCGTCGAGGGTGCGCAGCCCGTCGGCGAAGCGGACGGCCTCGCGGACGTGGCGGACCCAGTGCTCCGGGGTGCGCAGCTCGTCGGCGGGGATGACGTCGCCGGTGAGGTTGGAGACGATCGGCAGCCGCGGTTCGTCGAAGGTGAGGGTTCCGGCGACCTTGGCGAAGTCGTCGAGCATGCCGTCCATGTGCGCGGAGTGGAAGGCGTGGCTGACGCGGAGGCGCTTGGTCTTCCCGAAGCGGGCCGCGACGGCCAGTACGGCGTCCTCGTCGCCGGAGACGACGACGGAGTCGGGTCCGTTGACGGCGGCGAGGGAGACCCGTTCGGTGAGGAACGGCAGGATGTCGGCCTCGGTGGCCTGGACGGCGACCATGGCGCCGCCGGCCGGGAGGGCCTGCATCAGACGGCCGCGGGCGGCCACCAGCGTGGCGGCGTCCTCCAGCGACCAGACGCCCGCGACGTGCGCGGCGGCCAGTTCACCGATGGAGTGGCCGAGAAGGTAGTCGGGGGTCACGCCCCAGTGCTCCAGCAGCCTGAACAGGGCGACCTCGACCGCGAACAGCCCGGCCTGGGTGTACACGGTCTGGTCCAGCAGCTCGGAGCCGCCGAAGACGACGTCCTTGACCGGCTCGTCGAGGTGCTTGTCGAGTTCGGCGCGGACGGCGTCGAAGGCGGCGGCGAACACCGGCTGGGATGCGTACAGCTCGCGGCCCATGGCGGCGCGTTGCGAGCCCTGGCCGGAGAACAGGAAGGCCAGTGAGCCGTTCTCCAGGGCGGTGCCGGTGAGTACGCCGGGGGCGGTGGCGCCTTCGGCGACGGAGCGCAGGCCGGCGAGGAGTTCCTCGCGGTCCTTGCCGAGGACGGCGACGCGGTGGTCGAGGGCGGAGCGGGTGACGGAGGTGGACCAGCCGACGTCCAGTGCCCCGGCGGCGGGGTCGGTGTCGAGCCGGTCGATGAGCCGGGCGGCCTGGTCGGCCACGGCCGACTCGGTGCGGCCGGAGAGCAGCCAGGCGATGCCGGTGGGCGCGGTGGCGGCGGGCGCCTCCTCGGCGGCGGGGGCCGGCTCGGGGGCGGGCGCCTCCTCGATGATGGTGTGCGCGTTGGTGCCGCTGATACCGAACGAGGAGACGCCGAAGCGGCGCGGCTCGTCCGTGCCGGGCCACTCCCGGGCCTCGGTGAGCAGTTCCACGTTGCCCGCGGTCCAGTCGACGTGCGAGGAGGGCTCGTCGACGTGCAGCGTCCGCGGCAGGACCCCGTGGCGCAGGGCCATGACCATCTTGATGATGCCGGCGACACCTGCGGCGGCCTGGGTGTGGCCGAGGTTGGACTTCAGCGAGCCGAGCCACAGCGGCTTGTCCTCGGCACGGTCCTGGCCGTAGGTGTTGATCAGCGCCTGGGCCTCGATCGGGTCGCCGAGGCGGGTGCCGGTGCCGTGCGCCTCGACGGCGTCGACCTGTCCGGCGGAGAGCCCGGCGCTGGCGAGGGCCTGGCGGATGACCCGCTGCTGGGAGGGGCCGTTGGGGGCGGTCAGTCCGTTGGACGCGCCGTCCTGGTTGACGGCGGAGCCGCGGATGACGGCGAGGACCTCGTGGCCGTTGCGGCGGGCGTCGGACAGCCGCTCCAGCAGGACCAGGCCGACGCCCTCGGACCAGCCGGTGCCGTCGGCGGACTCGGCGAAGGCCTTGCAGCGGCCGTCGGAGGCGAGGCCGCGCTGGCGGCTGAACTCGATGAACATGCCGGGCGCGGACATGACCGTCACACCACCGGCGACGGCGAGGGTGCACTCGCGCTGGCGCAGCGACTGGGCGGCCAGGTGGATGGAGACGAGCGCGGAGGAGCAGGCGGTGTCGACCGAGACCGCGGGGCCCTCCAGTCCGAAGGTGTAGGCGATACGGCCGGAGACCACGCTGCCGGAGGTGCCGGTGAGGTAGTAGCCCTCGATCCCCTCGGTGAACTGGAGCATCGTGGAGTAGTCCTCGCCGGACGCACCGGCGAACACCCCGACCTGCCGGCCGCGCATCGAGGACGGGGCCATGCCCGCGCGCTCGAACAGCTCCCAGGTGCTCTCCAGCAGGAGCCGCTGCTGCGGGTCCATCGCCAGCGCCTCACGCGGACTGATGTCGAACAGCGCCGGGTCGAAGTCGCCGACCCCACCGAGGAAGCCGCCCGAACTCGCGTACGAGGAACCGCGCTTGTCGGGGTCCGCGTCGTACAACTTCTCCAGGTCCCAGCCCCGGTCCTCGGGGAACGCGGATATCGCGTCCTTCCCCTCGGACACCAGCTGCCACAGATCCTCCGGCGATCCCACTCCTCCGGGGAACCGGCAGCTCATCGAAACGATGGCGACCGGCTCGTGCTCACCCGCTTCCAGCTCGCGCACGCGCTGCCGGGTCTGGTGGAGATCGGCGGTCATCCGCTTCAGGTAATCCAGGACCTTCTTGTCATCCGCCATGGCCCGCCAACCCCTCCAAGAATTCCGCACACTCGACGAACACGCTTTTCAGACCTCTCCGAACTCGTTGTCGATAAAGGCCAGTACTTCTTCGGCACTCGCCGCATCCAGCTGGTCCACCACGCTGTCGCCCCCCTCGACGGGTGCCTGCGCCCCGTCCAGCCGGGCCACCAGGGCCCGCAGCCGCGAGGTGACCCGCTGACGGGCTCCCTCGTCGCCGTCGAGGACGGACAGGCCCGACTCCAGCCGGTCCAGCTCCGACAGCACCGCCGTCTCCGGCGTCTCCTGCGCGCCCCCCAGCTCGCCGCGCAGGAATTCCGCCAGCACGGTGGGCGTCGGGTGGTCGAACACCAGGGTGACGGGGAGCCTTAGACCCGTCCTCGCGCTCAGCTGGTTCCGCAGGTTGACGGCGGTGAGCGACTCGAATCCGAGGTCCCGGAACGGCCTCTTGGCGCCGATCGGCTCCGCGGTTTCGTAGCCCAGCGCCACGGCCGCCTCGGCCCGTACCAGTTCCAGCAGCTTCCGTGCCGCCTCCGCGTCCGACAGCCCGGAGAGCGAGGCGGTGAAGGCGGCGGAACCGCCCTCCGCCTCTCCGGCGGCGGACTCCGTGGCGTACTTCCGTACCTCCGGGATGTCCCCCAGCCAGGCCGCCGGGCGGGCGGCGAGGAATGCGGTCAGGAAGGAGTTCCAGTCCACGTCGGCGACGAGCACGGTCCCCGTGTCGCGGGCCCCGGTGCCTGCCATGACCCGGTCGAGCGCGGTCAGCGCCGCCTCGGTCGGCAGCACGGGCAGGCCGCGGCCGCGCATGCGGTCGGCGAAGCCGGGGTCGTCGTACGCGGTGCCGCCCTCGGCCCAGGGGCCCCACGCGATCGAGGTGCCCGCCAGCCCCAGCGCCCGGCGGTGGACCGCCAGGGCGTCGAGCTGGGCGTTGGCCGCGGCGTAACTGCCCTGTCCGATGCCACCGACGGTGCCGGCGAACGCGGAGAACAGCACGAACGCGTCCAGGTCACGGTCCTCGGTGAGTTCGTGCAGGTGAACGGCGCCGGTCACCTTCGCCCGCAGCGCCTCCGCGACCCCGTCCGGGGTCAGGCCGTCGATGAGGCCGTCGGCTGCGGCATCGGCGGTGTGCAGCACTGCCGTCACGGGCGTACCGGCGGCGTCGAGGCCGTCGAACAGGTCACGCAGGGCGTCCCGGTCGGCCACGTCGCAGGCCGCGATGGTCACGCGCGCACCCAACTCGGTGAGTTCGTCGTGCAGTTCGGTCGCACCGGGGGCGTCGGGCCCGCGACGGCCGGTCAGTACGAGGTGTTCGGCGCCGTTACGGGCCAGCCTGCGGGCGACATGCCCGCCGAGGGCGCCGGTGCCGCCGGTGACCAGCACCGTCCCGGTGAGCCGGGATCCGGCCTCGCCGGTGGCGCTGTCGAGGCGGGTACGGACCAGGCGTCGTACGAACACGCCCTGCTCGCGCAGTGCGAGCTGGTCCTCCGCCTTGTCGCCCGCGGCCAGGATCCCGCACAGGCGGGTGGTGACCCGGTCGTCGAGCTCCGCCGGGAGGTCGACGAGACCACCCCAGCGCTGCGGCAGTTCGAGTCCGGCGACCCGGCCCAGGCCCCAGACGGCCGCCTGCGCCGGGCTGACGAGGCGATCGGCCGCACCGACCGAGACGGCGCCCCGGGTCAGGCACCACAGCGGTGCCTGAACACCTGCGTCGCCCAGGGCCTGGAGGAGCACGACCGTACCCAGCAGGCCGAGCGGCTCCGTGGCCGCGGCGGTCTCGGCGAGCGCCAACAGCGAGACGACTCCGTCGATCCCCTCGGGGTCCAGACCGGCGAGGGTGGCGGCGAGCGCCGACCGCTCGGCCACCGCGACCCGGCTGACGTCGGCACCGTGTTCGGCCAGCGCGGAGGCGAGGGCGTCGACGAGCTTGTCATCGACGGAGAAGCTCTCCGGCACGGCCAGCAGCCAGCGCCCCGGCAGCAGTGGAGTGCCGTTGCTCGCGGACTCGGCCGGCTTCCAGGTGGTGCGGTAGGTCCAGTTGTCCAGCGCGGACCGCTCGCGCTGCTGCCGCCGCCAGCTGAACAGGGTCGGAAGGGCAGCCCGCAACGGCTCGGCGTCGGCACCACCGAGCGCCTGCGACAGCGCGTCCAGATCCTCGTGCTCGACCGCCTCCCAGAAACGGGCGTCGATGGCGGCCGTACCTGCCGCAGCCGATTCGGCGGACAGCTCGGGCCAGTAGTGGGTGCGTTGGAAGGCGTAGGTGGGGAGGGTGGTGCGGGTGGCGCCGGTGTTGGTGAAGACGGTTGTCCAGTCGATGGTGGTGCCGTGGCAGTGGGCTTCGGTGAGGGAGGTCAGGAAGCGGTCGAGTCCGCCTTCGTCGCGGCGCAGGGTGCCGAGGGTCGCGGCGTCGGTGCCGGTGTTCTCGATGGTGCCCTGGAGGCCGAGGGAGAGGACGGGGTGGGGGCTGACCTCGATGAAGACCGAGTGCCCGTCGGTGAGGGCGGTGCGGGTGGCCTGTTCGAACTCGACGGTCTCGCGGAGGTTGTTGTACCAGTAGTCGGCACCCATCTGTGTGCCGTCGAGGAGCTTGCCGGTGAGGGAGGAGTAGAGAGCCACATCGCCGGTCTGCGGGGTGATGCCCGCGAGCAGCTTCGACAGCTCCGTCTCGATCTCCTCGACGTGGGCGGAGTGCGAGGCGTAGTCGACGTCGATCTTGCGGGCGCGGATCTCGTTGGCCAGGCAGTCGGTGACCAGCTCGTCCAGAGCCTCCGGGTCACCCGAAACCACCACGGACGAAGGGCCGTTGACGGCGGCGATGGAGATCCGGCCGTCCCAGGCCGCGATCTTCTCCCGCACCCACGCTGCGGGCTGGGCGACCGACACCATGCCACCACGCCCGGCGAGCGCGATGATCGCCCGGCTGCGCAGGGCCACTACCTTCGCCGCGTCGTCCAGCGACAGAATGCCCGCGACCGCCGCAGCGGCGATCTCGCCCTGGGAGTGGCCGATCACGGCCGCCGGCTCGACACCGTAGGAGCGCCACACCTCGGCCAGGGACACCATCACGGCCCAGAGCGCGGGCTGGACGACGTCCACCCGGTCGAGGCCGGGTGCGCCTTGCGTGCCGCGGAGGACGTCGAGCAGTGACCAGTCGGTGTGTGGTTCGAGTGCTGCTGCGCATTGGGTCATGCGTGTCGTGAATGCGGGTGAGGTGTTGAGGAGTTCTGCTGCCATGCCGGTCCATTGGGCGCCCTGGCCGGGGAAGATGAATACGGGGCGGGGTGTGGTCCGGGTTTCGGCGGTGGTGGTGTTGGCGGTCGGGCGGCCGTGGGTGAGTGCTTCGAGGGCGGTGAGGAAGTCGTTGTTGTCGGTGGCGACGATGGCTGCCCGGTGGTCGAAGTGGGTTCGGGTGAGGGCGAGTGAGTAGCCGATGTCGGCCGGGGTGGTGTCGGTGGTGTGGTTGCGCAGGAGGGTGAGGAGTTTCCCGGCCTGGGCGCGCAGAGCGGTCTCGGTCCTGCCCGACAGGACCCACGGAACCGCCACCCGAGACGGGACGGGCTTCGGCTGCTGCTTCGCTTCCGGAGTCTCGGGGGCCTGCTCGATGATCACGTGGGCGTTGGTGCCGCTGAGGCCGAAGGAGGAGACACCCGCGCGGTGCGGGGCGCCGGTCTCGGGCCACGGCGTGTGCTCCGTGAGGAGCTTGATGTCTCCGTCGGTCCAGTCGACGTGGGTGGTGGGGGTGTCGATGTGGAGGGTCTGGGGGAGGACGCCGTTGCGCATGGCGAGGACCATCTTCA
>NZ_JBHXTM010000106.1:0-15647 GCF_042677325.1 Streptomyces sp. NPDC127117
CCAGGCTCCGAAGCTGCCCATCGTCTCCAACCTGACCGGTGAAATTGCCGGTGAGGAACTGCTGACGGCCGACTACTGGGTGGACCACGTCCGCCGGGCTGTTCGCTTCCTCGACGGCGTTCGCCACCTGGAGTCCCAGGGCGTCACCACCTACGTGGAGCTGGGCCCCGGCGGAGTCCTCTCCGCCATGGGCCAGGACTGCATCAGCGACGAAGACGCCACCTTCGTACCGGCCCTGCGCAAGAACCGCACCGAACCCGAAGCCCTCACCACCGCCCTCGCCGAACTCCATGTCCGAGGCACCGCCGTGGACTGGACGACGTACTACGCGAACACCGGCGCCCGACGCACCGACCTCCCCACCTACGCCTTCCAGCACCAGCGGTACTGGCTGGCATCCTCGGGCGGTTCCGTCGGGGATCCGGGCAATCTGGGTCTTGAGTCGGCCGGGCACCCGATGCTCGGTGCCATGACCGAGATGGCCGGGGCCGGCTCGGCGCTCTTCACCGGGCGCCTCGCTGCCACCTCGCACCCCTGGCTCGCCGACCACGTCGTCATGGGCACACGGCTCGTCCCGGGCACCGCCCTGGTCGAGTGGGCCCTCCATGCGGGCGAGCGCGTGGGCGCGGCCGTGCTGGAGGAGTTGACCTTGCAGGCTCCGCTCGTCCTGCCCGAACAGGGCGCCGTAGCCGTGCAGATCGCCGTCGAGGCCCCGGCGGAGGACGGTCGGCGTGTCGTCCGCGTCCACTCGCGTGCCGCCGCCGACGTCGGTGGCGCATGGGTTTCGCACGCCTCGGGTGTGCTGGCGGACGCCCCCGTGGCAGACGCCGAGGCGCTCACGGACTGGCCGCCGACCGGGGCCGTCGAGGTCGAGGTCGATGCCGTCCACGAGGAGCTCGCCGGACTCGGCCTGGAGTACGGGCCGGCCTTCCGGGGCCTGCGCGCCGTCTGGCGGCGCGGCGAGGAGATCTTTGCCGAGGTGGTGCTCCCTGAGGCGCTGCGCGGCGGCGCGGACGGCTTCGGGCTCCATCCCGCGCTCATGGACGCGGCCCTGCATCCCATGGGCCTGGGCACCAGCGCCGGGCTGCCCTTCGCCTGGAGCGACGTACGGCTGCACGCGGTCGGTGCCGAGCGGCTGCGGGTGCGTATCACCCGCATCGACCCGGCCGACCCGGAGAATTCGGGCTCCTCGGTCGTGCTCGCGGACGGTACGGGTGCCCCGGTGGCCTCCATCGGCTCGTTGGCCCTGCGGCCCGTGACGCGGGAGCAACTGGCGGCGGGGGCCCACGGTCCCGGGGGTGCTCGGTCCTTGTACCGGATCGGCTGGAGCCCGCTGGATGCGGTTCCGCCGACCGCCGGTGCGGTGGCCGAGGTGGATGTCATCGAGGTGCCGGGCCCCGCCGACGGAGTGGGCGCCGTGGCCGACGTACACCACCGGGTGACGCGGGCACTGGAGCGGTTGCAGGTGTGGCTGTCCGAGGAGCGCCCCGAGGGCGAGCGGGTGGTCGTGGCCACTCGTGGTGCCATCGCGATCGAGGGCGAGGAGGTGCGGGACCTCGGCGCGGCTGCCGTGTGGGGTCTCGTACGTTCTGCCCAGTCCGAACACCCCGGCCGCATCGTTCTCATCGATACGCACCAGGACCACAGCCAGGACCAGGACCAGGACCAGAACCACGACCGGGACCGGGAGCAGGGCTGGGATGTGGACCCGGGGGCGCTCGTCGCCGTCGGAGAGCCGCAGCTCGCCGTGCGTGGCCGGCGGCTCTACGCCGCTCGCCTGATCCGGACGGCCTCCACCGGGACCGACGACACCACCGCTGGGCGGCCGGACATCGAGGGAACGGTCCTCGTCACCGGTGCCTCCGGCACGCTCGGCGGCCTGATGGCCCGGCACCTCGCCGGAGCCTGGGGCGCGCGGGACCTCGTCCTGGTGAGCCGGCGCGGTGCGCAGGCCCCGGGCGCGGCCGAACTCGTCGCCGAACTGGAAGCCCTCGGTGCCACGGCCCGTTTCGAGGCGTGCGACGTGGCGGACGGGCAGGCCCTCGCCGCGCTCGTCGGCGCAGTACGCGCCACGGGCCGGCTCGCCGGTGTCGTACACACCGCGGGTGTCCTCGACGACGGGGTGTTCGGCTCGCTGACCGGGGAACGCCTCTCCGGCGTGTTCCGGCCGAAGATCGACGCGGCCTGGCAACTGCATGAACTGACCGCGGACCTGGACCTCTCCTTCTTCGCCCTGTTCTCCTCCGTCTCCGGTGTGGTCGGACAGCCCGGCCAGGCCAACTACGCGGCGGCGAACACCTATCTGGACGCGTTGGCGCAGTACCGCAGGGACCGGGGGCTGCCCGCCACCTCCCTCGCCTGGGGGCCGTGGGCCGAGGGTGGCATGTTCGGGAGGATGAGCGAGGCCGACGTACGACGGCTCAGGCGGTCCGGAATGGTGCCGATGCCGTCGGCCGAGGGCCTGGAACTGTTCGACACCGCCGTCGCGGCCGGGGAGCCCGCCGTCGTCCCCGTCCTGCTCGACCTGCCCGAATGGCGTCGCGCGGCTGCGGACAGCGGTTTCGTACCGCATCTGATGCGGTCGCTCGTACGCGTCGCACCGCGACGGGCCGCGAACGACGCGGGTGGGGCCGCGCCGGAGGAATCGCTACGGACCCGCCTGGAGGCGCTCGCCCCCGAGGAACGCCGGGGCGCCGTACTGGAGGTCGTCACCACGGAGGCCGCCGCGGTGCTCGGCCACGCCCCCGGGTACCGGATCAAACCGCAAGAGACCTTCAGCGAACTGGGCTTCGACTCCCTGACGGCCGTCGAGCTCAGGAACCGGCTCGGCGCCGCGACCGGTCTGCGGCTGCCCCCGACGCTTATCTTCAACTATCCGACGGCCGAAGCCCTGGCCGCCCACGTTCTCGACCTGGCTGCTCCGGCCGCTTCCGGGACCGGTACCGGTGCCACCCCGGCACCGGCCGATCCCGGTGCGGAACTGCACCGGCTGGAGGCGGCGTTCGCCGCGCTCACCCCGGAGCGGGTGCGGGAACTGGCCCCCGACGGCGAGGCGATGGACGAGGTGGCGGACCGGCTGAAGGCCCTGGCCTCGCAATGGCGCGAGGCCCGGGAGGCGCTCGCCGCCGCGGCGGAGAACCCCGACGAGTCCGATGGTTCGTACGGGGCCGACGGGTCCGGGCCGGAAGACATGCGCGAGGAGCTGGACTCCGCGACGGACGACGAGCTGTTCGCCTTCATCGATCAGCGCTTCAGCACCTCCTGAACGACAGAGGAAATGGCAGAGGGATCGGCAGAGGATCCGCAGAAAGAACGGCAGAAGGAACGGCAGACAGAACGGTAGAGGAAACGGCAGAAGGAACGACAAAGGGTCTGTCCCGCCGATGGTGGCGGGACAGACCCGAAGGGGGCCGACGTGAGTGGTGGACTATTCGGCGATCTTCGTACGGCCGACCCACTGGAAGGTCTTGGGCCCCGGTCCGATCCCGGTGCCGGCATCGACCGCGGCATCGAGGGGCGTGTAATGCTCGTACCCGTTGCCATAGCGGATCTTGATCTTCTCGTCGGAGAAGATCACCTCGTTGTAGTCGGCCAGATTCACGGTCCCGGAAAGGTCGACAGGCCCTCCTTCGAGTCGGACGGGGTCCTTCGCCGTATCGGCGGAGAAAGCGATGATATTTGGCATGGGAACACCTCTCGTCTCGAATTCGATTCTTCTTCGGGTACCCCGTTCCGGGCACCCCTGATTCCCCCTTATAGGGGGTCAGGGATTTGAGTAGGGGGCACCCTCTCCTGATCTCATGAGGGTAACTGTCGTTAATTCTTATGCCGTTCGGATCGGAATCCCGGACGCCGGAAAAGGCTGGAAGGGAATCTTCTGGTGGAAACCTTGGGGATAGACGCCCGAATGCAGCCCGTGTACCGCGCGCTCCTGGAACGGAACGGCCGGCGAGCGGCGGAACTCGCCGCCTGCCTCGGCCAGGACGAGGGCAGCGTCGACGAAGCGCTCGGCCGCCTCGCCGAACTCTCCCTGGTCCGCCGCCTGCCCGGCAGCCCCGCCGTCTGGACCGTCGTCGCACCCGAGCTTGGGCTGGGCGCACTCCTCGCCCGCCAGGAGGCCGACCTCGCCCGCCGCGCCCGGGAGGCGCACGAGAGCCGCGCCGCCGTCATGTCGCTGCTCGCGGCCAACGAGCCCCGCCGCACCGGGACCGCCGACACCGGAGTGACCCGCCTGCGCGGTCCCGAGGAGATAAGGCTCGGCCTCGACCGGCTGTTCCGTCAGGCCGTCGGGGAGATCGCCTGCGCCCTGCCCGGCACCTCCGGACTCCAGCACGTCCTGCAGGGCGAGCCCGACACCGCCGAACGCGCCCTGGCCCGTGGCGTCCGCATCCGCGCCCTGCACCTCACCGGCGCCCGCAACAGCGCGATCCGCAGCGCCTACGGCCGACGGCTCGCCGACTCCGGCGCCGAGATCCGTACCGCCGCCACCGTGCCGGTACCCCTGACCGTCGTGGACCGCTCCGTCGCCGTCGTGCAGAGCGCCCCCGACGACGGAACGGGCACGTCCGGCGCGGCGGACCTCGTGACCTCCCCGGTCCTGGTGACCGCCCTGTACGCCTTGTTCGAACGCGAATGGGCCGCGGCGCTGCCCGGCGGCACACAGCCGCAACGGCGCGAGAACGGGCTCAGCGACCAGGAACACGCGCTGCTGGAACTGCTCTGCGAAGGACTCACCGACGAGATGGCCGCCCGCAGGCTCGGCGTGTCCCTGCGGACAGTCCGCCGCACCATGTCCGACCTGCTCACCCGGACCGGCGTCAGAAGCCGCTTCCAGATCGGCGTGGTCACCGGCGCCCGCGGCTGGACCGACGCCCCACGCAGCGGCCTGCGCGCCGTACCGGGCCCCCGGACGGCCCCGGACGGCCCCACATCCGTACCTGCGCCCACCCCCACCCCCGCATCTGCTGTTCCCGCTCCCGTTCCCGTTCCCGCACCCGTATCCGCTCCCGCTCCCGTATCCGCGCCCGCTCCCGCTCCCGTATCCGCGCCCGCTCCCGCTCCCGTATCCGCGCCCGCCTCCGCATCTGATGCTCCCGCATCCGTAGCCGCGCCCGTATCCGCGTCCGCACAGCGCCGGACCGCCTGACTTCCCACACATCCGGAGACCCCCGCCCCCCCGGGCGGCCCCCCGCGTATCTCCGGACCCCGTGGCACGCACCCCGTGCGGCGCCCGTACCGGAACCACCACCCACCGACCCAGAGGGCAGGGACATGGCAGAGAAGTACGACGTGATCGTGGCCGGCGGCGGATCCGCCGGTGTCGCAGCGGCGGTCGCCGCCGCCAGAGCGGGTGCCCGCACCCTGCTCCTGGAGCGCGGACCGTGCCTGGGCGGCGCGGCCACCCTGCGCAACGTCCTCACGTACTGCGGGATCTACACCCGTGAGGACCCGCCCCGCCAAGTGGTCTTCGGCATCGCCGAGGAGATCCTGGCGGCGCTGCGCGCCGAAGGCGCCGTCACCGACCCCCAGCGCTTCAACGGCGTGTGCGTGGTCTTCGACCCCGAGGCCGTCAAACGCGCCCTCGACAGACTGTGCGCCGAGGCCGGTGTCGACGTGCGGCTCTACAGCCACGTCGCCGAGGCCCGCCGCGACGACCGTCGAGTCACCTCCGTCCGCATCGCCGACCACCACGGCATCACGGAGGTCACTGCCGACGCCTTCGTGGACGCCACCGGCGAGGCCGACCTCGCCGCCTTCGCCGGCTCCGCCGTCCGCTACGGCAACGACGGCATGGTCCAGAACGGCTCCCTGGGCGTCCGTTTCGGCGGCATTCCGCCGCACGCGGACGTCTCCCGCGCACGCGTCTCCGCGGCCGTCCACGCGGCCCGTGAACGCGGCATCGGCCCGTTGGTCTCCGCCAACGGACTGGTGGCCAGGCTGCCGCTGTCCGGCGACGTCATCGCGTACATCGTCGACGAGGGGTACGACGCCCGGGACTCGGCCGAGGTCAGCCGTGCCGAGGCCAGTGCCCGGATCCAGGCCCGCGCCTATCTGGAGGTCATACGAACGCTTCCCGGCTGCGAGAACGCCTACATCGTCAGCACCGGGCCCGAGATCGGCACCCGCGAGTCCCGCCACATCGTCGGCCGCTACCGGCTGAGCGTCGACGAAGTCCTCGGCGGTGCCCACTTCGACGACGCCATCGCCGTCGGTGCCTGGCCCATCGAGTACCACCCGGCCCCGGGCGTCCCCTCCCAGTGGCTCTTCATCGACGACGACGGATACTTCGAGATACCCCTCCGCGCGCTGTGGAGCGCCGACACCGACAACCTGTTCGCGGCGGGCCGGAACGTCGACGGGGACCGCATGGCGGGCGGATCTCTGCGGGTCATGGGCACGGCCTTCGCCACCGGACAGGCCGCCGGCATCGCCGCCGCCCTCGTCGCCCGCGACGGCATCGCGCTGAGCACCGAGGACGTGCGCGGCGAACTGTTCCGCCAGGGCGCCCACCTCCCCGAGCCCGCCCTCACCTGACGACTGCCACCGCTGAGCGGCCCCGACCCCTACCGGAATCCCGAACATAGGGGGAATACCAAGGACCGGAGGGGTTGGGGGCGCGGCCCCCGCCTCCTACCGTCGTCATCAAGTGGCGGGAAAAGCGGAAAGGACCGATCTCTCATATGGCTGGCCCGGAGATAGACCGCGGACTGTGGATCCGTAATTTCCACGAAACGCCCGGACGGAGGACCAGACTCGTCTGCCTGCCGCACGCCGGTGGTTCGGCCTCGTTCTTCTTCCCGGTGTCGCGAGCCCTCTCCTCCGAACTGGACGTCGTGGCGATCCAGTATCCGGGACGGCAGGACCGCCGCCAGGAGAAGTGCGTGGAGACCATCGGCGAACTCGCCCGCCGCATAGTCGAGGTTCTCGACCCGCGGCCCGGCGGACAGCCGATCGCGCTCTTCGGCCACAGCCTCGGCGCCACCCTCGGCTTCGAGATGGCCCGTCTGATGGAGGAGCGCGACGCCGCCCCCGTCCACCTCTTCGCCTCCGGCCGCCGCGCCCCGTCGCGTCCCCGCAACGAGTCCGTGCACCTGCGCGACGACGAGGGGATCCTCACCGAACTGCGCGAACTGAGCGGCACCGACGACCGCGTCCTGGGCAGCGAGGAGGTCCTGCGCATGGCCCTGCCCGCCATCCGCAACGACTACCGGGCCGCCGAGACGTACGTGTACGAGCCGGGGCCCGCCCTGTCCTGCCCCATCACCGTCTTCACCGGTGACAACGACCCCAAGGTCACCCTGGACGAGGCACGCGCCTGGTCGACCCACACCTCCGCCGACTTCCAGATGCACACCTACACCGGCGGACACTTCTTCCTCACGGACCATCAGCCGGCGATGCTCAGGACGATCTCCGGTCGACTGGCAGCCGTCGCGACGTAACGACGCAACAACGACGCGACGCAACAACGACGCGACGTAACGACGACGCGACGTAACGACGACGCGACGTAACGACGACGCGACAGACACAACGACCCAGGGCACCGAGACGGGCGGGCGGCGTGGCCGGACAGGCCGCCCTCCGCCCGCTTTCGCTGTACCCGCCCCACACACCCAACACCCGTCCGCCCCATGGGTGTTGATCCATGAACTCCCAGCTCGTCGGTACCCGGACAGGTGACGCTCTGATGGCGAACGAAGACAAGCTCCGCTCATACTTGAAGCGAGTCACGGCTGACCTGCACGAGACCGGCGAGCGACTGCGCCGGGCCGAGGCGAAGGACCGCGAGCCCATCGCCATCGTCGGCATGAGCTGCCGGTACCCCGGTGGCGTGGCCGACCCCGACGACCTGTGGCAGCTCGTCGCCACCGGCACCGACGCGGTCGGCGGCTTCCCCACCGACCGCGGCTGGGACACCGAGAACCTGTACGACCCCAAGGGCGTCCAGCCCGTCAGCCCCGGGATGAGCGCGGGCGGATTCCTCTACGACGCGGGCGACTTCGACCCGGACCCGTTCCGGATCTCGCCGCGCGAGGCCCTGGCGATGAACCCCCAGCAACGCCTCCTGTTGGAAACCTCCTGGGAGGCCATCGAGCGGGCGGGCATCGACCCGGCCTCCCTGCGGGGCAGCCGGACCGGCGTCTTCGCCGGCCTCATGTACCACGACTACGCCGCCCAGCTCGCCGACACCGACATCCCCGACGGCGTGGCCGGCCTGCTCGGCATCGGGAACATCGGCAGCGTCGCCTCCGGCCGCGTCGCGTACACCTTCGGCCTCGAAGGCCCCGCCGTCACCGTCGACACCGCCTGCTCCTCCTCCCTGGTCGCCCTCCACTTCGCCGTCCAGTCCCTGCGCTCCGGCGAATGCACGCTCGCCCTCGCGGGCGGCGCCACCGTCATGGCCACGCCCACCGCCTTCCTCGACTTCCAGCGCCAGGGCGGTCTCGCCGCCGACGGGCGCTGCAAGTCGTTCTCGGACGGCGCGGACGGCACCGGCTGGTCCGAGGGCGTCGGCATGCTCCTCGTCGAGCGGCTCTCCGACGCCCGCCGCAACGGCCACCGCGTACTCGGCGTGATCCGCGGCTCCGCCGTCAACCAGGACGGTGCGTCCAACGGCCTCACCGCCCCCAACGGCCCCGCGCAGGAACGCGTCATCCGCCAGGCCCTCGCCAACGCCCGCATCCCCGCGGCCGAGGTCGACGCGGTCGAGGCCCACGGCACCGGCACCACCCTCGGCGACCCCATCGAGGCACAGGCCGTCATCGACACGTACGGCCAGGACCGTCCCGCGGACAGGCCCCTGCTGCTGGGCTCCCTCAAATCCAACATCGGCCACGCACAGGCCGCCGCAGGCGTCGGCGGAATCATCAAGATGGTCATGGCGATGCGCCACGGCGTGCTGCCGCGCACCCTGCACGCCGAAACCCCGTCCACGCGGGTGGACTGGTCGGCGGGCGCGGTGGAACTGCTCACCGAGGCCCGCGACTGGCCGGACACCGGAGAACGGCCGCGCCGCGCGGGAGTGTCCTCTTTCGGAGTCAGCGGTACGAACGCCCACGTCATCCTGGAACAGCCCGAGACGGCCGCGGCCCCGGAACCCGCCACCCCGCAACGCACCCTCCCGGCCGTCCCGTGGATCCTGTCCGCCAAGACCCCGCAGGCCCTGACCGGCCAGGCAGGCCGCCTCCTCGACCTGGTACGCGACAACCCCACGCTCACCCCCACCGACCTGGGCCGGTCCCTGGCCCTCACCCGAACCCGCTTCGACCACGGCGCCGCCGCCGTCGCGGGCGACCGCGAAACCTTCCTGCACACCCTGGAAGCACTGGCCGAGGGCCGCTCGGCACCGGGCGTGGTGCGCGGCTCGGTCTCGGGCGGGAACACCGCGTTCCTGTTCTCGGGTCAGGGTTCGCAGCGGGCCGGGATGGGCCAGGAGCTGTACGAGGCGTACCCGGTGTTCGCGGATGCGTTCGATGCGGTGTGCGCGGAGTTGGACCGGCATCTGGACGAGTCGGTGAAGGGTGTGGTGTTCGGTGGGTCGGAGCTGATCGACCAGACCGTGTACACGCAGGCCGGGCTGTTCGCGGTCGAGGTGGCGCTGTTCCGGCTGCTGGAGCACTGGGGCGTCACCCCGGACTACCTTCTCGGCCATTCGATCGGTGAGCTGGCTGCCGCGCATGTGGCGGGTGTGTGGTCGCTGGAGGATGCGGCGGCGTTGGTCGCGGCCCGGGGCCGTCTGATGCAGGCCCTGCCCACCGGTGGGGCGATGGTCGCCATCCAGGCCACGGAGGCGGAGGTTCTGCCGCTGCTCACCGACGGTGTCTCCATCGCCGCCCTGAACGGCCCGGACTCCGTGGTGATTTCGGGTGATGAGGATGCCGTACTCGCGATCGCGTCGGGCTTCGGGAAGACGAAGCGGCTGCGCGTCAGCCACGCGTTCCACTCGCCGCGCATGGAACCCATGCTGGCCGAGTTCAAGACGGTGGCGGAGAACCTGACGTTCCACGCACCGCAGATCGCGATCGTCTCCAACCTGACCGGTGAGATTGCCGGTGAGGAGCTGCTGACGGCCGACTACTGGGTGGACCATGTCCGCCGGGCAGTTCGCTTCCTCGACGGAGTACGCCACCTGGAAACCCAGGGCGTCACGACGTACGTGGAGCTGGGCCCCGGCGGGGTTCTCTCCGCGATGGGCCTGTCCTGTGTCACCGAGGGCGCCGCCTTCGTACCGGCCCTGCGCAAGGACCGTACCGAACCCGAGGCGCTGACCACCGCCGTCGCCGAACTCCACGTCCGAGGCACCGCCGTGGACTGGACGACGTACTACGCGAACACCGGCGCCCACCGTGTCGACCTGCCCACCTACGCCTTCCAGCGGCAACGCTTCTGGCTCAACGCCTCCTCCCGCCCCCGCACGTCCGCCGACGGCCCGGCCATGGACTCCGCGTTCTGGGCCGCTGTGACCGAAGGCGACGTGGAAGCGCTCGCGCAGGCCCTGGCCGTCGGCCCGGACGCGCCCTTCAGCGAGGTGCTGCCGGCGCTCTCCGACTGGCGGCGCCGCCGCCACGCGTCCGACACCGTGGATTCGTGGCGGTACCGCACGACCTGGCGGCGCATCCCCGGTTCCACATCCGCCGTCCCGGCGCTGCCCGGTGTCTCGCTGCTCGTCGTACCGGAGCAGGCGGCGAGCGACCCGCTCGCCGAGGCATGCCTGCTCGCCCTCGGCGCCGAACGGACCGTCACCCTCCGGCTGCCGACCGGGCACGCCCGCGACGAAATCGCACAGCAGCTACGAGGTGTTCTCGCCGATCGGCCGTCCGGGGTCGACCGCGTACTCTCCCTGCTCCCGCTCGACGAGAGCGACCACCCCGAGGTCTCGGGCGTGCCCACAGGCATCGCCGCTTCCGTCGCACTGGCCCAGGCACTCGACGACACGGGCCTCGAAGCGCCCCTGTGGACCGCCACCCGTGGTGCCGTGGCGGCCCGGCCCTCCGAACCCGTCGTCAGCGCCGTCCAGGCCATGGCCTGGGGCTTCGGCGGAGTCTTCGGCACCGAATACCCCCAGCGCTGGGGCGGACTCGTCGATCTGCCCGAGGAGCTCGACCGACGCGGCCGCGCCCAGCTGCGCCGGGTCCTGGCCCGCACCGAGGACGAGGACCACGTCGCGATCCGTGCCACCGGCGCCTTCGCCCGACGCCTCGTCCGAGCCCCGCTCGACGACTCACCCGCCGAGCGGCAATGGACCCCGAGTGGGACCGTCCTGGTCACCGGTGGTACGGGAGCGCTCGGCGGACATGTAGCCCGTCGGCTGGCCCGCGGCGGCGCCGAGCAGCTCATCCTCACCAGCCGCCGAGGAGCTGACGCGCCGGGCGCCGATGCTCTTCTCGCCGAACTCGAAGCCACGGGCTGCCGGGTGCGCATCGTCGCCTGCGAGGTCGACGACCGCGCCGCCGTCGCCGAACTCCTCGCCTCCATTCCGGCCGACACCCCGCTCACCGCAGTGGTGCACGCGGCCGCGGCGCTCGACGACGGCCTCATCGACTCGCTGACCACGGACCGGATCGCGTACGCGCTGCGCGCCAAGGTCCACGGTGCGCGCAACCTGCACGAACTGACCCGCGACCTGGATCTGTCCGCGTTCGTGCTCTTCTCCTCCCTCAGCGGCACCGTCGGCGCCCCCGGCCAGGGCAATTACGCCCCGGGCAACGCGTTCCTGGACGCGCTCGCCCAGCAGCGCCGTTCCCTCGGCCTGCCCGCCACGTCCATCGCCTGGGGCCGCTGGGCCGGCGCCGGTCTCGGGGAAGGAGACGCGGAAGAGCGCTTCGAGCGCATCGGTGCCGGAGCCATGGCCCCCGAGACCGCCCTGACCGCGCTGGAGCAGGCGCTGGAGCACGACGAGACCTGCGTCGTCGTGGCGGACATCCGGTGGGAGCGCATGGTCGCGCACACCGCAACGCGACGCCCGAGCCCGCTGATCCGCGACCTCCCGGACTTCACCGCGGTCTCCGACGCCTCCGGCCGGCTCACGGCGGGCGCGGCCGACCGCGCACCCGGTGGCTCCGCCGCCCCCTCGCAGATCGCCCACCTGCTGTCCCTCGCCGCACCCGAGAGGGCCCGCGCTGTCCTCGACCTCGTACGCGGCGAAACCGCGACCGTCCTCGGCCACACCGACGCGGACAAGGTCCCGAGCGACCGCAGCTTCCAGGACCTCGGCTTCAACTCCATGAGCGCCGTTGACCTGCGCAACAACCTGGGCGTCGTCACCGGGATGGCACTGCCCACGACCCTCGTCTTCGACTACCCCACACCGGCCGCCCTCGCGGCCCATCTCCTCGCCGAGCTGAGCGGCGCCGACGACACCGGAACCCGGCCCACCGGGACCGCGGAGGCCGGCAGCACCGGGGCCGACGACCCGATCGCGATCGTCGGAATGAGCTGCCGCTTTCCCGGAGGCGTCGGCTCCCCCGAAGACCTGTGGCGCATGCTCGCCGATGGCGCCGACGGCATCACCACCTTCCCCACCGACCGGGGCTGGGACATCGAGGCGCTCTACGACCCGGAGCGGCGAAGGCCGGACACCTCGTACGTCGACCGGGGCGCGTTCCTCCTCGACGCCGCCCGGTTCGACCCGGCCCTGTTCGGGATCTCGCCGCGCGAGGCCCTGGCGATGGACCCGCAGCAGCGGCTGATGCTGGAGACCGCCTGGGAGGTCTTCGAACGTTCGGGCATCGACCCGACCTCGCTCAGGGGCAGCCGTACCGGCGTGTTCGTCGGCACCAACGGCCAGGACTACGGCGACCTCGTCCAGAACGCCGACGACGCGCTCGCCGGACACGGAGTGACCGGAAGCCTCGCCAGCGTGCTGTCGGGCCGTGTCTCGTACGCGTTCGGCCTGGAGGGCCCGGCGGTGACGGTGGACACGGCCTGTTCGTCGTCCCTGGTCGCCCTGCACTGGGCGATCCAGGCACTGCGGGCGGGGGAGTGCGACATGGCGCTCGCGGGCGGCGTGACCGTGATGTCGACCCCGGCCGGCTTCATCGAGTTCAGCCGCCAGAACGGCCTGGCCGTCGACGGCCGAGTGAAGGCGTTCTCGGACGATGCGGACGGTACGGGCTGGGGTGAAGGTGTCGGCGTTCTGCTGGTCGAGCGGCTCTCGGAGGCCCGGCGCAAGGGGCACCGGGTCCTGGCGGTCGTCGCCGGTTCCGCCGTCAACCAGGACGGTGCGTCCAACGGCCTCACCGCCCCGAACGGCCCGTCGCAGCAACGCGTGATCCGCCAGGCCCTCGCCAACGCCCAGCTCTCGGGCGACCAGGTCGATGCGGTCGAGGCGCACGGTACGGGTACGAAGCTGGGCGACCCGATCGAGGCGCAAGCACTGCTCGCCACGTACGGCCGGGAACGTGCCGAGGACCGGCCGCTGTGGCTCGGCTCGATCAAGTCGAACATCGGTCACACGCAGGCTGCGGCGGGTGTCGCGAGCATCATCAAGATGGTCATGGCGATGCGCCATGGCGTACTCCCGCAGTCCCTGAATGTCGGTGTGCCTTCGTCGAAGGTGGACTGGTCGGCGGGTGCGGTGGAGTTGTTGGCGGAGGCGCGGGAGTGGCCGGAGGTGGGTGGTCGTCCGCGTCGGGCGGGTGTGTCGTCGTTCGGGATCAGCGGGACGAACGCGCATGTGATCCTGGAGCAGGCGCAGGAAGAGCCGACGTCGGTGGAGGCGCCGGAGGCCGTGCTGCCGGTGGTGCCGTGGGTGCTGTCTGCCAGGTCGGAGGAGGCGTTGGCCGGTCAGGCGGAGCGGTTGCTCGGTCTGGTGGGCGATGCCTCGCCGGTGGATGTGGGGTGGTCGCTGGTCTCGACGCGTGCGGCTTTCGAGCACCGTGCGGTGGTGGTGGGTGAGGACCGTGAGGCGTTGCTGCGGGCGGTTGCCGAGGGGCGGTCGGTGCCGGGTGTGGTGCGGGGTGTCGCGGGCTCCGGTCGTTCGGCGTTCCTGTTCTCGGGTCAGGGTTCGCAGCGGGCCGGGATGGGCCGCGAGCTGTACGACACCTACCCCGTGTTCGCAGATGCGTTCGATGCGGTGTGTGCGGAGCTTGACCGGCATCTCGATCGGCCGGTCAGGGAGGTGGTGTTCGGTGGGTCGGAGCTGATCGACCAGACCGTGTACACCCAGGCCGGCCTGTTCGCGGTCGAGGTGGCGCTGTTCCGGCTGCTGGAGCACTGGGGCGTGACCCCGGACTACCTCCTCGGGCACTCGATCGGTGAGCTGGCCGCCGCGCATGTCGCGGGTGTCTGGTCCCTGGAGGATGCGGCGGCGTTGGTCGCAGCCCGGGGCCGTCTGATGCAGGCCCTGCCCACCGGCGGAGCCATGATCGCCATCCAGGCCACCGAGACAGAAGTCCTGCCGCTGCTCACCGACGGTGTCTCCATCGCCGCCCTGAACGGCCCGGACTCCGTGGTGATTTCGGGTGACGAGGATGCCGTGCTCGCGATCGCGTCCGGCTTCGGGAAGACGAAGCGGCTCCGCGTCAGCCACGCCTTCCACTCACCGCGCATGGAACCCATGCTGGCCGAGTTCAAGGCAGTGGCGGAGAACCTGACGTTCCACGCACCGCAGCTCCCCATCGTCTCCAACCTGACCGGAGAACTCGCCGGTCAGGAACTGCTGACGGCCGACTACTGGGTGGACCATGTCCGCCAGGCGGTCCGCTTCCTCGACGGAGTACGCCACCTGGAGTCCCAGGGCGTCACGACGTACGTGGAGCTGGGCCCCGGCGGAGTCCTCTCCGCGATGGGTCAGTCGTGCGTCACCGAGGACGCCGGTTTCGTGCCGGCGCTGCGCAAGGACCGTGCCGAGGCCGAGGCGCTCGTCACCGCTGTCGCGGAGCTGTATGCGCGTGGCGCCGGCGTCGACTGGGCCGCGTACTACGCGAACACCGGTGCCCGGCACGTCGACCTGCCGACCTACGCCTTCCAGCACGGGCGGTACTGGCCGGCGCCGCCCAGGACGGCCCCCGGGACCACCACCGACCCGGTCGACACGGACTTCTGGGAGGCTGTCGAGCGCGAGGACCTGTCCGGGCTGGCCGGTGATCTGGAACTGCCGGCGGATGCCCCGCTGGGCGAGGTCCTGCCCGCGCTCTCCTCCTGGCGGCGTCGTCGGCGGCAGCGTTGCGAGGTCGACGGGTGGCGCTACCGCGTCACCTGGAAGCCCGCACAGCCCGCGACCGGCCAGTTGTCGGGCCGGTGGCTGCTCGTCGCACCGCGCACAGGCCCGGCAGATGTCGTCGACTGGTGCGAGACGGGTCTGCGCGGGGCCGGTGCCGACGTCATCCGCACGGATGGCACCGGTCTGCCCTCCGGCCTGGACGTGTCCGGGGTGGTCTCCCTCCTGGGTATCGATGACACCGACCTCGACCAGGGTGTTTCTCCTGGTCTGTCCGCAACGCTGCGGCTGGTCCAGGATCTGGCGTCGGCCGGGGTGGACGTCCCGCTGTGGTGCCTGACCCGGGGCGCCGTTTCCACCGGCCCCGCCGACCCGCTGCTCAGCCCCCGCCAGTCGCAGGTCTGGGGGCTGGGCCGGGTCGTGGCCCTGGAACACCCCGGGCGCTGGGGCGGCCTGATCGACCTCCCGCAGGCTCTCGATGCCC
>NZ_JBHXTM010000107.1:0-14331 GCF_042677325.1 Streptomyces sp. NPDC127117
TCACGCACCACAACCTGCGGCTCACCCAACCCAACCAAACCAGCCAACCCGGCCAACCCGGCCACACCACCGACACCGACAGCACCATCGGCATCGACAGCACCATCGGCATCGACATCCACCAGGACGATCCGACCCGGGTTCTCGGACTGGGCCGACCGGACGAGACCCCACACGGGCCCCCGATCGAGATCACCGTCAGTGGCGTCCACGGACACCGCGCCCCGGGTCACCACGACCAGGCGGGCATCCGTCTCGCTCTCCGCGGCCAGCCACTCCTGCAGCCGGGCCAGTGCGTGGGCGAGGTGATCGCGTACGTCCGTGCCCGCGTCGTCCAGGACGAGGACGGCCGGCTCGGCAGCACCGTCCGGCACCTGGGCCGGGGCGGTCGTCCGGACCCATTCGAGGCGGAAGAGGGAGTCGGCGCCCTCGGCGGGCGCGGCACCGTCCAACTGCTGTGCGGAGACCGGCCGGAGCACCAGCGAGCCGACGCGGCCCACGGGCGCGCCCGTGCCGTCGGCGAGATCCAGCGAGACCTTGCCGCCTTCGCCCACGGTCATCCGCACGCGCAGGACCGGTGATCCGACGGCGAACAGCTCGACGTCCGTCCAGGCGAAGGGCAGGCCCGGTCCCTCCATGCCGGAGAGACCGCCGCTGAGGCCGATCGCGTGCAGTGCGGAGTCCAGCAGTGCCGGGTGCAGACCGAACCTGGCCGCCTGCTCGCCGGCCTCCCCCGCCAGCTCGACCTCGGCGAACAGCTCTCCGTCACGGCGCCACACGGCTCGCAGGCCCTGGAACGCCGGACCGTAGCCGTAGCCGAGCTCGCCGAGGAACTCGTACATGCCGTCCACCGAGACGGCCTCCGCGTCGCGCGGCGGCCATTCGACGAGTCCGGCGGCGGACTCCCCGGCCCGCTCGGAGCCCTCGGCGACGACACCGGAGGCGTGCAGAATCCAGTTCTCGTCGCCGTCTGCGGCAGAGCTCGAACGAACGGTGACCGGCCGACGGCCGTCGGCCTCGGCCGCACCGACGACGATCTGCAGGATGCGGGCGCCGCGCTCGGCCAGCACCAACGGGGCCTGCAGTGTCAGTTCCTCCAGCACTCCACAGCCGACGCGGTCACCCGCGTGCAGCGCGAGTTCGACGAAGGCGGTACCGGGCAGCAGCACCGACCCCAGCACCGCGTGATCGGCGAGCCACGGGTGCGAGTCCAGCGAGAGACGGCTGGTGAAGAGGGAGACGTCCTCGCCCGCGAGCGCGACCGAGCCCACGAGCAGCGGGTGCTCGGAGGTGCTGAGGCCGACACCGGCGAGGTCGCCGGTGCGGTTGAAGTTCTTGGGCCAGTAGTGCTCGTTCTGGAAGGCGTAGGTGGGCAGGTCGACGCGCCGGGCGCCGGTGTTCGCGTAGTACGTCGCCCAGTCGACAGCCATGCCCCGGACATGCAGTTCGGCTACGGCGAAGGTCAGTGCCTCGGTCTCGGTGCGGTCCTTGCGCAGGGCCGGTACGAAGGCGGCGTCCTCGGTGACGCAGTCCTGGCCCATGGCGGAGAGGACTCCGCCGGGGCCCAGCTCCACGTATGTCGTGACGCCCTGGGACTCCAGGTGGCGCATCCCGTCGAGGAAGCGGACCGCCCGGCGGACGTGGTCCACCCAGTAGTCGGCCGTCAGCAGTTCCTCACCGGCAATTTCACCGGTCAGGTTGGAGACGATCGGTAGCCTCGGAGCCTGGAATGTCAGCCCCTCGGCCACCGTCTTGAACTCGGCCAGCATGGGTTCCATGCGCGGCGAGTGGAACGCGTGGCTGACGCGCAGCCGCTTCGTCTTCCCGAAGCCGGATGCGATGGCGAGTACGGCATCCTCGTCGCCGGAGATGACGACGGAGTCCGGGCCGTTCAGGGCGGCGATGGAGACACCGTCGGTGAGCAGCGGCAGCACCTCCGCCTCCGTGGCCTGGATGGCGACCATCGCCCCACCGGTGGGCAGGGCCTGCATCAGACGGCCCCGCGCGGCGACCAACGCCGCCGCGTCCTCCAGGGACCAGACACCCGCGACATGCGCGGCAGCCAGCTCACCGATCGAGTGCCCGAGGAGGAAGTCCGGGGTCACGCCCCAGTGCTCCAGCAGCCGGAACAACGCCACCTCGACCGCGAACAACCCCGCCTGCGTGTACACGGTCTGGTCGATCAGCTCCGACCCACCGAACACCACCTCCCTGACCGGCTGATCGAGATGCCGGTCGAGTTCGGCGCAGACCGCGTCGAACGCGTCCGCGAACACCGGGTACGCCTCGTACAGCTCGCGGCCCATCCCGGCCCGCTGCGAACCCTGACCCGAGAACAGGAACGCCGAACGACCGGAGCCCACGACACCCCGCACCGTGCCGTCCGCGATCGCTTCCAACTGGCGCAGTACGTACTCGGTGTCACCGGCCACGACCGCCGCCCGGCGGTCGAAGGCGGTGCGTGTCAGGGCGAGGGAGTAGCCGATGTCGAGCGGCGACAGGTCCGCGTTCTCCCGTATCCGCGCCAGCAGGCGTTCGGCCTGCCCTGCGAGGGAGGTCTCCGACTTGGCCGAGAGAATCCAAGGCACCACCGGCAGAAGGGACTTATCAGCCCCGGCCGAATCGGGTCCGGGCTGCGGCTCTTCCAGGATGACGTGGGTGTTGGTGCCGCTCACACCGAACGACGAGACGGCGGCACGGCGCAGTCGCTCGGCCGAGGCCGGCCAGTCCTGGGCCTCGGTCAGCAGCTCGACCGCGCCCGCCTGCCAGTCCACCTTCGTGGAGGGCCGGTCCACGTGGAGGGTCTTCGGGAGTACGCCGTGGCGCATGGCCATGACCATCTTGATGACGCCCGCGACGCCCGCCGCGGCCTGGGTGTGGCCGAGGTTCGACTTCACCGAGCCGAGCCACAGGGGCCGGTCCTCGGCGCGTTCCCGGCCGTAGGTGTTGATCAGCGCCTGGGCCTCGATCGGGTCACCGAGCCGGGTGCCGGTGCCGTGGGCCTCCACGACGTCGATGTCGGCGGAGTTCAAGCCGGAGCCGGCCAGGGCCTGGCGGATGACCCGCTGCTGGGAGGGGCCGTTGGGGGCGGTCAGACCGTTCGACGCACCGTCCTGGTTGATCGCCGAACCGCGGACGATCGCAAGGACCTCGTGGCCGTTGCGGTGGGCGTCCGAGAGCCGCTCGACGAGCAGCATGCCCACACCCTCGCCCCAGCCGGTGCCGTCGGCGGCGTCCGCGAAGGACTTGCAGCGGCCGTCGGAGGCGAGGCCCTGCTGGCGGCTGAACTCGGTGAACGACATCGGCGTCGACATGACGGTCACACCGCCCGCGAGCGCCAGGTCGCACTCACCCTTGCGCAGCGCCTGGGCCGCCAGGTGCAGGGCCACCAGCGAGGAGGAGCAGCCGGTGTCGATGGTCGCCGCCGGGCCCTCCAGGCCCAGGGTGTAGGAGATGCGGCCGGACAGCACACTGGCCGCGTTGCTGGTGAGGGTGGTGTCGGCGGCCTCGGCGGAGGCCATCAGGAGCGGTGCGTAGTCCTGACCGTTGGTGCCTGCGTAGACACCGGTCAGGCTGCCGCGCAGGGTCTCGGGGTCGATGCCGGCCCGCTCGAAGGCCTCCCAGGAGGCTTCGAGGAGCAGTCGCTGCTGCGGGTCCATCGCCAGGGCCTCGCGCGGCGAGATCCCGAAGAAGCCCGGGTCGAACTCGCCCGCGTCGACGACGAATCCGCCCTCGTCGATGTACGAGGTGCCGGGGCGGCCGTCCGGGTCGTACACGACGTCCATGTCCCAGCCGCGGTTCGCGGGGAAGGGGCTCATGGTGTCGGTGCCGGAGGACACGATCCGCCACAGGTCCTCGGGAGAGCCGATCCCGCCGGGGAAGCGGCAGCTCATCCCGACGATGGCGATCTGCTCGTCGTCCTCGGACCAGGCCGCGCGGACGACGGTCGGGGCGGCGCTCTCGATGCCGAGGAGTTCGATGCGCAGCAGCTCGGCGATCCGGGTGGCGTTCGGGTGGTCGAAGACGAGGGTGGTGGGCAGCTTGAGGCCGGTGGCTTCGGTGAGCCGGTTGCGGAGTTCGACGGCGGTCAGCGAGTCGAAGCCGAGCTCCTTGAAGGCGCGGCCGGGCTGGACCGCGTCCGTGCTCCGGTGGCCGAGTACGGACGCGGCCTCGCCGCGCACGAGGTCGAGGAGCTGCTGCTCCTGTTCGGCGGCGGGGAGCCCGCGGAGCCGGGTGCGGAGCGCCGAGCCGTCCTGGTCGGTGCCGGGCGCTGCCTCGTCCTTGGCGACGAGGGCGCGTGCCGCCTCGGGGATGTCGCCGATGAGCGGGCGCGACCGGGACAGGGCGTAGACGGGGGCGAAGCGCTCCCAGTCCATGTCGGCGATGCTCACGCAGGTTTCGTCGTGCTCGACGGACTGGCGCAGGGCCGCGATGGCGAGGCCGGTGGGCATGGCGGCGAGACCGCGGCGGGCGAGCTGCTCGCCGGCTTCGCCGCCGGACATGCCACCGCCGTCCCAGGCGCCCCAGGCGATGGAGGTGGCGGTGAGGCCGCGGGCGCGGCGGCTGAGGGCTAGGCCGTCGAGGTAGGCGTTGGAGGCGGCGTAGGCGGCGTGGCCGCCGCTGCCCCAGACACCGGAGTTGGAGGAGAAGAGGACGAAGGCGTCGAGCGATCCGTCGTCGAAGATGTCGTCGAGGTACGCGGCACCGAGGGTCTTGGCGGCCAGGACCTCGTGGAGCTGGGCGGCATCGAGGGTGAGGAGTTCACCGGTTCGGTCGACGCCTGCGGCGTGCAGGACGGCGGTGATCGTCTCGCCCGCCGCGCGGAGCCCGTCGATCAGGGTCCGCAGGCTGTCGTGGTCGGCGACGTCGCAGGCGGCGACGGTCACCCGGGCGCCCAGGGCGGTGAGTTCGTCGCGCAGCTCGGGCGCGCCGGGGGCTTCCAGGCCGCGGCGGCTGGTCAGTACGAGGTGCTCGGCGCCGGTCCCGGCCAGGTGGCGGGCGACGTGCGAGGCGATGGCACCGGTGCCGCCGGTGATCAGTACGGTGCCGCGCGGGGTCCAGTCGCGGGTGCCGGGGCGGCTGCCGAGCGGGGCCCGGGTCAGCCGGCAGGCGTGTGCGCCCGAATCGCGGAGGGCGATCTGGTCCTCGTCGCCGTCCGCGATCAGACCGGCGAGGCGGGAGGCGCCGCGGTCGTCCAGGTCGGCGGGCAGGTCGACGAGTCCGCCCCAGCCCTCGGGGAGTTCGAGTCCGGCGACCCGGCCCAGGCCCCAGACTGCGCTCTGTGCGGGGTCGACCTTGCGGTCGGAGGCGCCGACGGAGACCGCACCCCGGGTGACGGCCCACAGCGGCGCGGTCGCCCCGGCGTCGGCCAGGGCGCGGATGAGTGCGACCGTGCCCGCCAGGCCGGTGGTCACGCCCGGGTGGCCCGGGTGCGGCGCGGTGTCCAGTGCCAGGAGGGAGAGGACGCCCTCGGCTTCCGAGAGGTCTTCCGTGTCGGCGAGTTCGGCGAGGGTGGTGGGAACGGCCTCGGCGCCGTGCCGGGCCAGGGCTGCGGTGAGGGTCCGGGCCAGGGTGTTCCCGGTGTCGTCCGGGTTCTCCGGTACGACGAGCAGCCAGCGCCCCGACAGGGTGGCGTCGAGAGGCGTGGCGACGGGCTTCCAGGCGACTCGGTAGCGCCACGAGTCGATGGTGGAGTTCTCACGGCGCTGCCGGCGCCAGCTGACGAGCGCGGGAAGCGCTGCGCGCAACGGCTCGGCTTCGGCGGGCTCCAAGGCACCGACGAGGACTTCGAGATTGCCCTGCTCGACGGCCTCCCAGAAGGCGGCGTCGTCCGGGGCGGCCGTCTCGCCGAGCACGACGGCCGGGGACTCGGGCCAGTAGCGGGTGCGCTGGAAGGGGTAGGTGGGGAGGGTGGTGCGGGTGGCGCCGGTGTTCGCGAAGACGGCCGCCCAGTCGACGGTGGTGCCGTGGCAGTGCGCTTCGGTGAGAGAGGTCAGGAAGCGGTCGAGTCCGCCCTCGTCGCGACGGAGGGTACCGAGGGTCACCGCGTCCGTGTCCGAGTCTCCGATGGTGCCCTGGAGGCCGAGGGAGAGGACGGGGTGGGGGCTGACCTCGATGAAGACCGAGTGCCCGTCGGTGAGGGCGGTGCGGGTGGCCTGCTCGAACTCGACGGTCTCGCGGAGGTTGTTGTACCAGTAACCCGAGCCCATCTCCGTACCGCCGAGCAGTCCGCCGGTGAGGGAGGAGTAGAGGGTCGTGCCGCCGGTCTGCGGGGTGATGCCCGCGAGCAGCTTCGCCAGCTCGGCCTCGATCTCCTCGACGTGGGCGGAGTGCGAGGCGTAGTCCACGTCCACCTTGCGGGCGCGGATCTCGTTGGCCAGGCAGTCGGTGACCAGCTCGTCCAGAGCCTCCGGGTCACCCGAAACCACCACGGACGAAGGCCCGTTGACGGCGGCGATGGAGATCCGGCCGTCCCAGGTAGTGATCTTCTCCCGCACCCAGGACGCCGACTGGGCGACCGACACCATGCCACCACGCCCCGCGAGCGCGATGATCGCCCGGCTGCGCAGCGCCACCACCTTCGCCGCGTCGTCCAGCGACAGAATGCCCGCGACCGCCGCAGCGGCGATCTCGCCCTGCGAGTGACCGATCACGGCCGCCGGCTCGACACCGTACGAACGCCACACCTCCGCCAGCGAAACCATCACGGCCCACAGCACCGGCTGCACGACATCCACCCGGTCGAAGCCGGGCGCACCTTCCACGCCCCGCACCACATCCAGCAACGACCAGGCCACGTACGGCTCAAGCGCCGCCGCACACTCGGCCATCCGCGCCGCGAACACCGGCGAGGACTCCAACAGCCCCACCGCCATGCCTGCCCACTGCGCACCCTGACCCGGGAACACGAACACCGGACGCACCTCGGAGTCCGCCGCAACCCCCCGCACCACACCAGGAGCCGGACCACCCGCGGCGATCGCCTCCAGCGCAGCCACGAACTCCGCGTGCCCACCGGCCACCACACCGGCCCGGTACTCGAAACGCGACCGGGTCAACGCCAGCGAATACCCCAGATCAGCCACCGAAAGACCGGCATCATCACGGACCCGGGCCAGCAGACGACCCGCCTGAGCCTCCAGAGCCCGCGGCGACTTCGCCGACAGCACCCACGGCACCGCCGACAACCCGACCACCGGGCCCGAAGCACCCGCATCCCCCGAAACCTCCGGGGCCTCAGCGGCGGGCTCCTGCTCCAGGATCACGTGGGCGTTGGTGCCGCTGATACCGAAGGAAGAGACACCGGCACAGCGCGGGGCGCCCGTCTCGGGCCACTCCCTGTGCTCGGTGACGAGCTCGACGGCTCCCGCGCTCCAGTCGACGTGTGTGGACGGCTCGTCGATGTGCAGGCTCTTGGGCAGCACGCCGTGCCGCATGGCCAGGACCATCTTCATGACCCCGGCGACACCGGCGGCGGCCTGCGTGTGGCCGATGTTCGACTTCACCGAACCGAGCAGCAGCGGCCGTCCGGTCGGCCGCTCCTGGCCGTAGGTGGCCAGCAGGGCCTGGGCCTCGATCGGGTCGCCCAGCGAGGTGCCGGTGCCGTGCGCCTCGACCACGTCGACCCGGTCGGCCGAGATCTTCGCGTTGGCGAGGGCCTGGCGGATCACGCGCTGCTGGGCCGGGCCGTTGGGGGCGGTGAGGCCGTTCGAGGCACCGTCCTGGTTGATGGCGGAGCCACGGATGACGGCGAGGACGTCGTGGCCGTTGCGGCGGGCGTCCGAAAGGCGCTCCAGCAGCAGCATGCCGACGCCCTCGGCCATGCCCATGCCGTCGGCGGAGTCGGCGAACGCCTTGCAGCGGCCGTCGCGCGCGAGGCCCTGCTGACGGCTGAACTCCATGAGCCCGGCGGGGCTCGGCATGATCGAGGCGCCACCCGCCAGTGCCATGGCGCACTCGCCGTTGCGCAGCGCCTGGGCGGCCAGGTGCAGGGCGACCAGGGAGGAGGAGCACGCGGTGTCGAGCGTGACAGCCGGGCCTTCGAGGCCGAGGGTGTACGAGATGCGTCCGGACAGCACGGACGTGACGGTGCCGGTGAGGATGTAGCCCTCGGAGCCCGCGGCCCCGCTCAGGTCGCCGCCGTAACCCTGGCCCGCCGCGCCGACGAACACGCCGGTGGCGCTGCCGCCGACGGTCGTCGGGTCGATGCCGGCCCGCTCCAGCGCCTCCCAGGAGGTCTCCAGCAGGAGCCGCTGCTGCGGGTCCATCGCCAGGGCCTCGCGCGGCGAGATCCCGAAGAACGCCGGGTCGAACTCGCCCGCGTCGTGCAGGAAGCCGCCTTCGAGGGCGTAGATCTTGCCCGCGGCGGAGGGGTCGGGGTCGTACAGGTCCTCGATGTTCCAGCCGCGGTCGGCCGGCAGTCCGGAGATGGCGTCGCCGCCCGAGGACACCAGGTCCCACAGGTCCTCGGGCGTGTTGACGGCCCCCGGGTAGCGGCAGCTCATGGAGACGATCGCGATCGGCTCCGCTTCCTGGGACTCGACGTTGCGCAGGTGCTGGCGGGTCTGCTGCAGCTCCGCAACCACACGGGTCAGGTATTCCCGCAGCTTCTCTTCATCCGCCATCGAAACGTCGCTCCCGTCGGGTTCTAACTAAAAATGAGTGCGTGCTGCCGGGGTCGGAGGGTGAGGTCCGGTGTGGTCAGGAGAGCCCGAGGTCCCTGTCGATCAGATCGAACAGCTCGTCGTTAGTGGCAGATTCGAGTCCCGCCACAGCGCCGTCCCGATCGGCCGCCGATTCGTCCGTACGCCGGTCCTGGCTGAGCTTCGAGAGCAGGGCTTCGAGCCGCATGACAACCCTGACCCGGCCGATGTCGTCGCTGTCGCGGGCGGCGAGTGCCTGCTCCAGACGGTCGAGTTCGTCCACCGCCGGAAGGACCTGTTCCGCGGCGGCCGGCAGGATCTCGGCCTTGAGGAGGGCCGCGAGAGCGACCGGCGTCGGGTGGTCGAAGACCATGGTCGCCGGAAGCTTGAGACCGGTGGCCGCGCCGAGCCGGTTGCGCAGTTCGACTGCGGTCAGCGAGTCGAATCCGAGGTCCTGGAAGGCGCGGCGGGCCTCGATGTCCTGGGCCGACGCGTGGCCGAGGACTCCTGCGGTGTGTTCCCGTACCAGGTCCAGAACCAGCTGGTCCTGCTCGCTCTCGGGCAGCTCGGCGAGCTTCGCCCGCAGGGCGGGAGCCGAGCCCGAAGCCTCGGACGCCACCGCCGCCTGCTGCTCGTTGGCCTTCTTGACCTGCGGGATCTCCCCGATGAGGGGGCGGTCGCCGCTCATGGTGAAGACCGGTGCGAACCGTTCCCAGTCCATGTCCGCGAGGACCACCGCGGCGTCCTCGTGGTCGAGCGCCTCCTGCAGGGCGATCATGGCGAGTTCGGGCCGCAGCGCCAGCACACCGTGCCGGGTCAGCGCGCCCTCCCCCTTGTTCTCGTCGGCGCCGGCGGCCATTCCGCCTTCGTCCCAGGGGCCCCAGGCCACGGCCGTGGCGGGCACCCCGCGGGCCCGGCTCTGCTGGGCGAGCGCGTCGAGGTAGGCGTTGGCGGCGGCGTACACACCGTGGTCGCCCACGCCCCAGACACCGGCGACGGAGGTGAAGTACACCACCGCGTCGAGCCCGGCCGGGTCGAGGAGTTCGTCGAAGTGACGGGCTCCGGAGACCTTGCCGTTCGCGACGTAGGCTGCCGCTTCCGGACCGCATTCGGTCAGCGGGGCGAGCAGGCCGACACCGGCAGCGTGCAGCACCGTACGTACGTGGCACCCGTCCGCCGCGAGCCCGTCCAGCAACGCCTTGACGGAGTCCCGGTCGGCCACATCGCAGGCCGCGACGGTGACCCTGCTGCCGGTGGCCTCCAGCTCGGCCTTCAACTCCTGTGCACCGGTGGCCTTTTCACCGCTTCGACTGGTCAGGACGATGTGCTCGGCGTCGTTCGCCGCGAGCCAGCGGGCGACGTGCCCGCCGATGGCCCCGGTACCTCCGGTGACGATCACGGTGTCGGTGGGCCGCCACTGACGGCGCGCCTTCACGCCCGCGGTGGAGGCGGGGACGAGGCGTCGGGTGAAGACCCCGGAGGCCCGTACGGCCACCTGGTCCTCGACCCCGCCGCGCGGCGTTCCGGCGGCGGCCGTACGCTGCGCCAGCACGGAGGCCATCCGGTCGAGGGCGCCCGGGTCGGGCGTCTCGGGCAGGTCGACGAGTCCGCCCCAGAACGTGGCGTGTTCGAGGGCCACGACCCGGCCGAGACCCCACATCTGGGCCTGGACGGGCCGTGCGGGTCCATCGGTCTCGCCCACCGCGACGGCGGACCGGGTGACCGACCACAGCGGCGCGGTCGACTCCGCCTCGGCCATCGCCCTGACCAGGGCAAGTGCCTCGGTGAGCCCCGTCGGGAGCACCGCATGCCCACTGTGCGGGCGCTCGTCCATGGCCAGCAGGGACAGCACACCGCCGAGCTGCTGCCCGGCCGCCGCCGCACGAAGACGGGCGGCGAGGTCCGGCTCGTCCGCCGGCCGCAGGAGTTCGACCACCGCTCCATGCCCGGTGAGCGCGTCCGCGCAGGCCCGCACCAGTTCCTCGTCGGCGCCCGAAGCGGGGACGGCGAGGAGCCAGGTGCCGGTGAGGGCGGGCACGGTCAGCTCGGTGAGCGGCCGCCACACGATCTTGTAGCGCCAGGAGTCGGCGGCCGAACGCTCGCGGCTCTCCTGGTGCCAGGTGGAGAGCAGGGGCAGTACGTCGCCGAGCGCGGAGACCCGCGCGTCGTCGCCCCCGAGGTCGAGCGTCTCGGTGAGCGCGGTCAGGTCCGCCCGGTCCACGGCCTGCCAGAACGCGGCATCGACGGCACTGGCATCGGCGCTGCTGCTGCCCGCGCCCTGCTGCCCTTCCGGGCTGCCGAAGGACACCTCGGGCCAGTAGTGCTTGTGCTGGAAGGCGTAGGTGGGGAGGTCGACTCGTTGGGCGCCGGTGTTGGCGTAGTACGCGGCCCAGTCGATGCGGGTGCCTCGGACGTGGAGTTCGGCGAGGGCGGTGATGAGGGCGTCGGGTTCGGTGCGGTTCTTGCGCAGGGCGGGTACGAAGGCAGCGTCCTCGTCGCTGATGCAGTCCTGGCCCATGGCGGAGAGGACTCCGCCGGGGCCGAGTTCGAGGTAGGTGGTGACGCCCTGGGTTTCGAGGTGGCGGACGCCGTCGAGGAAGCGAACAGCCTGGCGGACGTGGTCCACCCAGTAGTCGGCCGTCAGCAGTTCCTCACCGGCAATTTCACCGGTCAGGTTGGAGACGATGGGCAGCTTCGGAGCCTGGAATGTCAGCCCCTCGGCCACCGTCTTGAACTCGGCCAGCATGGGTTCCATGCGCGGCGAGTGGAACGCGTGGCTGACGCGGAGCCGCTTCGTCTTCCCGAAGCCCGACGCGATGGCGAGTACGGCATCCTCGTCGCCCGAAATCACCACGGAGTCCGGGCCGTTCAGGGCGGCGATGGAGACACCGTCGGTGAGCAGCGGCAGGACCTCCGCCTCGGTGGCCTGGATGGCGACCATCGCCCCACCCGTGGGCAGGGCCTGCATCAGAAGGCCCCGGGCGGCGACCAACGCCGCCGCGTCCTCCAGGGACCAGACGCCCGCGACGTGCGCGGCGGCCAGTTCACCGATCGAGTGCCCGAGGAGGTAGTCGGGGGTCACCCCCCAGTGCTCCAGCAGCCGGAACAGGGCGACCTCGATCGCGAACAGCCCCGCCTGCGTGTACACGGTCTGGTCGATCAGCTCCGACCCGCCGAACACCACGTCCCTGACCGGCCGATCGAGATGACGGTCAAGCTCCGCACACACCGCATCGAACGCATCCGCGAACACCGGATACGCCTCGTACAGCTCCTGGCCCATCCCGGCCCGCTGCGAACCCTGACCCGAGAACAGGAACGCCGAACGGCCACCCTGCACAGCGCCACGGACGACGCCCGCCGCGGTACCGCCGGAAGCCAGGACCGTGAGCCCCCGCAGGAGTCCCTCGCGGTCGTCGGCCACCACCGCGGCCCGGTGCTCGAAGCGTGAACGTGTTGCCGCCAGGGACCAGGCCACGTCGAGCGGCGACGTGTCGGTGTCCTCGCCGATCCGGGCCAGCAGGCGCTCCGCCTGACCGGCCAGCGCCTCCTCCGACTTGGCCGACAGCACCCACGGCACCGTCGGCAGCGCGGCGGCCAGGGGCTCGGCCCGCTCGGGCTCGGCCTGCGGCTGCTCGATGATCACGTGGGCGTTGGTGCCGCTCACGCCGAAGGAAGAGACAGCGGCCCGGCGCGGACGGTTGCCCTGCTGCGGCCACTCGCGGGCCTCGGTGAGCAGTTCGATCGCACCCGATTCCCAGTCCACCTTCGTGGACGGGCGGCCGACGTTCAGCGTTTGCGGCATGATGCCGTGGCGCATGGCCATGATCATCTTGATGATGCCTGCGACGCCGGCGGCGGCCTGGGTGTGGCCGAGGTTGGACTTGAGCGAGCCGAGCCAGAGCGGTCGGTCCTCCGGGCGGTCCTGCCCGTATGTGGCCAGCAGCGCCTGGGCTTCGATCGGGTCGCCGAGTGTCGTGCCGGTGCCGTGGGCCTCGACGATGTCGACCTGGTCGGCGGAGACCTTGGCGTTGGCCAGGGCCTGGCGGATGACCCGCTGCTGCGACGGGCCGTTCGGGGCGGTCAGGCCGTTGGACGCGCCGTCCTGGTTCACCGCCACGCCGCGTACGACCGCCAGGACCTGGTGGCCCTTGCGGCGGGCATCGGAGAGCCGCTCGACGAGGAGCATGCCGACGCCCTCGGACCAGCCGGTGCCGTCCGCGTCGTCGGAGAAGGACTTGCAGCGCCCGTCGGCGGCGAGACCGCCCTGGCGCTGGAAGTCGAGGAAGGCGGTGGGCGTGGCCATGACGGTCACACCGCCGGCCAGCGCCATCTCGCACTCGCCCGAGCGCAGCGCCTGGGCGGCGAGGTGCAGGGCGACCAGCGACGACGAGCAGGCGGTGTCCACCGTCACCGCCGGGCCCTCCAGGCCCAGGGTGTAGGCGATACGGCCGGTCACGACGCTGCCGGTGTTCCCGATGCCCAGGAACGCCTCGACGCCCTCGGGCACGGAGCTGGGCGACGTTGCGTAGTCGTGGTACATCAGTCCGGCGAAGACGCCGGTACGGCTGCCGCGCACGGAGGCCGGGTCGATCCCGGCCTGCTCCATGGCCTCCCAGGAGGTCTCCAGCAACAGTCGCTGCTGGGGGTCCATCGCCAGGGCCTCGCGCGGCGAGATCCCGAAGAACGCCGGGTCGAAGAGCCCCGCGTTGTGCAGGAAACCGCCCTCCAGAGCGAGTTCCTGCTGGTCGGCGTCCGTATCGAGAAGCCGCTCCAGGTCCCAGCCGCGGTCGGTGGGGAAGGCGGAGATGCCGTCGGTGGCGGTGGCGACGAGGTTCCAGAGGTCTTCGGGGGAGGTGATGTTGCCGGGGTAGCGGCAGGCCATGCCGACGATGGCGATGGGTTCGTCGTCGGCGGCGGTGGTCGTGGTGGTCGTGGTCGTGGTGGTGGTTTCGCCGGTGAGTTCGTCGGCGAGGTGGTCGGCGAGCTGTCCGGCGGAGGGGTAGTCGAAGACGAGGGTGGCGGGCAGGCGCAGGCCGGTGACGGTGTTGAGGCGGTTGCGGAGTTCGACGGCGGTGAGGGAGTCGAAGCCCAGCTCGGTGAAGGCGCGTTCGGCGGGGACGGCGTCGCCGGAGGTGTGGCCGAGCACGGCCGCGACCTCGTTCCGTACGGTGTCCAGGATCAGCCGGACACGCTCGTCGGTACCGAGGGCCAGCAGGCGCTGCACGAACGCGGAGGACTGACCACTGCCGGCCCGGGCCGCACGACGGTGCGTCGTACGGATCAGACCACGCAACAGGGACGGGACCACGGGCGCCTTGCGGAAGGCCGCCAGGTTCAGGCGGACCGGGGCGAGGACCGCCTCGTCAACGCGGAACGACGCGTCGAAGAGCTCCAGACCTTGTGAGTGCGTGAACGGCGCGATGCCGCTGCGGCTCATCTTCTCGATGTCGGCCGCGTCGAGCCGGAGCATCCCGCTGTCGGCCCAGGGGCCCCAGGCGAGGGAGGTGGCGGGCAGGCCCTGGGCACGGCGTACGACGGCCAGGGCGTCCAGGAAGGCGTTCGCCGCGGCGTAGTTGGCCTGGCCCGCGGATCCCAGGACACCGGCAGCCGACGAGAACATCACGAAGAACGACAGATCCAGACCGGCCGTGAGCTCATGGAGATACCAGGCCGCATCGGCCTTCGG
>NZ_JBHXTM010000108.1:0-13164 GCF_042677325.1 Streptomyces sp. NPDC127117
CCCCGGCTCGATCTCCACGGAGAGAGTGAGATCGGCATCCTGCTTCTCTCCGCTGACCTTGCCGGTCAGTTTGAAGTGGCCGATCTCAGCGGTGATCGCGGTCAGGGCGATCCTGGGCATCGGCGGCGCCATGGTCATGCCCACCATCCTGTCCCTGATCCGCGTCGTCTTCACCGACCCCAAGGAACGCGCCACCGCCCTGAGCATCTGGGCGGCCGTCTCCGGACTCGGCGCGGTCGTCGGCCCGCTGGTCGGCGGCTTCCTGCTCGACCACTTCTCCTGGCACGCCGCCTTCCTCGTCAACGTGCCGCTCATGCTCATCGGGATCGTCGCGGCCCGGCTGCTCCTGGCCGAGTCCCGCGCGGCGAACCCCGGCCGCTGGGACGCGCCCGCCGCACTCCTCTCCCTGGTCGGCATGGTCACCCTCGTGTGGGCGATCAAGCAGTTCGGCGAGGAGTCCAGCTTCGCCGTGCCCTCGGCCTGGGCCGCTCTCGCGGTCGCCGCGGTGACCCTGACCTGGTTCGTGCTGCGCTGCCTGCGCAGCGATCATCCCCTGCTCGACCTGCGGCTCTTCAGGGGCCGGCAGTTCTCCGCCGGCATCATCGCCGCGCCCGGCGCGACGTTCTCCATGGTCGCCGCCCTGCTCCTGGTCGCCCAGTGGCTCCAGATCGGCGAGGGCGTCAGCCCGATCGAGTCGGGCGTGCGGCTGATGCCGATCGCGCTCGCCGGCTCCGTCGCCTCGCTTGCCGCCCCGCCGCTCAGCCGCCTGATCGGCTCCCGCGCCGTCCTGGCTGGCGGACTTGCCCTCGCGGGCGTCGGCCTGGTCTACGTCCGGCTCGTGGGTGACGGCCTGGACCTCACCCAGATGACCATCGCGCTTTGCCTCGTCGGAGGAGGCCTGGGCGCCCTCGCCATCGGCTCGGCCATGATCATGGGCGGCACCCCGACCGAGAAAGCGGGCAACGCCGGCGCGCTGGAGGAGACCGCCTACGAGTTCGGCGGCACCCACGGCGTCACGATCCTCGGCAGTATCTCCGCCCTCATCTTCCGGGCACAGTTCACCGACAGCCCGCAGTTCGACGCCCTCCACCGGACAGTCCCGGACCTCGCCGGACAGGCGGAGGAATCCCTCGGCGCAGCCGTCACCATCGCCGGCGAACTGCACATGCCCGACCTCGCCACCCACGCGACCGATGCCTTCACCCACTCCCTCCAGAGCGCCGGACTCATCGGCGGCGCCCTCATGCTCGCCGTGGCGGCCGTCGTGTTCTTCCTGACCCCTAAGGGCACCGAAGTCTCCAACGCCAAGCACTGACCCCAGAACCGGCCCCGGACGCGACCACGCCCGGGGCCCCGCCACGCCGACGCGCCCCACGGCCGGAACCCAACCGACAAGATCCGAAAGAGACGGCCTAGGAGAGCGACGAGGCCGTCGGCCGGGCGATTGAACCGCTCGGTGAGGCGACGGCCCGGGCAATGAACGCCGGTACCCGAGAACCAATCGACGACGTCCGACGCTCGGTCGTCAGCCAGCACGTAGGCGGTGGTCAAGCCCGCCACCTCCGCGCCGACCACTGCCGCTTTCCGCCACGACACCCCCGCCACTCGACACGCCGCTCGGCTGCTGCGCTTCACCCGTACTTCGCAGCGGCCCGGCGGCCGGATTGGAGGCAGCGTGCGGCGGAGGGCGAGGCCCAAGGGGGCAGAAGGTGCGGTTCCCGTCAGATCGGCGAGCTGTGCGTGCAAGGTGGTTGAGGGCGGGTAGGTGGCGCCTACGGCAGTGACGTGCTTCCAGCACAGGCGGCCGGCGCGGTCGATGATGAACACCGAACGCAGCAGCCCGATCAGGGGAGCGGTGGTACCGAACGACTTCGCCACCGCCCGCCCCGCATCGGACAGCAGCGGCATCCGCAGGCTCCTGGCGCGGGCGAACTTCTCGTGGCTGTCCAGTCCCTGGGGACTCACGCCCTACACGGTGGCCCCGGCGGACACCAGTTCGGCCAGGCCGTCGGAGTAGGAGCACAGCTGTGCGGTAGCACACCGGAGTGTCGTGGCCGGGGTAGAAGGCGAGGACGAGCGGTTTGCCGGCTTGCTCGGACAGGGTGTAGTCGGTGCGGTGGAAGGTTCCGCCGTCAAGGCGCCCGCCCGGCAGGCGGAAGTCGCCGACGATGTCCCCGATCTTTGGGGTGTTGGCCATGTGGGACCTCGATCGGTATCTGGTGCGGGCAGCCCCCTGGCGGGGGTGGGTCAGGTGGGAAGGGTCATCAGGAGTAGGGGGTCGGTGGTGGGCTGGGGAGAGCCTCCGGCGGGTTCGAGGGTGAGGCCGACGGCGCCCGCGTCGGCGGGGTTGCCGGTCAGGACGATGGTGCCGTCGTGGTTGATGAGTCCGGCCGGGCGCATGGTGCCGTCGTGGGCGAGCCATAGCTGGTACGTCTGGCCGGCCCCTGGCGCGGGGAGGTTGGCGGCGGTGAAGACGGCCTTGTTCTGCCGGTCGGAGGCGACGACGGTGGTTAGAGCGCCGTTGGCGGCCCGTCCGTGGACGGTACGGGCGTCAGGTGCCGCCAGGACGGTGCTGACCTCGTCCAGCCGCTGCCGGGCCTGGCGGGCCTGCTGCTTGAGATCCTGTCCGTTCTCCGCCTGCCACAGTGCGACGCCGCCGAGGGCGGCAGCGGCCACACTGGCCGCCAGCGCCAGCGGCAGGGCCCTGCGGCGCAGGATGCTGCCGAGAGCGGGTGCGGAGGTGGTGGAGGGGACGCGCGGTGGCAGCTGGCGTACGCCGTCGATGGCCGCCATGACCTGCGACTTGGCTGACGCATGGGGAGGCTGGGCGACCGCTGCCGCCAGGCGTGCCGCGGTGGCCTCGAATTCCGCGGCTTCCTGGCGGCAGGCCTCGCAGGCCTGTAGGTGGGCGTTGAAATCCTTGCGTTCGTCGGGGCCGAGTGCGCCGAGGGCATAGGCGGCGGCGAGGGTGTGGGCGTCGGATGCGTGGTGCTTCATGTGGTCACCCCCATGCAGTCTCGGAGCCGGATCAGTCCGTCGCGCATGCGTGTCTTGATGGTCGGAAGAGGAGTGCGCAGGGCTTCGGCGACTTCACGGTAGGTGAGTCCTCGGTAGTAGGCCAGGGTCACTGCCTGGCGTTGGAGTTCGGTCAGACCGCGCATGCAGCGGCGGACCTGCTCGGCGTCCAAGCGGGTTTCGACCTGTTCGGCGACCTCGTCGAAGGCGGTGGTGTGCTCGCGGGCGGCCTGGGCGTGTTCACGGTCGGTGGCGGCCTGGGCGGAGCGGACCCGGTCGACCGCCCGCCGGTGGGCGATGGTCGCCGCCCAGGTCGTGACGCTGCCGGCGTCGGGGCGGTAGCGGGCGGCCTGCCGCCACAGGTCGATCATGACTTCCTGCGCGACCTCCTCGGACTGGGCCCGGTCGCGTACGACCTTGATCACGATCCCGAAGACCATGGGTGCGAGGGCGTCGTAGAGGACGGAGAACGCCTGTTTGTCCCCGTGGGCGACCTTCTGCATGGTCTCGGCCAGGTCGGCACGTGCGGCGGAGCCGACGCCGAAGGGGAGCGGTTGGTTCACCGGCGCCGCTCCGACCGTGGCGAGCAGGCGCAGCGGCGGCCGGCTACGGCCGTCGGGGGGTCGGGTGTCCATCGCATGCCGGTCCTTGAGTGCTTGAGCAGGTGGTGGTGTCAGCAGTCCTTCGTAGCGGACGGGCGTGCGGATGGGAGGGCAGTTCGTCACCTGAACCCAGGCGGCTGACCTGTTCGCGGGAAGTGGGCCGTGCCGGCCCAGCCTGTGGGGCAGCGGCGGCGAAGGCTCGGTTGAGGAGCCGCAAGGGTTTCGCGGCTCCCGCACCGGCCGAGCGGGGCTTTTGCCCGGTCTCGCCCGGCCCGCGCGATTGAGCGCCGGCCGCGCCGGTTGTGGCTCGCCGTCCTCACCGCCGGAGCGGCGTGCTTGCCACTGGTCATTCACCCGGGTGTCTCGCTGGACCGGGCCCTGCCCGTCGGCGCTCCCTCGGCGGTCGGGCAGAGCGTCCTCTCGCGCGCCACTTCCCGGCCGGCGCCGCAAGCCCTCTGGGCGTCGTCGCTCCCACCGCCCGGGCGGCCGAGGTACGCGACCGGATCGCCGCAACGCAGGGCGTGGCGGCTACCGCCGCATCCCCGGCCGGGCCCGGCGGGACGGCGCAGGTCCTGTCCGACGCTGACGGATACCCCGGACAGCACACAGGCCCGGCATACACCGTCGCCCGGCTTCGCGCCTCGCTGGCCGGTACTGGTGCGCTGGTCGGTGGACAGAGCGCACAGCTCGCCGATCTGCACAAGGCGTCCGAGCGCAGCCACAAGCTGATCATGCCGCTGCCGCTGCCGCTGCCGCTGCCGCTGGCCGTGGTCCTGGCCGTACTGGTCGTCCTGCTGCGCTGCCTGCTCCTGTTGCTGGTGGCAGCGGCCTGGGTCAGCCTGTTCACCGCGTTCGGCACCGCGGCCCTGGCCTTTCGTCTGGTGTTCGCCAGCGATGCGACCGAGCCCGTCGTGGTGCTGTTCTCCTTCGCTTTCCTCGTCGCGCTCGGAGTGGACTACAACATCTTCCTCGTCCACCGGATTCGCGGCGAAGCGCTCGAACGGGTACCGCGCCGGGGTTCGGCACGGGCTGGCGAGCACCGGCGGCGTCATCAGCGCCGCCCGGCTCATCCTGGCCGCCACCTTCGCCTCACTGGCCGTGATGCCCCTGCTTTACCTGGCCCAGATCGGCTGCATCGTTGCGATCGGCGTCCTGATCGACGCCCTCCTCGTACGGTGCTTCCTCGTGCCTGCCCTCATCCTCGACCTCGGACACCGCGCCTGGTGGCCCGCACGCCTACCGGGCGACCAAGCCCATGCCGACGGAGAACTCGGCTCTGCGGCGGCGGTCGGCAACGCCACCCGGCCCGCTCCATCGGCTGCGCCATGGGTGCAAACTGCCGAGGGGTCACTCTTTGGGGCGAGGGGCCAATCCGCCGGCCGAGTGCTGCCGAATGTCGGTTGTGAGCAGCTTCCGCAGCACCCTTTCCCGCACCGCGCTGGGCGCGTCGGCCGGAGTTCTTTCCGCCTTCACAGCGCTGGCCGTTGCCGAGCTGGTCGCCGGGCTCGTGCGGCCCGCTGCGGGACCGGTGACCGTGGTGGGGGGCGCGGTGATCGACCGGACGCCGGCCGCGGTGAAGGACTTCGCGATCCGTACGTTCGGAGAGAACGACAAGACCGTCCTGCAGCTCGGGATCCTCTGCGTCCTCGCGTTCATCGCCATGGGGCTGGGCGTGGTCAGCCTGCGTCACCGGCGGGCCAGTGCTGCGGGTGTGCTGCTGTTCGGGATCGTCGGTGGCGCCGCGGCCCTGAGCCGGCCCGACTCCACTGGCATCGGTGACGCACTCCCCTCGTTGGCCGGAGCGGTCGCGGGCGGCTTCACCCTCTGCCTTCTGGCTTCCAAAGCCGCAACCACGCCTGTGGCCGATGGTACGGCCGGGGCCGGGTGGAGCAGGCGAAGTTTCCTGACCGCGGCGGCTGTGACCGCCGGTGCGACCACGTCAGCGGGCGTGCTCGGCCGCTTCCTCGTCGGTCGGCAAGGCCAGGGAGCCGTCGACTCCCGCAGCACCCTGGTCCTGCCCGCACCCGCTTCGCCCGCCGAGCCCGTTCCGGCCGGAGCCCAGCTGAATGTGCCCGGCATCAGTCCCTTCACCACGCCGAGCCCAGACTTCTACCGCGTCGACACCGCCCTCGTCGTCCCCAGGGTCGACGCCGGCACCTGGCGGCTGCGCATCCACGGCAACGGGCTCACACGCCCCCGTACCTACACCCTCGACCAGCTGCTCGCCCGCCCCCTCATCGAACGCGACATCACCCTCACCTGCGTCTCCAACGAGGTCGGCGGCCCCTACATCGGTAACGCCCGCTGGCTTGGCGTCCCCCTTGCCGCACTCCTCCGGGAGGCCGGGATCCTTCCCCCCTCCCGAGGAGGGAAGGCCGACCAGCTCGTGGCCCGCTCCGTGGACGGCATGACCCTCGGCTCCCCCGTCGAGGACGTCATGGACGGCCGCGACGCCATGCTCGCCGTCGGCATGAACGGGGAAGCCCTGCCCTTCGACCACGGCTTCCCCGTCCGCATGCTCGTCCCCGGCCTGTACGGATACGTCTCGGCCTGCAAATGGATCACCGACATCGAGCTCACCACGTTCGACGCCTACGACCCCTACTGGGTCAAACGCAAGTGGGCCCGCCGGGCACCGATCAAGACCCAGGCCCGCATCGACACACCCAAGCCGTTCGCCCGCCCCGCCGCCGGCACCGTCACCATCGCCGGGGTCGCCTGGGCACAGCACCGCGGCATCACCCGCGTCGAGGTCCGCATCGACGACGGCCCCTGGCGGGACGCCGACCTCGCCGTGCAGGACACCCGCGACACCTGGCGTCAGTGGTCCTACCCCTGGCGGTCCAAGCCCGGCGGACACACCATCACCGTCCGCGCCACCGACGGCACCGGTCAGGTGCAGACGGAAGAGCGCACCCAAACGATCCCCGACGGGGCGAGCGGCAGGCACAGCGTCTTCGTCACCGTCTCCTAGGCCACCGGGCCGTCGCCCTTCCGGCGCGAGGACCGGCACGAACCACCCACCGATTGAAGACCATCCGTTCCAAGGAGAAAACCGTCATGAACAGCAGCATGAAGATCCGCCGTACCGCGATCGCCGTCGCCGCAGCCGCCCTGCTGCCCTTCACCCTTGCCGCCTGCTCCGACTCCGGCAGCGATACCAAGGCAGCCCCCACCGCCGCCAGCGACCAGGCAAAGACCGGAGAGAGCACCCCCGCCGACGACTCGATGACAATGGACCAGCCCTTCGGCCCGGCCTGTGCCGGCGTTCCGAAGGAGGGCGCGGGCTCCTTCGACGGCATGGCCAAGGACCCGGTCGCCACCGCCGCCTCCAACAACCCGGCCCTGTCCACCCTGGTTGCCGCGGTCAAGCAGGCCGGTCTCGTCGACACCCTCAACAACGCGAAGGACATCACCGTCTTCGCCCCGACCAACGACGCCTTCGCGAAGATCCCGAAGGCCGACCTCGACAAGGTCCTGGCCGACAAGGAGCAGCTGACCAAGATCCTCACCTACCACGTCGTCGGCCAGAAGCTCACCCCCAAGCAGCTGGAGAACGGCTCCTTCGAAACCCTCCAGAAGGGAATGGTCACTACGAAGGGCTCCGGTGAGGCCTACAAGGTCAACGACACCGCATCCGTGGTCTGCGGCAACGTGAAGACCGCCAACGCCAACGTCTACATCATCGACACCGTCCTCATGCCGAAGTAACGACAGACGGCGGCCGCCGGGACAAAGGCAGCCCGGCACCCCGCAGAGGAACCACGGGGTGCTGGGCCGGCTTGCTGCGCAGACCATGGCGATCACCGCCTGCAACACTGCTCCTCGGTGAAGGCTGAACCCCAAGCCTTCTATCACCGGGCTTCGACCGGCCCTCCGCGCCTATGTCACAAGACCCGTACGAGCCGGGTGACGACCTGATACCGGCTCATGGGCCTTTGCCGCCTGCACGACTCTGCTGCCGCGAAGGAAATCCTCTTCCGCCTGCGTCTCATGCACCCCGAGATCACCACGGTCTGGGCGGATCACACCTTCGCCAGTGTCGGCACGAGGACCAGGGCATGCCGCGCGCCGAGTTTCTCGACGGCCGCGACGGCGATCAGGGTTGCCGGAGCCGGTCGTGCCGATGACCTGGGTCCGCAGCCCCTCGGTCGGCAGGCGTCTGCAAGACCCTCAGAACCGCGTCGACCGCCTTCTGGCTTCGTTCACTTCCAGCGGTTCTGGCACAACTTCCGTGATGCCGCCCCGCCTGTACTCGCGCCGGGCCAGCCTGCTGACCTGCCGTTTCTGCTCACCTACCGAGACACCCACTCGGGTGTCGTTGGGACTGCCGTGCGACGGCGGGGGCATCCAGCGCGCGGTGATCTGAGCGGTGCCGGGGCGCGCCGCATGACGAAGCCCCAGGGCTGGCCTGGGGCTTCGGTCGGGAGTGATGTCGCACCCGTGTGCGGTGAGGGTGCGGGCGGCTCCTGGCACGGGGCTGTGTGCCCCTTCTACTTGCTACTTGTTGAGGATCTCCTCGACCTTGTCGGCCACCTGCTTGGCCTGGATGTCGCGCCCCTTCTCGTTGGGGTGCGCGTACCAGGGGAGCTTGAAGTCGCCGAGCTCGACCTGGGAGTCCTCCAGCAGGCCGCCGATGCCCCGGTCGGCGCCGTCGCAGGCCGTGTTGCTGCCGGTGTTGGCGTAGAGGTCGACGAAGTCGGCGCCGCCTTCGGCGTCAGCGGCGGCCTTCTTCATGACGTCGTTCAGCCGCTTCTGGATCTGGTCCAGGACGGGCAGGGCGTCCTTGGGGATGTCGGCGAACGGCAGCTGCGTCTGACCGGGCGCCGCGGTCAGGCACTTGGTGGTGTCCTCGGGCACGAGCCTGGGGTAGCCGACCAGGACACGCTTCGCGTCGGGGGCGAAGTAGCCGATGCGCTCGAACAGCTCCTCCAGGTCCCATCCGACCCGCTCGAACTGACCGTCCAGCCACGCCTTGCCGTCGCCGGACTCGAAGAACTCACCGCACTTGGAGGCCGGCTCGTCCCCGTCCACCGGCTCTCCCGGCAGCAGAGCGCCCTCCGTCCGGAGCTTGTCGGAACACTGCTTCAGGATGCGGTTGAAGCCCAGCGTGTTGCCGCCCATGCTTCCCGCAACCAGCTGGGTGTCCTGCTTGAGCGCGTCCTGCTGCGGCGGGACCTTCCAGTCGGTGCCGGGCAGCAGCTCCTGCTCCTCCCAGAAGTGCCGGACGAGGGCGCCTCCGCAGGAGACGTCCGACTGGACGTCGAGCGTGATGCCCTTGTCCGCGAGGCGGCGAGTGGCGACGGTGGGGTAGTTCTCCTTCGCCTGGAAGCAGAAGGCCTTTTCGCTGCCTTCGTGGTTGACGGGAGCGATGCCGAAGTTGGCGGTGTAGGAGTCGCCGAAGAAGACGGTCGGTACGGGGTCGGCGGGCGCCGCGCCGGCGCTTCCCGCCGGGCCGGCGAGCGCCAGGCAGCTGCCCAGCGCGACGGCCGCGGCAGCCAGCCGCCGCACCACCGGAGATTTCGTCGTCTTACGCACGGCCAAAGACATGGCTGCGCCCTTTCGTCAGGGGCTCGCGAGGAGGAGCGAGCAGAACTGGTAACAGTCCGTATTCATGCAGATCCGTAACGTGATCTTCCAGTAGGCGCGCGCCACACCTGCTCGTTCTCGGCCAAGCCCGGCGCAGAGGTCCGTCTCGCCTGGGGCAGCGGGCCATTCCGAAGACGTCGCACCTATCGGTTCGGATGTGACCACGACCTGAAAGAAGAGCAGTCCGTTCAGCCCGCCGCGCGACTCGGGCAGGGCTCTTTGTGGTGACGCGTCTACTTGGTCTCGCGACGCGGGGCAGGGCCGCGTGCGCGGGGCGACGTCGAGACCTGGGCATCCGGCGACCACCAGGGCCTGGACGACGCCTGGGAGGACGTCATCGTCGACCTCGGATCCCAGTGGGGCCAGTACGAGTACGTCACCAGCATCGGCTTCGCCGCCTAGGACTGCTCTATACGCCTCTCTGGGCGCCTGTCGGTCGCCCCGAGCCTCCCAAAAGTCCGGGGCGACTCGCGTTCGCGGCACAGAGCGGCGTACGACGGTTTCGCTGCGTCAGGTGCCCGCTGTGCGTACTGTGGTGACGGGCCGTTCGTGGCCGAAGGGGGCTCTCCAGGGAAGTAGTCGGCGTTCGCCGGTCTGCCGGATCACTGGTATGACCTGCGCGTTTGTGTGATCCGGGCTCGTCGTCCGATGCGACCAGGAGTGCGACCAGAGGCGCGACCCCGGGCCCGGCGAGCGGGACGCTCTGTGCGCCTCGGGGATCGGCGGCCGGCCAGTCCCTCTCGCGCGTCGGCGGGGCCCCGCGCTCGTGCTCTGGCCCGTCGGGTCAGTCAGGGTTTTGTCCGGGGTACCGGTTCCCGATCGAGCTTGGCGAGCGGGGGAGAGGGTGCAGGAACACGTCATGGTGCGGGGCGCCCCCAGGGATGGCTTTGTCGAGAAGTGGACATCGACGAAAGCCAGCCCGCCGTTCTGACTCTTGGAACGTCAGTTGCCGTTCAGATCAATAAAGTTGACCGGGTCGTTCCTGCTAAATGTGTACTGGTTGAAGCTACTCGAAGTAATGCTACTAGCGGAGACGGCCTGGAATCGCACGCCAGAATTACCAGAGGAGTCCACTACGGAAATCCTTTCGGGAATAGCGCTCCCGCCGCTGACGACGATCACGGGCTGTCCGTCGCGGTACTCGATGGACAGTTTCCCGATGTCCTCGGGCTTGACCTGGTCTGCCGGGATAGGTGCGGGGTCCGTCGTCTCGGGCGTGATCCGGGCCGGTGCGGGGCCCTTGGCGTTGGGCGTGTACTCGGGCATGTCGTCTCCTTGCTGGCCAGCGCGCTGCCGACCTGGTCAGTGGGTTGCAGTGCGGAGCGTCACCGGGCGGTGACACGAGGTGGGGCGACTGGAAATCGACAGGGTGGCGCAAAGGAACCACCTGTGCGAGCTCTGGCCAGGCACAACGACCCCACCCCTCGAAAGGTGATCCCCCACGCCCCGCCCCCTACGCTTAGTTCTCGGCTGCCTGGAGCCGGCGTAGCCGTCAGTTCGGCCCGCGGCAACGGGATGAATGGCGACCCTCTGTAAGGATCTGCCCATCAACGGCGTCCGAGGTCGCGTGTGCGGGATTGTGCCCACCACGCCCCCTGCCCGGCTTCGGCCAGGGCAGGGGGCTTTCGTCGTGCTGCTTCGTACCAGTGGGCCGGGCCGCCCTGAAGACGTCAGCGGACGTCGAACGAGTGGGTCATGTACGCGTTCGTGGCGTTACAGGCAATGACCCTGGCGTAGGTGGGGGCGGTGGTGAGGTAGGGGATGAGGCACTTGTTGTAGGCCTGGCTCTTCAGCTGGTACCGGTTGAGTTTGCTGGAGTTGTCCATGGAGAATATCTGCTCGTCCCACCGGGAGTCACGCGGACGCTGCTGGAGGGCTTCCGAGTCGCTTCCGCCCACAGTGGTGACGCACATGTCACTGTTGAGATTGCGCAGCAGGAAGGTGCTGCTGGTGACCGGGTCGATGGCCCACTTCTGGGCCAAGTTGTCGGTGTCGGCCTGGTATTGGACCTCGGCGCCACCGACCGTCGAGTTACCGGCGACACCGAGGACGAAGCCGGTCTGCCAGTTGCGGACCTTGGTGCCGCTCAGCGGCCCGGTCGCGTCGGCTGTGCCCACTCCGAGTGCGGTCGTGCTCAGCGCTACGGCAACCATGACGCACGCAGATCGGATGCGCATGAGGGACTCCTCCGCTTAAAGCGGTCACACTGCATGTCCGATTGATCACGGAATATGCAGCACTGGCTTGGATGCCCCCGCCAACGCACCGCAACGAAGAGGGTGACTCGGCTCGCCCGATCAGGCAGCCCTCGGCTGCGGCAGTCACCGCTCCGCTCCGCGTGGCTCTGTCGATGACGAGGAGCAGCGTTTCTCTGGCAGTTCGGGAGGCGTTTCCCGCGTCGAATATCCATGGCTTCGGACAGCAGCTCGGTGTCGACCGGCAAGACGCCGTCTGCCGCCACTCCGAGGCCCGGGACAAAAAGCGCTGGCTACGGACGCAGGTGGCGTCCGTCGTCTCGCCGTTGCCGAGTGCCGGCGGGTGCCTCCCGTTCTCGTCGACATCTAGATCCGGGCCCAGCGAGCGCCTCCCGAGGCCGTCGTCGACAACTGCTGTCGCGTGACGTCGACAAAGCCAGGTGGTGCTGCCGCCGAAGCTTGCCCGCCTCATCGCGACCACCTCAACAGCACCCCTACACATGGCGGCGACGCCACGAAGTACCTCCTGCCTGGCCGCAGCCCCGGCCGACCCCGCAACCCCGCCGGCTTGTCCGAGCGGCTCAAGCGTTACGGTCCTGCCCGCCTGAGCCGCCCGGGACACCGCCATGCTGGAAGCCCTCGCCGACCTGCCGCCCATGGTCATCTCCGACCTGTTCGGTGTCGGACCCGAAACAGCAGAGCGCTGGGCCGCCTCCACCGGCGGGATCTGGTCGGACTTCCTGGCAGCCCACCAGCGGCCGACCGCCTGATCCTCGTTCCTGCTCGGGGCCTGAGCTTGGCTTGAACCAGGAGCGAAGATGATCATGGCGTACGTGCTGTCGGCCGGTGGGCCCGCCCCGAGGGGTCCTCGGTCGTCGTGCGGCTACAGCACGGCGACGGTGAACGCCTTGTCCGCAGCGGAGTTGTTGCTGCTGGTCATGACCAGGATGGTGTCGGCGGCGTTGCCGCAATGTGCATTGGGTGTTCCCAGGGCGAGGATCTGGCCATAGTCGTTGGTGAGCGTGGCGACGATCGCCGCGTTGGCGAGTTTGATCTCCGGGTCCAGGACTTTGACGCAGTACGTGCCGGCCTTCGGCCGACTGACCGAGGTGTTCTTGCCGTGCAGGAGCTTGCCGTCCGCGGTCACCACCGCGGCGGCGCGGGCGTAGGGGGCGGTCGTATCCGCGTTGGCGATGCCGGCCGTCAGCGTGACGGCAGTCAGCACCGTCGTGCCGACCACCGCGGCGCGGGTCTTAAAAGTCATGGTGGGCGCTCTTTCTCTGGTGGCTCCCGGTCGTGGCGGGAGCGGGCCTGAGTGCCAGGTGACACCTGGCTGGGGCGGATCTCGTCAGGAGGATGCAGAGGTAAAGCTGGTCGTTGCCAGCCCTAGGGGGAACATCCCTGGGGCTGGTCTCGACAGTGTCAATGGCGAGGCAGGTGCCCGTATCGGCACACGTCGAGGGTGCCTCCTGACCACCGAGGCCATCTTTGATCATCCACGAGCACAGAGATCGCAACCGCCGCGATCCTCACACCCGAATGAGCGCAAAGTGATCACTCGATCAAACCAGCGATGTCGCCCAGGGCAGGGAAACGGCCTCGCGACCAGCGGAACCGTGGGCAGCCCTACCGGGCAGCACTACCAGACCCTCGGAATACCGCAGGGTACGAATACCGGCACTTCACCAGTGGCACGCGGACACGGTCGACGTGCTGGTGTTGGGGTTCACCGGTCCCCGGTTCAGGCCGCACCTTCTGGTTCT
>NZ_JBHXTM010000109.1:0-12765 GCF_042677325.1 Streptomyces sp. NPDC127117
GGGGCGCTTGTGTGCGTTGGCTGGGGGGGGGCCTTTGGCTCGGCTCGGCCCCTGGGCGTGGGGGGCTTCTCCCCGGTCGCCGTCCGCCGGTCAGTTGAACGAGGCGGCGAACATTCCGGCCTCGTAGGAGCCACCCTTCTGGTGCACGATCACGGCGAGCCGGTTGGCCGCGTTGATCAGGGCGACCAGGACGACCAACGCGGCGACCTGGTCGTCGTCGTAGTGCTCGCGCACCTCGGCCCAGGTCTCGTCGGACACGCCTTCCTGGGCGTCCGCGAGCCGGGTGCCCTCCTCGGCGAGCGCCAGCGCGGCCCGCTCGGCCTCGGTGAACACGGTGGACTCGCGCCAGGCCGCGACCAGGTTGAGCCGGACAGCGGTCTCACCGGCGGCCGCTGCCTCCTTGGTGTGCATGTCGATGCACCAGCCGCAGCCATTGATCTGGCTGGCACGCAACGACACCAGCTCCTGGGTGGAATGCGGGAGCGACGACTGCTGGATCACCAGACCGGCGTTGGCGAACCGCTTGGCGAACTTGGCGGAGATCTCGTTCTCGAACAGGTTGAACCGGGCGTCCATGGCTTCGTCCTCACTCGTGGTGTTGCACTCGACGGACACGGGACGCCGATGCCCCGCCCCTTGTGACAGGCCCTGTTGTGTGACGTGCGCCACTGCTCGCGGATGTCACAGAACGGCGCGGACCGGCGTCTTGTGCGCGTGGCGGCGTCGAGAGCGAACAGGCAGGAGCATCCGGTGAAGAGCGAGCACAGCGAGCGCACGGTGGACATGGCCGGGCAGGTCACGGACGGAGTGCACCCGGATCCCGCCACCGAGGCGTTCGTCGCCCACCGCAATCTGCTGTTCACCGTCGCCTACGAGATGCTCGGCTCGGCCGCCGACACGGAGGACGTGCTGCAGGAGACCTGGCTGCGGTGGGCGGGTGTCGATCTCGGCACGGTGCAGAACCAGCGCGCGTTCCTGGTCCGGATCACCACGCGCCAGGCGCTGAGCCGACTGCGTACGCTCGGCCGCCGCAAGGAGTCCTACGTCGGCTCCTGGCTGCCCGAACCACTGCTCACCGCACCCGATGTGGCCGAGGACGTCGAACTGGCGGACAGCGTCTCGATGGCGATGCTGCTGGTACTGGAGACCCTCGCGCCGACCGAACGGGCGGTGTTCGTGCTGCGCGAGGTGTTCGACGTCAAGTACGACGAGATCGCCGAGGCCGTCGACAAGAGCCCGGCAGCGGTCCGCCAGATCGCCCACCGGGCACGGGCACACGTCGCGGCACGGCGGCCGCGCGGGATCGTCTCCCAGGCCGAGACCCGGGACGTGCTCGATGCGTTCCGGCGGGCGACCGAGACGGGGGATCTGCAGGGCCTGCTCGACGTCCTCGCGCCGGACGTCGTCCTGCTGGGCGACGGCGGCGGAGTCAAGCAGGCCGTCCTGCGGCCCGTCGTCGGGGCCGACAAGGTGGCCCGGCTGCTGGCCACCGGGCTGGGCAGGGTCACCGACCTCTCGCTGCTGCCGGCGCAGGTCAACGCGCACCCGGCGCTGATCGTCCGGCTCGACGGCGCGGTCGACACCGTCATGACGATGCACATCGCCGATGGCCTCATCTCCGCGGTCTACGCCGTACGCAACCCCGAGAAACTGTCGCACATGGAGCGGGAGACCGCCCTGCGCCGCTGATCGCTGTCCGCGATGGCGCTGGTGGCCCCGGCGTGGAAGCAGCCGTGCTGCCGGGTGGCTTCGGGGCGGCTCGGCGGCATCGGCCGGCCTCTGATGGACTCAGGCCATGACGACACTGCCGCCCCGCATCCTTCGAGCACTTGAGCAGTTCCATGCCGGCCGCCCCTGGGACCACAACGCCCACTACCACCGGTGGATCCTGCGCCGGCTCCCGGAACGCTTCAACCGCGCCCTGGACGTCGGATCCGGCAGCGGTGACCTTGCCCGACTCCTGGCCTCACGGGCCGAAGCGGTGCACGGCATCGACATCGACCCGACCATCGTCGCCGCCGCACGGGAGCTCACAGCCCCGGCCGCCCCGGTGACCTTCACAGTCGGAGACGCACTGAACGAGATCCCCACAGGCCCCTTCGACGTCATCACATGTGTCGCCACCATCCATCACCTGCCGTTCAGCGACGCCCTCACTCTCTTCCGGCAGCACCTGGCGCCCGGCGGAACCCTGGTCGTCGTGGGTCTCTACCGCTCGCGGTCCCGGAGCGACCAGCTGATCGACGCCGTCGCCATTCCGTCGAATGTCGCCATGGCATGGATCAGGAACAAGGGCCGCAAGTCACCGCGACCGACCTCGATGACTGCCCCCACCCGACCGGCGACCATGACCTTCGCAGACATCGTGCGCGACGCTCGCCACGTACTACCCGGCGCACGGCTGCACCGGCGACTGTTCTGGCGCTACACGCTCGTCTGGAACCAACGCTGAGCGGTACCGGCCCGTGTATTCGCACCGGAGTCGCCGCGCTCACCCGATGCCGCGCGTCCGAGGGCCTGTGGCACGATGCCCGGATGATCTCCGGTCCGCCCGTGTCCCCTGTCGTTCCCGCAGGCCGGATGGCCCGGGACGCCCAACCGGTACTCGGCCTGCCCAACGGCCTGGAGTTGCGGCCCTGGAACCGGGACGACGCCGATGTGCTGGTTGCCGCGGGCCAGGATCCGGCGATTCGTCAGTGGAACCTTCTTGTCGTGGAGTCGGTGCGGGAGGCGCGGGAGCGGATCGAGCGGATGCATGAGCGCCGGCAGGCCGAGACGGGTGCGATCTGGGCGATCGCCCGGCCGGGCGGAGAGGCGACGGGGCTCATCGGGTTGAACGGCATCGACCTGGCGGCCGGCAGCGCCGAGATCATCTACTGGCTCCTCCCGGCCGCCCGTGGCGGTGGAGTCGCGGTCGAGGCCGTGCGACACGTCAGCCGGTGGGCACTTCAGGACCTGGGGCTGCACCGCCTGCGGCTGTGCCATTCGGTGGCCAACCCTGCCTCCTGCCGGGTGGCGCTCAAGGCCGGGTACGCCTTCGAGGGTGTCATGCGTGGCGCGCTGCTGCACGCGGACGGATGGCACGACCAGCATCTGCACGCCCGTACAAGGGGGGACGGCCAGGGCGCGCTGTGAGAGCGTCCGGACGTCATGGGGGCCGCGACGCCGGGTGAGAGGCGGAGGCCGGCCCCCGATCGAAGACACAACACCCGGGCCGTCCGAAGGTGGACGCCGACGGCGAAATCCATGAAGATCCTGACGAAGCAGTACACCGAGTACCGAGCCCATGACGCCGTGGGCCTGGCCGAGTCGGTCGCCCGGGGAGAGGTCTCACCCGGCGAACTGCTCGATGTCGCCATCGCCCGCCCGGAGGCCGTGAACGGCAAGCTCAACGCGATCGTCCAGCCGATGCACGAGATCGCCCGCACACGGGCGAAGGAGTCGCTGAGCGGGCCGTTCGCCGGGGTTCCGTTCCTGATCAAAGACCTGTCGCAGGACTACGCCGGGCTGCCGACCGGCAGCGGAAACCGGGCTCTTCGCCACCGTCCCGCCGAGCGGCACAGCGAGGTGGTCGACCGCTGGCTGGGCGCCGGACTCGTGATCTTCGGCAAGACCAACACACCGGAGTTCGGCGCGAAGGGTGTCACCGAACCGGAAGTGAGCGGGCCCACCCGCAACCCCTTGGACCTCGGCCGTACACCGGGCGGTTCGTCCGGAGGGTCGGCGGCGGCCGTGGCGGCGGGCATCGTGCCGGTGGCCGGTGCCAATGACGGCGGCGGGTCGATACGCATCCCGGCCGCGTGCTGCGGCCTGTTCGGCCTGAAGCCGGGGCGCGGACTGGTCCCGGCCGGTCCAGCCGTCGCCGAGCACCTCCACGGCGCTGCGACCGACGGTGTCGTATCGCGCAGCGTCCGCGACAGCGCGGCCATGCTGGACGTGCTGACCTCGCACGCGGACCCGGCCGGACCGTTCCTGCACGCACGCCCCGAGCTGCCGTACGCCGAACTCGCCGGCAGGCCCCGGAAGCTGCGGATCGGCTTCGCCACCCGCTCCCCCATCGACACCGAGGTCGATCCGCAGGCGGTCGCCGCGGTCGGGGACGCCGCGGAGCTGCTCCGTCATCTCGGCCACGACGTCGAGGCCACCGAGCCGGAGATCGACCAGCGGCAGCTCGCCTTCGACTTCCTGTCGATGTGGACCACCCAACTCGCCCACACCGTGGACGAGATCCGCCGTACGACCGGCGCCGGCCCGGAGGCCTTCGAACTCGACACCCATCTGCTGGCCGCCGCCGGGCGCTCCCTGAAGGCTCCCGCCTACTACGCCGCCCACGACCGCTGGAACGCGTACAGCCGGCAGCTCGCCGCATTCCACAGCCGCTACGATCTGCTCCTCACCCCGGCCTTGGCCCGGCCCGCCGTACGGATCGGCGAGCTGGGCACGCCTCGGCCGGTGCGTGCCGTGGCCCGGGTCCTGATGCGACTGGGGCTGCTGGGCACCCTGGCGGGGACCAAGGCGTGGGAGAGCGCGGTGATCGCCAACCTCGCGGCGACCCCGTACACCCAGCTGGCCAACATCACCGGTCGTCCGGCGATGAGCGTCCCCACCTACCGCACTCCCGGCGGCCTGCCGCTCGGCGTCCAGTTCGTGGGTCCGCTGGGCGGCGAGGGAATGCTCCTTGCCCTCGCCACCCAGATCGAGACCGAACGGCCCTGGGCACACCTCGAACCGGCTCTCTGAGCGCCCGGCCGCGGCCTGGCGTGGCGGGATTCCGTAAGGAGGCACACCCCTGTCGGTTCCTTTCGCCGGGCCCGCCGCCCGCACCCGGCACCCGGCACCCGGCACCCGGCACCCGGCCAACATATACAGAGTCTTTGGTTAAGAGGTCGGGGACGTCGTGCCGGGGGCGCGGCTTCAGGACGACGGTTCGGGCAGCATCGTGTCGACGTCGTACAGCCGGGCATCCACGTGGTCGAGGGCGAGCCGGACCGCGCCCAGCACCACGGCCTGGTCGGAGAGGGTGGAGACCGCCAGCGCCGGGGGTTCCAGGCACAGCGGGTCGAGGTGCCGCCGCAGCGGCTCCAGCAGTACGTCCCCGGAGCGCGACACGCCGCCGCCGATCACGACGAGCTCCGGGTCCAGGGCCAGAACCAGGGCGGCGATACCCTCGGCCAGGTCGTGGGCGTACTGTTCCACGGCCCAGCGGGCGGCCGGTTCGCCGGTGCGGGCCTGGGCGAAGACGTACTCGGCGGCCTCCTGGGGCAGGATGTCCGCCGGCATCTTCGGATAGCCGGTCAGATGCGAGGTGGCCCGGTGCCAGCCCAGCAGGGGCAGGGCGCCGATCTCGCCGGCCGCTCCCCCGCGCCCCCGGTGCACCCGGCCACCGATCAGCAGACCGGCCCCGGTGCGCACTCCCGACAGTACGAAGGCCACATCGTCGACGCCCCGGGCCTCGCCGATCCAGCCCTCCGTGAGCGCGGCGAGATTGCAGTCGTTCTCCACCAGGACCGGGCAGTCGAAGTCAGCGCCCAGCTCGCCCCCGAGGTCCAGACCGTCCCATTCCGGCAGGCCGACGCAGCGTTTGACCCGGCCGTCATGGCTGACCACGCCCGTGGTGCCGACGCAGACGGTGGCGAGCTGGGCGCGGCCGACCTCCGCCGATTCGAGTGCCTCGACGGCCGTGGCGCGCACCGCGGCCAGACGTACGGAACGCCCCGCGTCCGCGCTCACCCGCTCGGTGCGGGCCGCCACGACGGTGCCGTCGAGGTCGGCCACGGCCGCCCGGATGCTGTATGAGCCGATGTCGATGCCGAGCACGTAGTCGCCGGTGGAGTGGAAACTGAACAGCCTGGCCGGGCGGCCCATGTGGCCCGGCTGCGGTGGCAGTTCCTTCAGCCATCCCGAACCGAGCAGCTCCTCCGTCAGGCTCTCCACGGTCGGGCGGGACAGACCTGTGCGTCTGGTGACCTCGGTGAGGCTGAGGGGGCCCTGGCCGCGCAGGGCGCGAAGCGTCGTGACCAGGTTGATGCGCCGCAGCCGCGAGGTGTCGCCTCCGGAAATTGTCACCGTCACTCCCTTGACAGGCTCTGTACATGAGAAATAAAAACAGGTTGCATTAGTAAGTCGCAAGTCCGAGGGGGTATTTGTGGTCACTCTCGCCATCATCGGGGCGGGGCTGCGCGGCATGAGCTACGCGCGGCGTGCTCTGGAGAGCGGCATGGCGCGTGTTGTGGCCGTGGCCGAGCCCGATCCGGAGCGCAGGCGCAGCATGGCCGCCGCGCACGACGTACCGGCCGAGAACGTCTTCGCCGACTGGCGGGATCTGCTCGCCCGGGACCGGCTGGCCGACGCGGCGGTGATCTCGACGCAGGACAGCATGCACACGGAACCCGCGGTGCGGGCGGCCGACCTCGGCTACCACCTGCTCCTGGAGAAGCCGATGGCGCAGAGCGAGGAGGAGGCCGCCGCCATCGCCGCGGCCGCCGACCGCAACGACGTCCTGCTGGCCGTCTGCCATGTCATGCGCTACACGCCCTACACGATCAGGCTCAGGGAACTCATCGAGGAGGGCCGGATCGGCGAGGTGATGAACATCCAGCACCTGGAACAGGTCGGCTGGTGGCATCAGGCCCACTCGTTCGTCCGGGGCAACTGGCGCAGCGAGGAGGGGTCGGGGCCGATGCTGATGACCAAGGCCTGCCACGACCTCGACTGGATCACCCACGTCAAGGGCGCGCTGCCCGAGCGGGTGTCCTCGTTCGGCAATCTGGTGCACTTCCGGGCCGAGAACCGGCCCAACGGTGCGGCGGACCGATGCGTGGAGTGCCCGGTGGAGTCCACCTGTCCGTACTCGGCCAAACGCATCTACCTCGATTGCCTGGGCGACGCGGACAAGGAGTTCTGGCCGCTGTCCGCGGTCACGGCCGACCACACGAAGGAAGGGGTGCTCGCGGCGCTGCGCGAGGGCCCGTACGGCCGGTGCGCGTACACCTGTGACAACGATGTGGTCGACACCCAGGTCGTGACCATGGAGTTCGCCGACGGCACCTCCGCCACCTGCACGGTCACCGCGTTCGCGGCGCTGGAACACCGGAAGACCCGGATCTTCGGCACCCGCGGCTCCATCGACGGGGACGGAGTCGTCCTGCGCGTGCACGACTTCGTGACCGACGAGGTCACCGCCATCGACACCGGTGCGAACGGTGATCCCACGGCCGCCACCGGGCACGGCGGCGGTGACGCGGCCCTGTTCGACGCGTTCATCGACGCCATCGACAAGAACGATCCCTCCCTGGTACTCACCGACGGTGCGGAGAGCCTGGCCACGCACCGGGTCGTCTGGGCGGCCGAGCAGGCTCGCCGCACCGGCACCGTCGTATCCCTCCTGCCGCACTGACCCCCGGCCGTCGCGCCACGCCCGCGGACTCCCGCGCTCACCGGTCACCCTCACGAAAGGCACACCCCCGTGCGTAAGTTGACAGTCATGCTCACCGTCGGAGCACTCGCCCTGAGCGTAGGCGCCTGCGGCAAGAAGAACGGCTCCGCCGCCTCGGAGAAGGAACTCGTCTACACCTCCTCGTGGGGTGCCGACGAGCCGCAGGGCAAGCTCATCAGGTCGATAGCCGACGACTTCACCAAGGCGACCGGCACCAAGGTCGACCTGAAGTTCGTGGGCCGCAAGGGCACCGACACCCTTCCCACCGAGATGAACGCGGGCCAGGGCCCGGACCTGTTCGACACCTCCACCGACAGCGTCGGCGCCTTCGTCGCGCAGAACCTCGCCGCGCCGCTCGACGACGTCCTGGACAGGAAGGTGCCGGGCGAGGGCAAGAAGGTGCGGGACGTGCTGCCGGACTCGGTGGTGAAGGCGTCGACCGACAAGGACCATGTGCGGTTCATGGCCCACACCGTGATCTCCACCGCGGTCTGGTACGACGCGTCCGAGCACGCGGGGCTCGCTCCCAAGACGTGGAAGGAGTTCATCGCCTATCTCGACGAGGCGAAGAGGGACGGCCGCACTCCGCTGGGCCAGGACGGCACGGTCAACTTCTACAACGCGTACTGGTTCTACTCGGCCCTGGTCCGTTCCGAGGGCGCCGGCAGCCTCAGCGCGCTGGGCAAGGATCCGGCCGCCTGGGACAAGCCGGCCGTGCTCGCGGCCGCGAAGAAGGTGGAGCAGCTTGCCGACGGCGGCTACTTCCAGAAGGACTTCATGGCCACCAAGTACCCGGCCGCACAGGACGCCTGGGCGCAGGGCAAGTACGACCTGAACCTCAACGGCACCTGGCTGGCGGCCGAGACCGGTTCGAAGCTGGCCGAGGGGACCGAGGTCGCCTCGTTCCAGCTGCCGGCCGGCGGCAAGAACTCCGTGGAGGTCGGCACGCTCGGCTGGGGCGTCAACGCCAAGGGCCACAACATCGAGGCGGCCAAGGAGTTCCTCGCCTTCGCTCTGCAGAAGAAGTACGAGGCGAAGATCTCCACCGACGCGCACAACATTCCCGCGCGCCCGGACGTCCCCGCGCCCGGCTACCTGGCGGGCGTGCAGAAGGACGTCGCCGAGGCGAAGTTCACCCACCGCACCTACGACGACATGGCTGCGGACAAGAACTGGTGGAACAACGTCTTCCTGCCCCTGGACGACCAGCTGCTCTCCGGCAAGATCGACGCCGCGACCTTCGTGAAGACGGGCAAGAAGAAGGCCGCCGACTACCTCGCCAGCAAGGGCTGAGCCCATGGGGACGGCAACACTCACCCCGCCCGCGGCAGTGGCGCCGCCCGCCGCGGGCAAGGCGGGCAGGGGAAAACGGGTACGGCCGGCGCGTGAGCGGGCCTTCTGGCCCTTCCTGCTCCCCGCGCTGATCGCCTACTCCGCGCTCTTCGTCCTGCCGTCGCTGTTCGGCTTCTGGGTCAGCTTCAACAAGTGGGCGGGGCCCGGCTCCCCGATGACGTGGCACGGCCTCGGCAACTACCTGGAGCTGGCCCGCAGTGAGGCCTTCCGCACCGCCTTCGTCAACACCTTCGTGCTGGCCTTCGGCGGCGGGGCCCTCGTCTTCGCCTTCACCTTCCTGTCGATGATGGTGCTGCGGCAGGTCAAGGGCCGGGCGTTCATCCGGTCCGTGATCTTCCTGCCGATGATCATCTCGGTGATCGCGGTCGGTGTGGCCATCGGCTTCCTGCTCAATCCCGACGGCGCGGTGAACACGATCCTGGGCTGGGTCGGCATCGAGGCGCGGCCGTGGCTGGGCCCGGACATGGTGTTCAAGTGCATCGTCGCCGGGCTGGTGTGGTCGAGCACGGGGTTCTACGTGGCGCTGATGATGTCGGCCGCCGACTCCATCCCGCCGTACCTGTACGAGGACGCCAAGCTGATCGGCGCCACGAAGTGGGAGCAGTTCCGGCACATCACACTGCCGCTGACCTGGGACGTGTTCGCAGTGTCGGCCGTGCTGTGGGTGGTCAACAGCCTGAAGGTGTTCGAGATCGTGATCGCCTTCACCACGGCCGGCACACCGGCCAGCCCGCCGATCCAGGCGCGCACCGTGGCGGTGCAGCAGTACGCCTCGGTGGCCGGCGGCGGTGTGCCCGAGCTGGGTTCGGGTGCCGCCATGGGCGTCGTCATCCTGATCGTGACGACGATCCTCATCGTATTGACCCGGCGTGTCACCCGCCGCGAACGTGTGGAGCTGTCATGAGGCGCCTGTTCGGCGACATTCTGGTGCCGCGCGCGACGACCGTCGCGCTCTGGGCCTGGGTCGTCTTCAACCTCGCGCTGGTCGCCTGGGTCGGCCTCCAGTCGCTCAAGGACTCCGGGCAGGTCTGGCTCTCACCGTTCGCGCTGCCGGACACCATCGAGTGGGGCAACTACTCCGCGGCGTGGAAGGCGGCCGGCTTCTCCGCCGCCGCGCTCAACAGCTCCGTTCTGACGGTGGTCGGATCGCTGCTGATCGTGGCGCTGTCGGCGCCCGCCGCGTATGTCCTGGCCCGCTCCGACCGGCGCGCCGCCGGACGGCTCACCGGGTATTTCGCGATGGGTCTGAGCATCCCGGTGCAGACGATCGTGATCCCCATCATCGTGATCAAGCTGTCCGTCTCCACGTTCATGATCGACTGGGTGACCGGCTGGTGGGACAACCGGATCACGCTCCTGGTCTTCCAGGTGGTGCTGTCGCTCCCGTTCGCCGTGTTCGTGCTGACCGGCTACATGCGCTCGCTGCCCCACGAGATCGAGGAGGCGGCCGAGCTGGACGGTGCGGGACCGCTGCGCGCCTTCGTCCAGGTCGTGCTGCCGGTGGCCAAGCCGGGCGTGATGACGGTGCTGATCCTCAACGTCATCGGCCTGTGGAACGAGACCCTGCTCGCCCTGTTGATCACCCCCACGCCTGAGGAGCGCACGCTGCCCGCGGCCCTTCTCAGCCTCTATGGCTCCATGCAGTACAGCTCCGACTGGGGCGCCCTGTTCGCCGGAATCGTGATCCTGGTCTATCCCATGATCGTGCTCTACCTCTGGCTGGGCCGCCGCATCGTCGAGGGCATGACTGCGGGGATCGGTAAGTAACGCGCATACAGAGACCGGCAATCCACCCGGAAGGACCGAGACGTGCGTACTTTGCGTAGCTCACGTATCCCAGGCACCTCATCCACCCCACGGAGGCACCTCATAGGGGCGCTCCTGGCGGCCCTCGCCCTGCCCCTCTCGGCGGTGGCGGCAGGGCCCGCGCAGGCAGCGGCCCCGGCGAAGCCCCACCCCCGCGCGGCGGGCACCACGTACTACGTGGACGCCGAAGCGGGCGACGACGCCCAGTCGGGCAAGAGCCAGGCCGCGGCCTGGAAGTCGCTCGCGAAAGCGAGCCAGTTGACGCTCGGCCCCGGTGACCAGCTGCTGTTCAAGGCCGGTCAGAAGTGGAAGGGCCGGCTCGACGTGCAGGGGGCGGGCGACGCCGGCAGTCCCGCGCTCGTCGGTTCGTACGGCAGTGGCGCCGAGCCGCTGATCGAGGGCGCGGGCACGACCGATGTCGCGGTCAAGCTCAACAACGTCCACGACTTCACGCTCGACGGGCTGGAGGTGACCAACTGGAGCGACAGCACCACGCCCCGCTCCGGTGTGAACCTGTTCGCCAAGGACGCGGGCAAGCTGTCCAACATCACCCTGCGCAATCTGAACATCCATGACGTGGACGGTCCCGGCGGCAGCACGGTCAGCTCCGCCGGGCTGCTGGTCTCCATCCGCGGCAACCGGACGCCCACGTACTTCGACAACCTGGTGCTGGAGAAGAACGAGGTCAGCAAGATCCGTTCGTACGGGATCATCACCTGGTCCACCTGGTCCCGGCGCAACGGGATGACGAGTCTGTACCCGGTGGAGACCGGTATCCCCGACAGCGAGGTCGTCACCTGGACGCCCAGCACCAACGTCAACATCCGTGACAACTACGTCCATGATGTGACTGCCGGCGGGATCACGCCCATGCACACCAGGGGCGCCGTCGTCGAGGGCAACCGCGTCCACAAGGCCGCCAGCGGCCGGCTCAACACCAAGGGCGGCAACGTCGGCATCTGGTGGCAGGGCAACGACGACCTGCTCGTGCAGCGCAACGAGGTGTCGGGCACCGGCTTCAACGGGCCGGGCACCGACGGCCACGGCTTCGACGCGGACGCCGACAACAACCGCAGCATCGTCCAGTACAACTACAGCCACGACAACGACGGTGGGTTCTTCATCACCGTCTCCTTCTCCGGTGCACCGACCAAGGACACCGTGGTCCGGTACAACCTGAGCAAGGACGACGGCTACGAGGTGTTCAGCCTCTCCACCGAGACGTCGGGCACCGACATCTACAACAACACCGTCTACGCGAGTGGCCGGGTCGTCACCGTCCACCCGCCGTACACCGGGGCCGGCGACTATCCGCTGGGCAAGGTCGTGCACATCTACAACAACGCGAGCGGCATCGAGATCCGCAACAACATCTTCTACAACCGGACCACGGCCGGCTACGACACCGCCAACAGCACCGTCTACGACTCCAACCTCTACTGGGGCACCACCACCCCCGTCGCCCCGTCCGGCGACATCAACGCCATCAAGGCGGACCCGAAGCTGGTCTCCATCGGCACCGACCCGGCGGGCTACAAGCTCCAGGCCGACTCCCCCGCGAGGGCGCGCGGCGCGGCGGTGGCGCAGAACGTCAAGGACTACTTCGGCAACGCGGTCCCGGCCACCGCTCCCGACCGGGGCTTCCATCAGTTCACCGGGGCTCCGCTGCGGCCCGTCGTCACCACGTCGTACGCCACGCTCGGCAACAGCCATCCCTACCGGATGGTCGACGGCAACACCTCGACCGCGTGGAGCAGCGTGTCCTCCGGGGTCGCCTTCCCGGGCACCATCGATGTGGACTTCCGGCAGCCCACCAGCGTCGGCACCGTCACCCTGCACACCGCCTTCGCCACCGGCCAGGGCATCAAGCAGCTCGATGTGCAGACCTGGAACGGCTCGGCCTGGGTGACCCAGGCCGCCGGGCAGCAACTGGCCTGGTCGGGCAACACGTCGACCGTCGAGCAGCGCACGATCACCCTGCCCCAGCGGGTCACGACCGAGCGGCTGCGCCTCACGGTCCGTGACGCCCACCTCCAGTGGGGCAACTTCGCGCTCTACGAGATCCAGGCCGCCTGACCGGTGGGGCGGTCCGTACGGCACCTGACCTCCGCACGGGCCGCCCCACCATGCACCATGAACGGGCTGGAAGCCCGACGGCTCCCGGCCACGCG
>NZ_JBHXTM010000110.1:0-12133 GCF_042677325.1 Streptomyces sp. NPDC127117
GCTCGGCACATGGCTCGACAACACACGCAAACGCGCCCACAAACTCACCGAACAACGACGAACCGACCTCGACCACCTCGGCATGCGCTGGTAAAGGTGGGCGTGGGTGCAGGAACCGTCCTTTGACCGGACGGGGGCTGCTCCTCACTGTTCCGCCGGACACCCTGATACCACACGGACCAGCCTGGGCACCCGGGCAACAGCTGAAGGGGTACGGGTGTCTGATAGTGACGGGGTTGCCCATGTCGGCGGTGTGGTGCCTGGGGTCTTTCGCGTCAGAGGGGGGAGGAAACACGGGCTGACGGCGCACTGTTCTTTCGTGCTGCCCCAGCTCTACATGGTTCGGTATGCCCGGAGAAAGGTCCGCACTCCCTCGACGACAAGTGGCCGGACGCGGGTGTCCTCCGCGGCATTCGCGGAACCGAGCCTGTCCAGCGCAACGCCGAACGTCAGCGCGATGAACTGGTCGGCCGCGAGTCGGGGGTCGGGGATGTCGAGCAGCCCGGCGGCTGCGAAGGCGGCGAATCGCTCGGCAAGTGCCTCGTCGGGAGTGTCGGCCATGGAGTTGTAACCCTGGTGCGGCAGATGGCCGGATTCCGCCCGGACCAGTCGTTGCAGCGTTGCGTACTCCGCCGAGTCGAGCATGTCGGTCGAGATGCGCATCGAGAACGTGACCAGGGCGTCCTCGAGGTCGGCGGCCTCAGTGAGATCACTGAGGGTGTCGTCGATCGTGCGCCGGATCGTGGTGATCATTGACTGGCCGATGGCATCGACGACGGCCTGCAGCAGCGTCTGCTTGTCGCCGAAGTAGTCGTAGACCGTCCGCTTGGACACCTCGGCCCGGGTGGCGACCGCGTCAACGCTGGACCGGTCGAAGCCGTCAGTGAGGAACAGTTCCCGGGCCGCCGAGAGGATGGCGGCCCGCTTCCGTGTGGACCCTTCGCGCAGCGCCTTCATGGTCGGCTTCTTCGTGGTCGGCATGGGCACATACTAACCCTTCTACACTGCACGGTGTAGTGTAATACTGGCTTAGCGGGTGCCGCACTCCTGCACCCGCTCCGCCCTGGGGAGCCACGCATGCGCCACCTCGGGTACCGCTCCCCCGGGCTCACCCGGCCGGACGACCTCGGACCTGTCCACAACGCACCAAGCACACCGCGCACCGCGTCCCGCGTGAATCGCCGCCATGCCCACGCCGGGCCCGGCAAGGCGGCAGCGCTACGGGCACGGCCGACTTCTTCCTTGCCCGGCATTGACGGAAAGGACACCCATGACCGCAACTCTCGTTTCCCCCGCCCGCATCGGTAAGGCGTCTGTCGGAGCCCTCGGCATGCTGGCAGTCGCTACCGGCGCCTTGGAGTCGGTAGTGACACCGACGCTCCCGCTCCTGCAACGCGAGCTGGGCATGAGTCCCGCCGAAGGGGCGTTGCTCAGCATCATGCTGCTCATCACCGGCGCGCTCATCACGCCGGTCGCCGGAAAGTTAGGCGACCGCTACGGCGGAAAACGGGTCCTGATCCGGCTGATGGCGGTGGTCTGTGCCGGTGGTCTGGTGTCGGCCCTCGCGCCGAATCTGCCGGTGCTGCTGCTCGGTCAGGTACTGCAGGGTGCGATGGTGGGCGCGCTGCCCCTGTCGTTCATCCTGGTGCGCGAACATCTCCCGGCAGAAGAATCGAAGGTGGCCATCGGGGTGGTCAGCGGGCTCTTCGTGGGGGGCGGGATGGCCGGAACGCTGTCGGCCGGGCTCGTGGCCGAAGGACTTTCCCGACACTGGATGTTCGCGCTGCCGACGATCGCGGTCATCGGGGCCACCATCCTGGTGAACAGGATGATGCCGCATGATCCGCCGAGCCGGTCGGACGGCGCCGGGGTCGACTGGCCCGGCCTGGTTCTCCTGAGCGGGACGCTGGTCACGCTCATGCTCGTGCTCGCGCTTGCACCCGACATCGGCTCGCAGCCACTCGTGCTCGGCGCCCTCATCGTGATTCTGGCCGCCTTCGTGTTCGGATGGACAGCCGTTGAGCGTCGTGCGACCTCGCCGATGGTCGATCTGCGCATGCTTGCACAGCCTGCGGTGTGGAAGTCGTGTGTGCTGACGTTCGTGATCTGCGTCGGTACCTCGGTGGCGGTCTATCTCGTCCCGCAACTGTTCGCGGTACCCGCCGCCGAGTACGGATTCGGGGCCGGCGCCACCGAGATCGGCTTCTTCCTGCTGCCCGGTGCCGTGGCCGCGTCGCTGGCCGGGCCGATCGGTGGGATCGGGGCGCGGCGTTTCGGCTCGCGGGCCGTGGTCACCGCCGGGATCGTCATCATGGCCGCCGCTCTGATCGTCCTGGCAGTCGTGCACACCGAGGTCTGGCATCTCATCATCGGCAAGATGATGATCGCGCTTGCCAACGGCCTGTGCGTCACGGCGTTGGTGACCGGCACCGCCACATCCGTCCATCAAGGTGACACCGGCATCGCCACCAGCCTGGTCCTGGTGACACGTGTGCTCGGCTACGCCGTGGGTGTGCAGGTCAGTGGCGCGATCCTCACCGCCGGTACCCCTACCGGGTCCGACGTCCCGGCCGAATCGGCCTTCGTCACCGGCTTCGTCATAGCCGGCGCCGTCACGGCACTGTCCCTCCTCGTCACCCGCACCATGAGCAAAGGAGCCAAGGAATGACCCGCATTGATCCGTTGACAGATGTCCGCACCACGCCGAGGCGCAAGGTCCTGATATCCGGGGCCAGCATCGCGGGACCCGCCCTCGCGTTCTGGCTGAACCGCTACGGATTCGCGGTCACGGTGGTCGAGAAGGCGGACGGACTCCGTGGCGGTGGTTACCCCGTCGACATACGCGGCACCGCACTCGAGGTCGTCCGAAGGATGGGAATCCTGCCTCGGCTGAAGGACGCGCACATCGACCTGCGGCGGCTGACCTTCCTCGGCGGGGATGGCAGCGAGGTGGCCTCGCTCGACCCGCACACCGTCACAGGTGGTGTCGTGGGACGGGACATCGAGGTGCGGCGCGGGGACCTGACCGACGCTCTCCACACGGCGGTCCGTGACGACGTGGAGTTCTTGTTCAACGACTCCATCGACACCCTCGACCAGTCCAGCCACGGGGTCGACGTCACCTTCCGCGGGGGCAGCAGGCGTATGTTCGACATGGTGTTCGGTGCGGACGGTCTGCACTCACGTACCCGCGAGTTCCTGTTCGGCCCCGAAGCACAGTTCCACCGATACCTCGGCTACTGCTTCGCCGGGTTCACCATGCGCAACGCCTTCGGACTCTCCCGCGAGCTCATGATGTGGAACACCCCGGGCAGAGCCGCGGCACTCTACGCCGTGGAGGACAACGACGAGGTGCACGCCTTCCTGAACTTCGCCCACCCGAAACCGCCGCTCGACGCATTCCGGAATCCGGAAGCCCAACGGGACCTGGTCGCCAGAGTCTTCGCCGACGCGGAATGGGAGGTCCCGGGCATGCTCGCCGCCATGCGCGACGCGGATGACCTGTTCTTCGACGAGGTCAGCCAGATTCGCATGCCCCGCTGGTCCAGCGGCAGGGTCGCGCTGGTGGGCGACGCCGCGTATGCACCCTCGTTCCTCACCGGACAGGGCTCCAGCCTCGCGCTCGTCGGCGCGTACATGCTCGCCGGTTCCCTGGCCGACCGGGACCACACCGCGGGCTTCGCTGCCTACGAACGCAGCACCCGCGGGTTCGTAACCCTGAACCAGGAACAGGTCGGCGAGGGCGACGCCGTACTCTTCCCGACCACCGCCCGGGCCTTGGAACAGCGCAATGCCATGCTGCGCAAGCTCAACGCCATGCCCTCCACGGAGGGACGACCGGCCCATTCGGCCCTCACCCTGCCCGAATTGAAGAAGTGACCCGCACCGCTTCGCACCTGCTGACCAGCCTGGTCGGCGGTGTTCTACTACTTCGGCCTGTGGCGCGAGGGCGGGCTCGACCAGCGGATCCAGGAACTCCTGCGCTGCCAGGTACGGGAGAGAGCCCGGCGATTAGAGGACCCGTCCCTGGTGATCATCGACACCAAGTCCGTCCGCGCGGCCGCGGGTGTCCCGAAGACCACGACGGGACTGGACGCCAACAAGAAGGTGTCGGGGCGCAAGCGGGGACTGGCCGTCGACATTCTGGAGCTGATCATCGGCGTCGTGGTGCTGGCCGCCTCCGCCCACGACAACGCCGCCGGCACCGCCCTGCTCGACCAGGCGGCCGAGCGGTGCGGGATGCGTCTGGAGAAGGCCCTGGTGGACCAGGGCTTCAAGGACGGGGTTCTCATCTCCCCCACCTGGCGCGACGCCCTCGGGCTGGCCGCGTGAACATCAGCGAGCTCCTGGCAGACCTCCAGGACCAGCACGACAAAACCACGGCCCGGGCCGGCGAACTACGCGACCAGATCGACCACTTGACCGCCGCCCTGGCCGAGACCGAAGCGCGACTCACAGACCTGGCCACCACCCGGAAGATCATCGCCGAACGCGTCCCGCCCGGGACCAAGCTTGTTCTGCCCGAGACGAACACCGCCTACCAGGCCATCGTGAACGCCTTCAACCAGCACCCCCGGCCGGACATTCCAAGCCCGCGAGCTGCACGAACTCCTCCGCATGCCCGCCGACGAGGCGACCGTCAACGTCACCCGCAGCCGCCTCGGCCGACAAGGCTTCCTCACCCAACCCGGACGAGGCCGCTACCAGAAACGGACTTAACGTCCACTCAGATCACGGTGCGCAAGTAGCGTTCCGGTGAGAGGTCCTGGTCTCAGGTGGAGTGCGCGGGGATCGGATCGAGTAGGCGCCTATCGCCTGGCTGTCGTGACTGCTCCCGGGTGTGACCGGGCGGGTTCGGTGCATGGGTGCCCGCCCGGTCGGGTCCGGAGTGGTGGTCAGCCGAGCGGCAGTTCCAGGACGGCTTCCTGCCCGGTCGGGGAGGTGACGATGGTGGTGCTGTCCTGTTTGCCGGTGAACGCGTAGAGCCGGTCTCGGCTGTTGACAACCAGGGCGAGGCGGTGGCCGTCGGCGAGGTCGTAGGCGGCTGGCTGTAGCGTCCAGTCGACGGTCCGGTCCATGCCGGTGCCCAGGTCGGTGATGGTGAGGGGCTCGTGGGTGATGATCCGGGCGCTGTTGTCCGGGGCCAGGTCGAAGAGGTAGGCGATTAGGGTCGCGGCGTCTCCCTCTTCGATGCGGACGGTGAGCTGGAGCCTGGCGGCGCCGCGGATACGGCGCCCGCCTGCCAGTGCCTCGGTGGACCAGGCCAGGAGCCGGTCGCGGTCGAAGCCGGCCGGGTCGTAGGTTTTGGGGTTGCCGAACCACTCCTTCTGTCCGGTCTCCATGATGTCGTCCATGGCAGTGGCCGTGGTCTCGTGCCCGGCGGTGAACGCCCGGCTCCAGCCCGTGGACGGCTTGTCGGACAGGGTGCCATCGCCATCCCCGTTGGTGCCGCTCAGGTACCAGTCCTCGGTGTCGGTGGTGGCCTCAGACCAGGAGGCGAGCGGTTCCCGCCGCGCTGCCTCCACGATCCGGTTGCCGCCGATGCCGGTCGGCTTGGTCTTATAGGTGAACATCACCTGGCTGTTGACCACCGGCCAGTCGGGCACCTCGTTGTTCTTCCCGAGCAGGTGGTGGTCGAGCCAGGCGTAGGCCTCCGTCATCGGTGTCAGGTAGCTCAAGAACGGGGTACCGCTCGGCACGCCGGTGATGCCGACACCCTCCGGGGCTCCGTGGTCGCCGATCCACAGGTTCAGGTGCTTGGGAACGGTGAGTTTCTCGAAGGTCGCGATTGCCTCACCCGGGGGGAACAGACTCTCGTGCCAGGTGTTCGAGTAGAAGGTCGGGATGCCCCGGGCGTCGGTGATGTCCACGTAGGTCTCGGGGGAACGCACGGTACCCCACTCCACCACCTCCTCCATGTTCTGCCCGTCCTGGAAGTTCTGGAGGATGCGCCACGTCGCCTCGTCGAACTTCTCCTTCTCCTTGCCCTTCTCGGCTCCGGTGAAGCCGATCAGCAGCTCCACGGCCTTCTCGTGCCGGGTGCCGTTGTCGTAGAGGCTGGTGGCCAGGTTGCCCCAGGTGCTCAGGGCGGCCACTGCTGCGACCCTGTTGTTCTGATCGTGCGCGGCAACCAGCTGGCTGATCCCGGAACCGTAGGACAGGCCCATGAACCCGACCTTGCTCGGTGCGAACAGCCCTTCCGCGTGGTCGATCACCGCCGAACCGTCCGACCAGTCGTCCGGTCCGGCGACGTCGATGAGCCCATCGGACGTAAAGGGCCCGTCCGGCTCGCCGAACCCGCGGGGCGTGTACGCCAGAACGTGGTAGCCGCGGGCCGCCAGGGAGAGGTAGCCGACCATGAACGGCATCCAGCCGTACGGGTTCCACCCCGCGGGCACGATCACGACCGGGCGCGGCTCCGAGGTCTTCTGCTTGATCGCGAACGCGGAGAGAGCGATCTTCTCCGTCACGGGAATGCGCGGGAAGCTGACCCCGGCCTCCCGCAGGACCCGCTCCACCAGCTCCCGCAGGTCCTCGGGGAGCGTCCCGGCCGGGCCTGTGCCCTGGAGGGCTGCGAGCAGGGCCCGAGCGACGATAAGCACCGACGGGTTGATGTCGAGGCTCGCGCCGCGCCAGATACCGTTGGCAGCGATGTCGGTGAGGGTCGCATCGGTGACCGACGCGATGGGCTCTCCGCCTTCTGTAGTCATACGAACCGCTCCGTACTTCTGTGTCTGGACAACCACGGCGCCCGTCGGGGGCGCCAGGCGGATCATGGGCAGGAGCAGACACACCGAAACAGAAGGGCCGCCAGCCGCACTCGATCGGATGGAGAAACCCAGACTGTGGCCCTGGGCAGCGGCGTACTCCGTGGACGGGGCGGGCTTGACCGGTGGTCTTCTGCGATCAGGCCCGACGGGGGTGCGGCCACCAGCAACATCCGGTCACAGCGGCCGCGAGCGGGCCATGCCGTAACCGTGACCGGTTGACGCCCGGCACGACACGGCCCGGTGCACACAAACGTAGGCACGGTCCCCCGGGTTCGCCGCCGAACGCGCCATCGCTCAGCTGGACTATGTCGAGGGTCTCTACCGCGACTGGAACGACGGCCACTGCACCAGCGGCGCCGCCGCCGGCCGCGTCAACGCCGAGTTCGACCGCATCCGCCGGGAGCTGGGCGACCCGCCCGGCATTCCCCCCCTCGGCTGCGCACCATGCTGCAGCACCTGACGAAGACCCTTCCCACAGGCGTCCGCAACGACTGCTTCGGTACGGCGCAGCACGGTTCTGTGGCCGTCATTCTCCAGACTTGGCGGTGTCTCGTGAGACACCGTGATCAGACTGTGGGCAGGACGCACGCCCAGTTCCAGGTGTAGGCCGCGCACCCCTGACCGGACATGCCGTAGGCGTCACCCGGAGGCCGTGCGCCCCCAGACCCACGCGTGGCTGACAGCAGGCAGACCCTCGCCCGGATCGCCTGGTCCTTGCGTGAACACGAACACACAGTCGCCAACCGCGCTGTCTTCGCGAACGCCATACGCCAACTGGGATCGATTCAAGGGTGCAGAACTCGAATACGTAGAGTGAACCCGTCACGGAATGTGTGCCAGAACCCCTAGAGATGCACGAAGCCACGTCCTCGTGGTGGCGTCGGGGAAGCGTGTGCTGTGCCCGGCAGATCGTGCACTCCAGCAGGTGCTCGACACTTCCCGGCCGGTTCACGAAGACCATGCCGTTGCCCTCGAAGGTGTTGCAGCTCGCGCACACCGGCCCCCGGACAAGACCGTGATCGTGGCAGTGGTCCCAGTAGTAGGCCCGTTGAGGCGTGGTGCACAGCCGGCACGGATAGTCGTCGGCCCGCCGGGTACGGCGGACGGACTCGTACGCAGCCCCCCGGCAGGTGTCCGGTGTACGGGCGGAACTCGGTACCTCAAGCCCGGCGCGGCCGCCCTCGCCGAGGTCACCGGCCCGCTCGCACAGCGACCGCTGACCAGGACGAGAAGAAGCCCCGGACCGTACGGTCCGGGGCTTTGCTGTGCCTACCGACCTGAGGTGCTGCTCCCCGGGTAACCGGCGGGCGTAGACGGCTTCCTCGGGATGGTGGTGCGGAGCTTGACCCACGCGGCGTCGTGGTCGATGCCGGTCATGCGTGAAAGCCGCCTGTCCTGCCATGAGGTGATGGGAGAAGATCCGGCGGCGTCGGGTGAGCTGATTCATGCAGCTATGCAGACCCCCGCCCTCAGCCGCTGACCGTCATCCGAATTCTCGGCGGCGCGATCCGCCGGACGGCGAACCCAGTGACGTACCGGCGCGGTGGTGGGTCGGGATGGTGACGTCACCCTGACGTCGGTTGGCCTGGGCAGCGAATGGGCGGGGGTGGCTTTGGACGCGAGAACCGAATCGAGGTCAGCGCGCTTTCTGGCCGATCTGGAGTAGCTGTGGCTCCCCCATGGTCAATCCGTTGGCCGGGCAGTACAAGGCGGATAGGTCGTCGTTGTCCCAGCCACGCAACCATGGACGGAGGCGATCATTGCGGTATCGAAGCGTCCCATCCGGAAGCAACTGCCCTAGGTCGTTCTCTTCATCACTCAGGGCGACTGTACACTTGCCGAGCTTTCCGTTGGCGCGAACAATGAGAGAATTGGGGCGTGCCGCATAGCAGGCCGAAAACTCCGAAAGTTCGGGCCGGTCCGGCATTTCCACGATCTGCTTCAATCGAGAAATAGCCCCGGACTTATCCTCTTCCCCCAAGACGTCCATACTGGCATCACCCGGGCCACCAAGCCGCTCCACCGCTTTGAGCTTAACCGAGAAGCGTGGATCGTCGAGGAAGGTGTCTCGAAGCGTGGCCAGAAAATCCGGCATTGCGGAAATATTGTCAGGAGTGAGGTGAATCCGCAGCTTCACTCGAACATCCTCTTCGCTCGCTCGAATCGCCAAGAGGTTTTCCCACAGTCGCTTGAATGACCCACGCCCGTCTGCGCGCACCCGAGTATGATCATGAAGCTCTTCAGGGCCATCCAAGGAAATTTGAAAAGCCCGAATCCCTGCAGCGGTCAGCCGTTGCAGCATTGCTTCATGAAGCATGTACCCGTTGGTGGTCATGTCGCTGGTGTACAGCAGGCCACTATCCCGAGAGGCAGCCATGATGTGCTTAGAGATGCTCTCTACCACGTCGCTAGCCAACAACGGCTCGCCACCGAACCAGGAGACGCTCAGTCGACGGAGGTCGCATAGACGGTTGTCGACCAACCGTTTTACCCCTTCAACGACTTCGGGTTTCATCCTGCCCACGGAGAAGTCCTCGTAGCAATACTTGCAACGAAAGTTACACTGCTCCGTGGGAAATAGAATGAGATGGAAAACGTCGTTGCGCATCGCGAGCACACGCTCTCGATCAATGACCGAAAGCTCTGCTCGTGTTTCCGATCCCGCGCTGCTCATGTCTGAATTCTTCGCCGAGATCCTACTGCTCTGCCGCAGCGGCACAGCCGCAGTTATAGTTACCGGGCGCCTCGGCCTGAACCTCGTCTGCGGCCTCAAGGATCTTCTTGGCCAGGGTAGGGTTCTTGGGCACGATGCGTCCTGAGGCGTCAACCGTCACGTCAGCGGGGTTCAGGTTTGCGAGGACTTCAGACAGTGGGTGGCTCATTTTTCAACCTTTCTTTCGCGCATTCTTGCTGAATGCCGTGTGGACAGACTTACCTAAGGCGTCCACGCCAGTCAAATACTCGCCACCTCCTATAGGTCAGTCGGTGTAAAAGTTTCACCTTACTGCACTATTTACCGGGTTAAGCTTTACTGAGCTTGGATTCGTTGTGTCGTAGTGGCTGCTGCTTGGTCCTTGCGTTACGACCGGAGGCATGAGGTATGCGCCGAGTGGTGGACTGACCGATGAGTGGCAAGTTTTCGCGAGCGGCTGCCGTAGCGCTGTTCTGCTGAGAGACAGCCGCCTGGACTGGAAGGGAGATATCTGTCGCCCACGCTGCTCCCCCTGCGGCCGTTCGCCCAGCACGGCGGCCGCCGGCCTCGCGCTCCTCGGCTACCGGTTGAGCTGAAGCAGCAGCTGTCTCACTCTCGTGTCAGTGACTGGTCGGCCCCGTGTCAGTGACACCACGGAGCCCCGGGGATCCGCGCCCGCGGCCGTTCCACTCGGACCGCAAGGCCAGCCGTGCCCCGGAGCAGACGGCCGAGGTCGACACGGCGGAGCAGACCCGCCGGACGCTCGCCGAGGCCGCCCTCGCCAGAGTCCTGGAAGGCGCTCGGGAGCGTGCCGTCCACGACCTCCGGCCGCAGCCCGCCCCGGCAACGGCCCTGCCGCCGCGCACCCAGCAGCCCGGCGCCTAGCACACACCAGGCCGGACCACAGGAGGAGTTGCGTGAGCACCCCGGAAGAACAGCCCAACCGCGAAGAGGCCCTCACCCATCACGGTCGCTGCGAAGGGCTCCTACCCGAACAACACCAACATCCGCGGTGACAGCGACGTGGACATCCTGGTGAAGCTGAACGACCCGTTCCACACAGGGGACATGGCGACTTGGTGGTTTGGGCAGCCGGCCCGGTACACAGGACCGTGAACCAAGAGCACTCTCCGCGAGGATGTCCACGCCGCCCTGACCGGACGTTTCGAGTGGGTGGACGCGGACCACAACCTCGCTTTCTACGTCCCGGAGGTTCCCGGCAGCCGCCCCAGCATCGATGTGGTGCCATGCTTCAAGTGGGTGGTCTACGACGTCACGGCTCCGGGAGGACAGGACGAGGGAAGCGTCGTCTACGGGCGCAACGGCAAGCAGGTCGTCAACTGGCCTGAGCTCCAGCTGGTCAACGGCCGCGCGAAGAACACAAACACCAACCTGCGGTACAAGTTCGTGGTGCGGGTCTTGAAGAACGTGGAGAACGGCCTCGCTGCGCAGGGCGTGATCAAGGCCCTGCCGTCGTACTTCTCCGAGTGCCTGGTCTACAACGTCCCGGGCCACGTCTTTCTCGCCGACGGATTCGACGACGCGGTCCGCGCAGGTCTGCAGGAGGTCTCCCGGCAGCTCAAGAGCTGGTTCGGCTCTCAGCGCATGCGCGAGCCCAACGGGATGAAGAAGGTCTTCGGCGAAGGCCAGAAGTGGGACGAGAAGGGCGCCCGCAACCTGATCGATACCGCCTGTCACTACCTCAACTACAAAGGCTGACGATTGAACACGGCCGCCACCGTCCGCACCGGCGCCACCATCGCCGCCACCCTCTACACAGTCGTCCTGCTCCTCCTGGGCCTGTTCCCCTCCGAGTTCCGATACTTGTTCGCGTACATCCCCGCAGTCGTCGGCTACGGCGTGCCCGTGTTCGACAAGTGGGCCTGGCACTGGCCCTCCATCCACCGCTTCACCGGCCGCCCATGGGTCGCCGGAACGTGGCGCGTGGCCCTGTCACCGAGCCCGGAAAGCCACATCCCCGGAGGGGGCAACCGGGGCCGATCACCACGTACATGACGATCGAGCAGACTTTCTGAAGCCTGCACGCCACGCTCCGCACGAAGGAAAGCACCTCGCGGTCGAGCAATGCGACCATCAGGGCTCTGGAGAACTCCGGCACCGCCGAGATCGGGTTCCTGTACGACAACACGCCCCACGTGGAGCACCAGCACCGCAGTCCCCGCCATGAGGGGGCCTGCCGTATCGCAGTCACCGGCCTGCAGCCCATGGCCGCCACCGGGCACTACTACACCAGCCGATTCACCGTCGGCGACATGGACTTCACCCTGGTCGACCGCTCCACCGAGTACAGCAGGTTCACCGAAGCGCAGTCCGCCGATCCTGATCACATCGGCAGCTGATTGCCATAGCGCATCCACCAGGCTCAGTAGGAGGTCCCCCTGCCCCGTGGACTTAGACCGTGTCCTATGTGGTGATCACTCGTTGGGCTGTTCATGGGGCGGGATGCGTGGAGTTGGATTGTTCCGGACGGGCTGTGGCAGATCGCGAAGCCGTTGATCCCGCCGTCGAGGGTGCGGCCGCAGGGCGGCGGGACGCAGGACACACCTGATGAGACCCTGTTCGCCGCGATCGTCTACGTGCTGGTGAGCGGGTGTGCCTGGCGGGCTCTGCCGCCGTGTTTCGGGGTCTCGAAGTCGACTGCGCACCGGCG
>NZ_JBHXTM010000111.1:0-10889 GCF_042677325.1 Streptomyces sp. NPDC127117
CGGCACCACCATCGACTGGACAACCGTCTTCACCAACACCGGCGCCACCCGCACCACCCTCCCCACCTACGCCTTCCAACGCACCCACTACTGGCTCAAGGACGAGCCCGAGGCCGCCGCGGCCATCTCCGTGACGGCTGAGCAGTCCACCGCGGAAGCGGAGTTCTGGAAGGCCGTCGAGGGCGGTGACGCCGAGGCGCTCGCCCGGCAGCTGGGCGGTGTCGATGCCGGGCCGCTGAGTGCGGTACTGCCGGCGCTGGCCGGTTGGCGGCGGACCGCCACCGCTCTGAGCACGCTGGACTCGTGGCGGTACCGGATCACCTGGAAGCCGTTGGTCTCCCCGGGTGCCCCCGATGCTCTGTCCGGTGCGTGGCTGCTGGTCGTGCCCGAGGCGCTGGCCGGCGGCGCGCTGGTGGCCGACTGCTCCCGGCAGCTGGCCGAACGGGGCGCCCGGGTGGTGCCGTTGGTGCTCACCGAGCAGCAGAGCGACCGGGCGGGGATCGCCAAGGCGCTGACGGCCCTCGATGACGTGGACGCGTCCACGTGCACGGGTGCGTTGTCGCTGCTGGCGCTGGACGGGAGTGCCGGACCGGCTCCGGGGACGGAGCTTCCGGCCGCGACCGCCCGCACACTCGCCCTCGTACAGGCTCTGGACGACACCGCCGTGCGAGCACCGCTGTGGTGCCTCACCAGTGGCGGCGTCCAGATTGGACGGACCGGTTACGGCGATCCGGCAAGCAGTCCGGTGCAGGCACAGCTGTGGGGCATGGGCCAGGCCATCGCCCTTGAGGCGCCGGGAAGTTGGGGCGGTCTCATCGACCTGCCCGACGCGGCGGCGGAAGGGGGCGACGCATCGGTGGCGGAGCGGATGTGCGCTGTGCTGTCCGGCGGTTACGGGGCCGAGGATCAGGTCGCGGTGCGCGGCGAGGGCGTCTTCGCCCGCCGGATCGGCCGGGCTTCGCTCGGTGAGGTCGTACGTCGTTTCGAGCCCCGTGGCTCCGTGCTGATCACCGGCGGCACCGGTGCCGTCGGCGGGCATGTCGCCCGTCGGCTGGCCGCCGAGGGTGCCGAGCACATCGTGTTGACGAGCCGCCGAGGTCCGGAGAGTCCGGGAGCGGCCGAGCTGGTCGAGGAGCTGGCCCTGGCCGGTGCCTCCGCGTCGGTCGTGGCCTGTGACGTGGCCGACCGGGACCAGGTCGACGCGCTCGTGGAGCGGCTGCGGGCGGAGGGCCGCCCGGTGGGCAGCGTCTTCCACACGGCGGGCGTGGACGACACGGCGGCCGTGCAGGACACGGATGCGGCCGCATACGCGACCGTCCTGTCCGGCAAGGTCAACGGTGCCCTGCACCTGGACGAGGCGCTGGGTGATTCCGTGGACGCCTTCGTCCTCTTCTCCTCGATCTCCGGGGTGTGGGGCAATGCCCGGCACTCGGCGTACGCGGCGGCGAACGCGTCCCTCGACGCGTTGGCCCACCGGCGCCGGTCCCTGGGCCGGTCCGCGACGTCCGTTTCCTGGGGCTGGTGGGAGGGCGACGGGCTGGCCGGCGGTGCCGGTGTCGGGGGCGCGCTCAGCGGCCTCGGTCTGGCGGCGATGGCACCGGAGCTCGCGGTGTCCGCGATGTGGCAGGCCGTCGAGCACGGGGAGACGGCGGTCGTCGTCGCCGACATCGACTGGCGGGACTTCGCCCCGGCGTTCACCGGGCTGCGCCCGAGTGCGCTGATCGGTGATCTGCCGGAGGTGCGCGGTGCGGTGCGGCCGGAGGATGCCGCGGAGGCGGACGACGGTCGGGGCGCCGGGCAGGACGCGGCGGCCGCGCTCCGTGCCGAACTCGCCGAACTGCCCGGTCCCGAGCAGGAGTACACGCTGCTCGAACTGGTACGGGATCACGCGGCGGCGGTGCTCGGTCTGGCCGGGCCCTCCGACGTACGGCCCGACAGGCCCTTCCGGACCCTCGGCTTCGACTCGCTGACCGCGGTGGACCTGAGGAACCGGATCACCCGGGCCACGGGTCTGCGGCTGCCCGCCGCGCTGGTCTTCGACCACCCGACCCCTGTGGTGCTCGCCGCTTTCCTGCGGACCAAGTTCGACCTGCCGGTGAGCACCGGCGCCGTGGAGCCGGCGCCCGTTCCGACAGCAGCTCCGGCCCCGGCCGTGGCAGCAGACGACTCGATTGACGACATGGACGCCGAAAGCCTGATCCAGCTGGCTCTGGGAGACAACGGCTCATGATGACGTGCGAAATGTGGAGTGCATGATGGCTACTTCGGCGGACAAGGTTCTTGAGGCTCTGCGGGCGTCGGTCAAGGAGACCGAGCGGCTGCGGAAGGAGAACGCCCGGATCACCGAGGCGGCCCGGGAGCCCATTGCGATCATCGGTATGAGCTGCCGGTACCCCGGCGGTGTCGCGAGCCCCGAGGATCTGTGGCGGCTGGTGGACGAGGGCCGCGACGCGGTGGGCCCCTTCCCGGCCGACCGGGGGTGGGACATCGACGCCCTGTACGCGACCAGTCCGGCGGGCTCGGGGGCGTACGAGGGCGGGTTCGTCCCCGATGCCGCCGAGTTCGACGCCGGGTTCTTCGGGATCTCGCCGCGCGAGGCGCTCGCCATGGATCCGCAGCAGCGGCTCCTGCTGGAGGCTGCCTGGGAGGCGGTCGAGCGGGCCGGGGTCGCTCCGTCGGCGCTGCGCGGCACCCGTACCGGTGTGTTCGCCGGGGCGGCGGTCTCCGGGTACGAGAACAAGCTGCAGAACGCGTCCGAGAACGTCGAGGGCTACTTCCTGACCGGCACGGCGGGCAGTGTGGTCTCCGGCCGGGTCTCGTACACCCTCGGGCTGGAGGGCCCGGCGGTGACGGTCGACACGGCCTGCTCGTCGTCGCTGGTCGCACTCCACATGGCCGTCCAGGCGCTGCGGTCCGGCGAGTGCGAACTCGCGCTCGCCGGTGGTGTCGCCGTGATGGCGGTGCCCGAGGCGTACTCCGAGTTCAGCAAGCAGGGCGGGCTCGCCGTCGACGGGCGCTGCAAGTCCTTCGCCGCTGCCGCCGACGGCACCGGATGGGCCGAGGGTGTCGGTGTGCTGCTCGTCGAGCGGCTCTCCGACGCGGTGCGCAACGGCCACCGGGTGCTGGCCGTCGTGCGCGGTACGGGGGTCAACCAGGACGGTGCGTCCAACGGTCTGACCGCCCCGAACGGCACGGCACAGCAGCGGGTCATCCGCCAGGCCCTGGCCAACGCGGACCTGGCGTCGGCGGAGGTCGACGCGGTCGAGGCGCACGGCACGGGCACCGTGCTGGGTGACCCGATCGAGGCGCAGGCCCTGGTGGACACGTACGGGCAGGAGCGCTCGGCCGGGCAGCCGCTGTGGCTCGGCTCGATGAAGTCCAACATGGGTCACGCGCAGGCCGCTTCGGGCGTGGCCGGTGTGATCAAGATGGTCATGGCGCTCCGTCACGGAGTGCTGCCGCGCACGCTGCACGTGGACGAGCCGACCCCGCACGTCGACTGGGCGGCGGGCGAGGTGGAGCTGCTCACCGAGGCGCGTGCCTGGCCGGAGACCGGCCGGCCGCGCCGGGCCGCCGTGTCGTCCTTCGGTGTGAGCGGCACCAACGCGCACATCATCGTCGAGCAGGCGCCCGAGCCGGTGTCCGCCCCGGATGACGCGGAGACGGGTCCGGCGGGCTTGTCGGTTGCCATGCACCCGTGGCTCGTGTCCGGTGCGTCGGCGCAGGGCCTCGCGGCCCAGGCGGACCGGCTGTTGACGCATCTCACGGCGGACGGTGCCGGGGATGCCGGGCACCGCGTGCTCGACCTGGGCTTCTCGCTGGCCACCGGGCGGTCGGCGCTGGAGCACCGGGCCGTCGTGCTGGGCGAGGACCGGGACGCCTTGCTGGACGGCCTGCGGGCGCTGGCCCGGGGCGAGAACGCGCCGGGCGCGGTGCGTGGCCTGGCGGTGCCGGGCCGGCTCGGCCTGATGTTCTCCGGGCAGGGCTCGCAGCGTCCGGGTATGGGCCGGGACCTGTACAAGGCGTACCCGGTGTACGCCGAGGCGTTCGACGCGGTGTGCGCCCAGCTCGACCGGCACCTGACCGGGCATGTCGACCTGCCCGTGCGCGAGGTCGTGTTCTCGGAGCCGGGCAGCGCCGAGGCGGCGCTGCTCGATGCCACCGTGTACACGCAGGCGGGGCTGTTCGCCGTCGAGGTGGCCCTGTTCCGCCTGGTCAGCTCCTGGGGCATCACCCCGGATCACCTGCTCGGGCACTCGGTCGGCGAGATCACGGCCGCCCATGTGGCGGGGGTGCTCACTCTCGATGACGCGTGCGCGCTGGTCGCCGCCCGCGGCCGGCTCATGCAGGCGCTGCCCGCGGGCGGCGCGATGGTGTCCGTGCAGGCCACCGAGGAAGAGGTGGCCGGGCTTCTCGACGGTCGTACGGATGTGTCGGTGGCCGCGGTCAACGGGCCGCGCTCCGTGGTGATCTCGGGCGCCGAGGGGGCCGTGCTCGCAGTCGCCGCCGTCCTCGGTGAGCAGGGCCGCAAGACGCGGCGGCTCCAGGTCAGCCATGCCTTCCACTCGCCGCTCATGGAGCCCATGCTCGACGAGTTCCGCCGGGTCGCGGAGAGTCTGACGTTCCACCCGCCCCGGCTGTCGGTCGTCTCCAACGTGACCGGCCGCATGCTCCGTTCACAGGATGTCCGCGACCCCGGCTACTGGGTGCGCCACGTCCGCGAGGCCGTCCGCTTCTCGCAGGGTGTGCGGACCCTCGTCGGCCAGGGCGTCACCGCGTTCCTCGAACTCGGACCGGGCGGCGTGCTGACCGCCATGGGCCAGGACAGCATCACCGACGCGGAACCGGCGGCGGGCGCGGGAGGAAATGCGGGCGTCGCCGACTCCGGCTCCGTCTCCTTCGTGGCCGCCCTGCGCAAGGACCGGCCCGAGCCCCACGCGATCACCGCCGCGCTGGCCGCGCTGCACGTCCGGGGCACCGCCGTGGACTGGGCGTCCTTCTACGCCGGTACGGGCAGCCGCCGGGTGGACCTTCCGACGTACGCCTTCCAGCGACAGCGCTTCTGGCCGACCCCGACCGCCGCGCAGGACGCGGCCGAGGTGCTGGCCACCTTCCGCAACGAGGCCCGTTTCTGGGAAGCGGTGGAGCGAGAGGACCTCACCGCCCTCGCCGACGCCATGCGTCCCGTGGACGTCGACCCGCTGGCCGCCGCGCTGCCCGCGCTGGCCGCGTGGCGTCGCCGCAACCGCGATCTCGACATCGTCGACGGGCTGCGCCACCGCATCGACTGGAAGCCGGCCGCCACGCCCGACCAGGCTCCCCCGGTGGGCGACTGGCTGGTCCTGACGCCCGTCCGGACCGGGTACGGGGCGCTCGCCGACCGGGTGACGGAGGCGCTCCGGGACCGGGGCGCCTCGGTGACCGTGATCGACGTCGACCCCGAGGGCCTGGACCGCGCTTCGCTCGCCGACCTTCTGGCCGGGCACGCGGAGGGGGAAGGCGGTCCGGCCGGTGTGCTCTCGCTGCTGGCGCTCGCCGCGGACGACTCCGACGACGCGTTCGCCGCCGGCTCCGTCCCCTCCGGTACCCGTGCGACCGTGCTCCTCGCCCAGGCGCTCGGTGACGCCGGACTCGACGCCCCGCTGTGGATCGCCACCCACGGCGCGGTCACCATCGGCCGCTCCGAGTCCCTCGACCAGCCCGCGCAGGCACCGCTGTGGGGCCTCGGCCGGGTCATCGGGCTGGAACACGGCGAGCGCTGGGGCGGTCTGATCGACCTGCCCGCCGAGCTCGACGAGCGCGCCGCCGACCGGCTCTGCGCGGCCCTCACCGACGGTGCCGAGGACCAGATCGCGCTGCGTTCCTCCGGCCTGTTCGTACGCCGTCTCGCCCACGACCCGCGCAGCGCCGCCCCGGCAGGGCGCCCCGCGTTCGTCCCGCGCGGCACTGCCCTGATCACCGGCGGTACCGGCGCCCTGGGCGCGCACACCGCCCGCTGGCTCGCCGCGAACGGCGCCGAGCGGATCGTCCTGACCAGCCGGCGCGGCCCCGAGGCCCCCGGCGCGGCCGAACTGGCCGCGGAACTCGGCGCGTTGGGTGCCCCGACGACCGTCGTCGCCTGCGACGTCTCCGACCGGGAGGCCCTGGCGGCGCTGCTGGAGTCCGTACGGACGGACGGCGGCCCGGCCCTGCGCTCGGTGTTCCACACCGCCGGCATCGCCAGCGACACCCCGCTGACCGACATCGACCTCGGTACGTTCGGGGACGAGATACGGGCCAAGGCGGCCGGTGCCGCCCACCTCGACGCGCTGCTCCGCGACCAGGACGACGAGATCGACGCGTTCGTCCTGTTCTCCTCCATCTCCAGCGTCTGGGGCAGTCGCGGCCAGGGCGCCTACGCCACCGGCAACACCTATCTCGACACGCTCGCCCAGCGGCGCCGCGCACGCGGTGCCGCCGCGACCTCGGTCTCCTGGGGCGCATGGGGCGGCGGCGGACTCGCCGACGGCCGCGAGGGCGAGCGGCTGGCCCGGCGCGGCATCCGCACCATGCCCCCCGAGCACGCCATCGGCGCGCTCAAGCACGCCCTCGACCACGACGACACCCATGTGGCCGTCGCCGATGTCGACTGGGACCGTTTCCTGCCCGCGTTCACCGCGACCCGCCCGCGACCGCTGCTCGGCGACCTTCCGGAAGCCCTCGCCCTCGCCGACGGTGGATCCGCGGACGCCGCGTCCGGCGGCGAGGCGCACGACAGCCGGACCCGGCTGCGCGACCGGCTGACGGGACTGTCCCCGGCCGACCGCACGGCGCTGCTCATGGAACTCGTACGGACCGGAGCGGCCGCGGTGCTCGGCCACGGCACCGTCGACGAGATCCGCCCCGACCGCGCCTTCCGTGACCTGGGCTTCGACTCCCTCACCGCGGTCGACCTGCGCAACCGGCTGGTCCAGGAGACCGGCGTACGGCTGCCCAGCACCCTGGTGTTCGACCACCCCAACCCGACCGCGCTGGCCCGCTTCATCGAGTCCGAACTCCTCGTGACCGGCACGCTTCCCGGCGGGGACGCCGCGGCCGTGGCGGGCGCGGGCGACGACGACGAGCCGATCGCCATCGTCGGCATGGCCTGCCGTTTCCCGGGCGGCGTGGCCGGCCCGGAGGACCTTTGGCAGCTCGTCGCCTCCGGCGGCGACGGCATCAGCGCCTTCCCCACGAACCGCGGCTGGGACCTCGACGCGCTCTACGACCCGGACCCCGAGGCGCACGGCACCTCGTACGTGCGCGACGGCGGGTTCCTCCACGACGCCCCGGGCTTCGACGCGGACTTCTTCGGGATCTCGCCGCGCGAGGCCCTGGCGATGGACCCCCAGCAGCGGCTGATGCTGGAGGCGTCCTGGGAGGTCTTCGAGCGGGCCGGCATCGACGCCGGATCGGTACGCGGCCACCGCATCGGCGTCTTCGCCGGCGCCTCCGCCTCCGGTTACGGCGCCGATCTCGGCCGCACCGCCGAGGGCACCGGCACCGAGGGCCACCTGCTCACCGGCATGGCCACCAGCGTGCTCTCCGGCCGCGTCTCCTACATCCTGGGCCTGGAGGGCCCGGCAGTGACGGTCGACACGGCCTGCTCGTCGTCCCTGGTCGCCCTGCACCTCGCGGCCCAGTCGCTGCGCTCGGGCGAGTGCACGATGGCCGTGGCCGGAGGTGTCGCCCTGATGGCGACCCCGACGGGATTCGTGGAGTTCAGCCGCCAGCGCGGCCTGGCCACCGACGGCCGCTGCAAGTCGTTCTCCGACGACGCGGACGGCACCGGCTGGTCCGAGGGCGTCGGCGTACTCCTCGTGGAGCGGCTCTCCGAGGCACGCCGCAACGGTCACCAGGTGCTCGCGGTCATCCGTGGCTCCGCCGTCAACCAGGACGGCGCGTCCAACGGCCTGACCGCCCCGAACGGCCCGTCGCAGCAGCGGGTCATCCGCCAGGCCCTGGCCAACTCCGGCCTGAACACGGCCGACGTGGACACCGTGGAGGCGCACGGCACCGGTACGAAGCTGGGCGACCCGATCGAGGCCCAGGCGCTGCTCGCCACGTACGGGCAGGACCGCCCGGAGGGCCGGCCGCTCTGGCTCGGCTCGATCAAGTCGAACATCGGCCACGCGGCCGCCGCTTCCGGCGTCGGCGGTGTGATCAAGATGGTCATGGCGATGCGCCATGGCGTACTCCCGCAGACCCTGCACGTCGATGCGCCTTCGTCGAAGGTGGACTGGTCGGCGGGTGCGGTGGAGTTGTTGGCGGAGGCGCGGGAGTGGCCGGAGGTGGGTGGTCGTCCGCGTCGGGCGGGTGTGTCGTCGTTCGGGATCAGCGGGACGAACGCGCATGTGATCCTGGAGCAGGCGCAGGAAGAGCCTGTTGAAACGCCGGTTGCCGGGGTTGCTCTGCCGGTGGTGCCGTGGGTGCTTTCCGCGAAGTCGGAGGAGGCGCTGGCCGGTCAGGCCGAGCGGCTGCTCGGCCTGGTGGACGGTGTCTCCCCGCTGGACGTCGGCTGGTCACTGGTCTCGACGCGTGCGGCTTTCGAGCACCGTGCGGTGGTGGTGGGTGAGGACCGTGAGGCGTTGCTGCGCGCGGTTGCCGAGGGGCGGTCGGCTGCGGGTGTGGTGCGGGGTGTCGCGGGCTCCGGTCGTTCGGCGTTCCTGTTCTCGGGTCAGGGTTCGCAGCGGGCCGGGATGGGCCAGGAGCTGTACGACACCTACCCCGTGTTCGCCGATGCCTTCGACGCGGTCTGCGCCGAACTCGACCGGCATCTCGACCAGCCGGTCAGGGAGGTGGTGTTCGGTGGGTCGGAGCTGATCGACCAGACCGTGTACACCCAGGCCGGGCTGTTCGCCATCGAGGTGGCGCTGTTCCGGCTGCTGGAGCACTGGGGCGTGACCCCGGACTTCCTGCTGGGGCACTCGATCGGTGAGCTGGCCGCCGCGCATGTCGCGGGTGTCTGGTCCCTGGAGGATGCGGCGGCGTTGGTCGCCGCCCGGGGCCGTCTGATGCAGGCCCTGCCCACGGGTGGGGCGATGGTCGCCATCCAGGCCACGGAGGCGGAGGTCCTGCCGCTGCTCACCGACGGCGTCTCCATCGCAGCCCTGAACGGCCCGGACTCCGTGGTGATATCGGGCGACGAGGATGCCGTACTCGCCATCGCGTCCGGCTTCGAGAAGACGAAGCGGCTCCGCGTCAGCCACGCCTTCCACTCACCGCGCATGGAACCCATGCTGACCGAGTTCAAGGCAGTGGCGGAGAACCTGACCTTCCACGCACCGAAGCTCCCCATCGTCTCCAACCTGACCGGTGAAATTGCTGGTGAGGAGCTGCTGACGGCCGACTACTGGGTGGACCACGTCCGCCAGGCTGTTCGCTTCCTCGACGGAGTACGCCACCTCGAAGCACAGGGCGTCACCACCTACCTCGAACTCGGCCCCGGCGGAGTCCTCTCCGCGATGGGCCAGTCCTGCGTCACCGAGGACGCCGCCTTCGTACCCGCCCTGCGCAAGAACCGCACCGAACCCGACGCGCTCACCACCGCCGTGGCGGAGCTGCACGTCCGAGGCACCCGTATCGACTGGGCCGCGTACTACGCGAACACCGGCGCCCAGTACGTCGACCTGCCCACCTACGCCTTCCAGCACCAGCACTACTGGCCGGAGGTCGTGCCCGGGCTGAACGGTGATGTCACCGGATTCGGTCTGCACAACGCCGAGCACCCGCTGCTGGGGGCCGAGGTGCTTCTCGCCGACGGCGACGGACTCGTACTGACGAGCCGGTTGTCGCTGGACTCGCACCCGTGGCTCGCCGACCACGCGATCTTCGGCTCCGTCCTGCTGCCCGGCACCGCGTTCGTCGAGATCGCGCTCCACGCGGGTGAGCGCATCGGCTGCGGGGCCCTGGAAGAGCTCACCCTGCAGGCTCCGCTCGTTCTGCCCGAGCGCGGCGCCATGATGCTTCAGGTCGTCGTGGGCACGGCGGACGCGGACGGACGGCGCCAGGTCACCGTCCACTCGGCCCCCGCGGGTGCCGAGGACGAGACGTGGACGCTGCACGCCTCCGGTGTCGTGGCTGCCGAGACCCTCGTCCCGGGCGCGGAGCCGACCGAATGGCCGCCGCGTGACGCCGAGGCGGTGCCGGTCGACGGCATGTACGACTCCATGACCGAGATCGGCTACGGCTACGGCCCCGTCTTCCAGGGCCTGCGGGCCGTGTGGCGGCGCGGCGGAGAGCTGTTCGCCGAGGTCGCGTTGCCGGAGGAGGCCGTCGAGCAGGCCGGCCGGTTCGGTCTGCACCCGGCGCTGCTCGATTCCGCCCTGCACGCCATCGGTGTCGGCGGTGGCCTGGCCGGTCTCGACGGTCCGGGGCTGCCGTTCGCGTGGACGGGCGTGAGCCTGTTCGCGGTGGGCTCCCCCGTACTGCGGGCCCGGATCACCGCCAACGACGGCACGGTCTCGCTCGACCTGGCCGACGGAACCGGTTCGCCGGTGGGGCGGATCGAATCCCTGGTCCTGCGTCCGGTCACCGCACAGCAGTTGGACGGCGCCGCGCAGAGCGACAACGCCGACTCGCTCTTCCGGTTGGAGTGGATCCCGGTGGCGACCGGTGCCGCTCAGGCCGCGCAGGACACACCGGAGTTCGATGTTCTGGTCGTGCCTGCCATCGAAGCGGACGCCGATGTCGTATCGGGCGTGCACGCGACCGTCGCCGAGGTTCTGGCGCAGGTGCAGGAGTGGCTTGCCGCCGACCGGGACGCGAACGCGCGCCTGGTGGTGGTGACGCGTGGTGCGGTGGGTGAGGTTTCGGATCTTGGTGCGGCTGCGGTGTGGGGGCTGGTGCGTTCGGCGCAGTCCGAGCATCCG
>NZ_JBHXTM010000112.1:0-10760 GCF_042677325.1 Streptomyces sp. NPDC127117
GATCCGACGGATCCCCTGCCCGGCATCGCCGCTTCCCGGCTTCTGCTCCCGGCGTCGCCGCTCCCGGTTCCTGCTCCCGGCCCCCGCCCGCCGCGGTTCCGTTCTCTGCTTCCCGGCGTTGCTCAGCCCTCGTCGTGGGCCTTGCGCAGCGCGGCGATGTCCAGCTTCTTCATGGTCAGCATCGCCCGCGTGGTCCTGGCGGCCTTCGACCCATCCGGATCGGTGACCAGCGCCGGCAGCACCTCGGGCACGACCTGCCAGGAGACGCCGTACCTGTCCTTCACCCAGCCGCAGGGCCCCTCCTCGCCCCCGTCGGTGAGAGCGCCCCAGTAGTAGTCCACCTCGGCCTGGTCCGCACAGCGGATCTGGAACGAGATGGCCTCGCCGAACGTGAACTCCGGACCGCCGTTCAGCCCGACGAACTTCTGGCCGTTCAGATCGAACTCGACCGTCATCACGGATCCGGCGGGCCCCGGCCCCGCCTCGTTGTAGCGGGCGATCCCGCCGAGGCGGGAGTTCTTGAAGACCGAGACGTAATACTCCGCCGCCTCCTCTGCCTGTCCGTCGAACCACAGACATGTGGTGAAGCCCTCGGTGGTCATCGCTGTCTCCCCTCGTGTACGCAGCCCCGTCGCCTGCGCAGGTCCACCCATACCGACCGATCCCATCCCGAAAACTCATCGCTGTACTGAGGGTGATCCAAGGGGGACAGGTATCGGCCGACTTCATATGGTCCCTGCGGATGGCTCGAAATCGCCTCGGCGACACGGCTGCACTCCACACATCTAACGACAGGGCGGGTGGGTTCGGAGCGGTGGGATCGGGCTGGTCGGTTCGGGTTGTGGCCAAAGCCCCGTGACCTTGCGGCGGGCGCGGGTCATACCCAGGCCCGACCCCGAGGTCCCGGCCCCGGTCCGATGCCCCCGCCGGGCGTCGACGAGGGCCCACCGGTGGGCCGCAGACGGACCGGACAGGAACTGCCGGACGGGCACGGGCTGTTGGGGATGCGGGAACGGGCCCTGATGTACGGGGGCAGCTTCGAGACGGGGCCCCGCCCGGAGGGCGGCTTCGCGGTGTCCGTCCGACTGCCGATCGACGGGGAGCGGAAGGCATGACCGACGAAGCGCCGGTCCGGGTACCGGTAGCCGACGACCGGCCGCCGGTCCGGGCACTGGTCGTGGACGACCAGGCCATGGTGCGCGGCAGGTTCCGCGTACTGGTCGATCACACGCCCGGCATGACGGCGGTGGGGGAGGCGGCGACCGGCGCGGAAGCCGTCGAACCGGCCCGCCGCGAACGGCCGGACGTGGTGCTGATGGACATCCGCAGGCCGGAACTCGACGGCATCGAGGCCACCCGCCGTATCTGCGCGGACCCCGGCACGTCCAGGGTCCGCGTCCTGGTCCTGACCACCTTCGACCTGGACGAGTACGTCTACGCCGCACTGCGCGCCGGAGCCACGGGCCTCCTGCTGAAGGACACCCCGCCGGCCGGTGTCCTCACCGCCATCGGGGTCGTCGACGCGGGGGAGTCGCCGCTCGCGCCCTCGGTGACGAGCCGCCCGATCGCGGAATTCGCCCGCCGCCCGGAGCCGGGCCGGCCACCGGCCCGTTCGCTGGACGGGGTCACGGACCGGGAGCTGGAGGCGCTCGGCCTGATCGCGCGGCCTGTCCGACACGGAGATCACGCCGCACCTCCAGCTGAGCCAGGCCACGGTCAGGACACACATCGGCCGTCTGCTCGCCGAGCTCCGGGCGCGCGACCGCGCCCAACTCGCGTCATCGTCGCCTACGAGACCGGGCTGGCCGACGCACGTAGGCGTACACGCGACGTGTGACATATGGCGCGTGACATACGGCGCGTGACATACGGCGCGTGACGTCAGGAATCGACTCCATCGACTCCATCGACTCCGCTGAGTCCGGTGAGGGGGAACGGCAGGGACACGACCTCCCGCTCCGCCCCACCGGCGGCGGGACCGCGACCGCCGGGCAGTGGGACGGCTCGGATGTGCCCGCCCAGGTCGGAGACGTAGGCGATGCCCGCCTCGCCGTCCACGGCGAGCCCGATCGCCTCCGCGAACCCGTCGGCGAGGATCTCGGGCGGTGTTCCGACCTGGCCGGGACCGGGGAGAGATGCCCGGTTGAGGGTGTTTCCCGCAGGTGGCGTGCCCCGGTCCGTCCAGTACAGCCAGTCGCCGTCGATGTGCAGATCGATGGGCTCGGGCAGCCCCGTCCAGAGCTCCTCGACGTCCGAACGCCGCCCTGCGCTCCCGCCGTCCGGGATCTCGATCCCGGCCCGGAGGATCCGGCCCACTCCACCCTTGGCCGGTCCCTTCTGCGTCCAGTACAGATGCCCCCGCGCGGGGTCCACCGCCACACCGACGCACTCCTGCGTCTGGCCGTCATCGGGACTGTTCACGATCAGATCGGTCAGACCGGTCCCGTCCACCCGGGCCCGGCTGACGCGACAGCCCTCGCGGTCGCCCCAGTACAGAAGTCCGGCGCCGTCGGAGGTCAGTTGCTTGCCGGTGGTGATCGAGCCGTCGGGCAGGACGTCGCGCTGCCCGCTCCCGTCGAGGTTCACCGCGTGGACACCGCCGTTGCGACGGGAGAAGTCGCTGCTCGCTTCCCCCGAAGCTGCGGAGGGGTCGATGACCGGTACTCCCATGGTGGTCCAGTAGACCGTTCCGGAATCGACCACGACGCCGTCCGGGGCGGGCCCCGCAGCCTCGACGAGGGTGTCCACCCGGCCGTCCGGAATGCTCACCCGCAGCACTTTCCCGGGAGCGATCCGCAGCGCCAGCAACTCCTGCCACATGGCTTTCCCCTTCTCCCGGGGTTCCTCGGCGGCGACCGTCAAGACACGGGCGGACGAGCAGACCCCGTCACGCGGCGTCGCCCGGGGGCTCCTGCCAGCCCAGCGGCTCCAGGATCGCCCGGGTGCGCCGGTCCCGTGTCTCGACGAGGCGCCGGTAGCTCTCGTCCCCGGTGCCGTAGGCCCGTTCCACCGAGTCGATGACGGTGTCCATCTCCGACCGGTCCGGCTCGCCCATCTCGAAGGTCATCGCCGCCCCGACGTGCTCGACGAGGTGCCGCATCCCCGCCGGACCGCCGCCGAGGACATTGCTCTCGAACGGTCCGACGGTGGCCCACCTCAGGCCGAGCGACGCCCTGACCAGGTCGTCGAGATCCTCCGGCTCGATCACGCCCTGCTGCACGAGGTAGGTGGCCTGATCGTCGAAGGCCTTCTGGAGGCGGTTGCCGACGAAGCCCGGCACCTCCTTCTTCAGCGTGATCGGCAGCTTGCCCAGGCTGCGGTAGACCTCCACCGCACGGTCGACCGTCCCGGTCGACGTCCGCGGTCCGGGCACCACTTCCACCAGCGGCATCAGCTCGGGCGGATTGAACGGGTGGCCGATCACGATCCGGTCCGCCGCCGGGTTGCCCTCGGCGATCACGGACGGCAGCAACGAGGACGAGGAGGAGGCCAGCACCACGTCGTCGCGGGTGTTGGCCGCGAGCGTGGCGAAGATCTGCTCCTTGACGGGAATCCGTTCCGGCCCGGCCTCCTGCACGAAGTCCGTGCCGGAGGCGGCAGCGGCCAGGTCGTCGGTCGCGGTGACCGCAAGTCCGGCGAGCTGCTCGGCCGCCAGGTCCTGGAGATCCGGCCGGGGGTCGCTGACCCGCACCTCCCAGCCGGCCGCGCCGAACAACCGGGCCCAGGAGACACCGATCACGCCGGCACCCACGATCGTCACGACAGCCATGAGGAACTCCCGACGAGCCGCTTGAACGAGCTTTCAGGGTTGTCACTCAATGACAACCTGGGCCGATCCCCCGGGCAACTCGTACCGATGGCAGCGGACCTGCCGTCCTCCTCGCGCTCCGGGAGCGGCCCGGTCTCAGATGTCGGCCTCGGGGTCCGCCGGACCGAGGTACCGCACGGCGGTCCGTTCGGCATGCGGGCCGAGCAGCCCCCGCAGCTCCTCCGCCGCGCCCCTGACGAGGTCGCCGTCGTGGCCGGCGCGGAGGGTTTCGAGTACGAGGACGACGCGGTCGGAGTCCTCGGTGACCCGGGTGCGGTGGGCGTCGCGGTGGTTCCAGTGCCGGGTCAGGACGCCGGTGCTGTCCGCGTAGACGATCTCGCCGGGCTTGGCTTCTTCGACGGTGCCGGGCTCGCCTAGCGGGGTGAATTCCTCGCCGCCGTCCGCGTACCGGATGTCGACATCGCCGTCGACGTGGTCCAGGTCGAAGGCTCCGGCGGGCAGACCGTGACGGACGGAGACGGCGTTGTAGGAGTCGACGGCCGGGTTGATGCGCGGCAGGGTGCCCCGCTTCGCGAAGCGGCGGCCGAGCGCGTCGACGCTGGGCCGGATGCGGCGCGGGTTGGTGCCGAAGGAGCGGTAGGCGGTGTGCCACGTTTCGATGCGCGGGTCGGTCTCGTCGGCGGGCTGCCAGGCACCGTCGGCGAGCCGCTGCTCCAGGTCCGCCAGGGCGGCGGCGGTCTCGGGCCAGGGTTCGCGGCCGCGCAGGCCGGTGGCGGTGACCAGGGCGATGAGCGTGCCGGGGAAGGCGTCGGCGACGGCGGGGGCGATGCGGAAGGCGGGCATGAGCGGAATTTCCGTTTCTCGGGTACGCGGGTGCGTCGGGATCAGGTCAGGGCGAGGAGGCCGACGGCGACGGCGGCGGTGCCCAGGCCGACGAGCTGGCCGCGGTGGATGCGCTCGGCGAGCACGCCGCGGGCGAGCAGGACCGTGCCGGCCGGGTAGAGGGCCGTTATCACGGCGACGACGGTCAGGTCCCCGCTGCGGGCGGCGAGCAGGAACATCAGGTTCGCCAGCGAGTCCAGGACGCCCGCGGCGGCCGACATCGCGTAGGCGGGCCGCTCGGAGCCGAGCTTGCGGTACAGCAGCCCGGCGGCGGCGAGGGTGACGGTGGAGGAGACCGCCCGGCCGATGATCAGCGGAGCCACGCCGCTGTCGGCGGGCGCCTGGTGCAGGAAGATCAGCTGGAGGGCTATGGCGGCGCCCGCGCCGAGGGCCAGCAGCAGCGCGGTACGGGACGGACGCGCGGACCCGGCGCCGTGCCCGGCGCTGACCAGTACCACCGCGAACAGCGCGAGCGGCAGACCCACCAGCCCGGCGGCCCCCAGGTGTTCGCCCTGGAGCAGACCCACGCCGACGGGCAGCGCGGCGGAGACCAGCGCGGTCACCGGCGAGAGCACGTTCATCGGGCCGATCGCCAGGGTGCGGTAGAGCAGCGCGAACGCGGCGGCGGAGACGACCCCCGACGCCGCACCCCAGCCGAGGGCGCCGACGCTGAACGAGGCTCCGAGCACCGGCCACAGCAGCAGCTCGACCGCGAGCGAGGCCGGGGCGGCGATCATCACGGTACGCAGAACATGGGCCTTGCGGGCACCGAGACCGCCGAGGAAGTCGGCGCACCCGTACGCGAGTGAACTGCCCAGAGCCAGAAGCAGAGCGATCACAACACATCCCTTACCATCATTGAAACGACCGCACCGTACAACGGATCGACCGGTCGGTGTCAACCAAATGACCGCACGGTTCAATCCAGTAATCCGTGACGGGGATGGAGATCAGATGGCCGAGACGGCCGCAGCCCTGCGGACGGTCGCCCACAACGTCAGGGCGGCCCGGACCCGCGCGGGCCTGTCCCTGGACGAACTCGGCCGGCGTGCCCAGGTCAGCAAGGGGGCGCTGGTGGCGTTGGAGAGAGCCCAGGGCAACCCCAACCTGGCCACCCTGGTCCGGCTGGCCGACACCCTCGGCATCTCGGTCTCCGCCCTGATGCAGGGCCCGCCCGAGGGTCGCGTCCGCGTCGTGGCCGCCGACGCCGTCGCACCCCTGTGGACCGGGCCGCAGGGCGGCGAGGCCCGGCTCATGCTCACGACCTCGGGCCCGGCCCCGGTGGAGATCTGGCGCTGGCAACTGGAACCGGGCGAGGAATACCCCAGCCACCCCCACCAGGCCGGGGTCACCGAGACGATCAGCGTCACCTCCGGCCGGATGACCCTGGTCGTCGACGGCGAGGAGCACCCTGTCGAAGCCGGCCGGACCGCCACCTTCGAGGGCGACGCCCCTCACGCGTACCGCGGCTCCGGCACAGGGACCTGCCACCTGATCATGACGGTCCACCTGCCGCCCGGCCCCGGTTCCGCACCCTGATCAAGCACAATGCGACAGCCGGCTCACGCGCTGGTCCGCTCCGCGGCAGCGGCCCAGCGGCGGATGTGCTCGCCGGGGTGGGTCCGGGCGGAGGCGATGGTGTGACCGGGCAGCTCGCGGAGGTGTTGCGGGTGCGCCGCGCGTGCGGTGGGAAGGTTCAGCAGGACCCGGAGGCGGGTCTGTGGATCGGTGCTCCGGGCGAAGACCCGCATCGATTCCTCCGGCGATGAATCCGCCACGTCCTGTGACTCGTCCAGGGCGGGAACACGACTTCCGCCGGCGCGTACACCGGAGACCGGTCCGCACCGAGTGGCAGGTGGGCGCAGCACCAGGCCCGCACGGCCCCCGCCCGTTCGGCGTCCGAGCCCGTCCGCAGGCGGTCGACCAGTGCCGCCGGCACCCGACGGCGGAGCAACCGCACAACCTCCGCGGCGCAGACCGGGAATGAGCGCGCCGCCGCACCGCTTCGGTCTCCAGCAGTCACGGCAGCATTCTGAACGGCCCGCGCCCCGCACCCCCGAGCACGAACCCACGCCCACCCCGCCCCCGCAGACAAGAGCACGAACCCACGCCCACCCCGTCCCCGCAGACAAGACCGCACCCGGACCGCCACGGACGCCGGGTTCGGCGGCCTGCGGGCCGGGTGCGGGCGGGGAGACCGGGCGGTCGAAACGAGCGCCGGTCAAACAAGCGTGACCGGAGGTCAGGCCTTCTTCGTCTCCCAGAAGATCTTGTCGATCTGGGCGATGTAGTCCAGCGCCTTCTGGCCCGTCGCCGGGTCCGTGGAGGCCTTCGCGGCCGACAGGGCCTTGAGGGCGTCGTTGACCAGCTGGTGCAGCTCCGGGTACTTCTCGAAGTGCGGGGGCTTGAAGTAGTCGCTCCACAGCACCGAGACGTGGTGCTTGGCGAGCTCGGCGCGCTGCTCCTTGATGACCACCGCGCGGGCCCGGAAGTGCGGGTCCTCGTTGGCCTGGTACTTCTCCTGGACGGCCTTGACGGACTCCGCCTCGATGCGGGCCTGGGCCGGGTCGTACACGCCGCAGGGCAGGTCGCAGTGGGCGCTGACCTTCACCTTGGGGGCAAACAGGCGGGAAAGCATTGAGCTGTCCTTCCTCGTGATCGTCTTCTCAGGTGGGACATTACTCCGTGAGAGACGTGTTTTCGTGGGTGCCCCCATGGGCTTAGGCCAAAAGTCCAGGGCGAGGATGGGACCAGTGGCCGAATGTACGTAACGCTGTACGGGACGGTGTACTGGACGGACAGGGGAGGTGCCGGATCGATGCGGGAGGTGCCGGAGGTGCCTGAGCTGACGCAGGAGCAGCCCGGGCGAGGGCTGGCGGCGCGTGTGCCGTTCCAGGTGGTGGAGGTGACCGGGCCGTCGATGGTGCCCACGCTCCATCACGGGGACTGGCTGCTGGTGCAGTACGGGGCGACGGTGCGCCCCGGGGACGTGGTGATTCTGCGGCATCCGTTCCAGCAGGACCTGCTGGTGGTCAAGCGGGCCGCCGAGCGCCGCCGGGGCGGTTGGTGGGTGCTGGCCGACAACACCTTCGCGGGCGGGGACAGCACGGACTACGGGACGGTGCCCGAGGAGTTCGTACTGGCCAGGGTCCGGGTGCGCTACCGGCCGCTGAAGAAGGATCAGCGCTCGGTGCTGGGCGTGGTGGCCTGGGCGGTCTCCGCGCTGAGGCCGGTGTCGGCCGCCCGTTCCGTCTCCAGGCGCTTGCGGGCCCGGTAGGCGGCCACATTGGCGCGGGTCGCGCAGCGGTCCGAGCAGTAGCGGCGGGACCGGTTGGTCGAGGTGTCGAGATAGGCGTTGCGGCACGGTGCTGCCTCGCACAGGCCGAGCCGGTCGACCCCGTACGAGGTGAGGTGGAAGGCGAGGCCCATCGCCGCGATGGCGGCGTACCCGGCCGTCGCGTTCGACGGATGGTCGGCCAGATGCATGTGCCAGTCCGGCTTTCCGTCCTCGTCCCGGGTCTCGTGGCCGGAGATCTGCGGGCTGACCGGGAACTCCAGCAGCAGTGAGTTGAGCAGATCGACGGCGAGTGTCTCGTCCCCGCCGTCGGCCGCCTCGAAGACCGAGCGCAGCCGTGCCCGTACCGACCTGAAGCGGGTCACGTCCGCGTCGGTCGCCCGCCGGGCCGCCTGGCCGTTGGCGCCGAACAGTTCGCGGACCGCCTCCACGGAGGTGAGGGAGTCCTTGTTGCGGGCCGGCTCCTCGGTGTTGACCAGACGCACGGCGTAGTCCGAGTAATAGGCCAGTTCCACTTGTAGTCCTTACGGCGTCGGTCTATGGTCGGTGCAGCGAGCGATGTAATGGGCTTTTGTGGGTCCAGGGTATTACATGGAGGTTCCTGGTGGCTGAGACATCGACGGGTACGGACTGGCGGGCCTGGCAGGAGAGCTGGGACCGGCAGCAGGAGTGGTACATGCCCGACCGCGAGGAGCGGTTCCGGGTGATGCTGGACATGGTCGAGGCCCTGGTGGGGCCGCGGCCGAGGGTGCTCGATCTCGCATGCGGTACGGGAAGTATTACGGACCGGCTGCTCAAGCGGTTCCCGGAAGCGACCAGTACCGGTGTGGATCTCGACCCGGCGCTGCTCGCCATCGCGCGCGGCTACTTCGAAGGTGACGAGCGCGTCACCTTCGTCACCGCCGACCTCAAGGACCCGGAGTGGGCCGGGCGGTTGCCGTACGACTCGTACGACGCCGTCCTCACCGCCACCGCCCTGCACTGGCTGCACAGCGAACCCCTCACCGCGCTCTACGGGCACATCGGCGGGCTCGTCCGGGACGGCGGGGTGTTCATGAACGCGGACCACATGATCGATACCGAGACGCCCCGGATCAACGCCGCCGAACGCGCCCACCGGCACGCCGCCATGGACCGTGCCAAGGCCGCCGGCGCGGTCGACTGGGCCGACTGGTGGGCGCTGGCCGCCAAGGACCCGGTCCTCGCCGGGCCGACCGCCGAGCGGTACGAGATCTACGGTGAGCACGCGGACGGCGACATGCCCCCGGTGCGGTGGCACATCGACACCTTGCGCGGGGCGGGATTCGGGGAGGCGCGGCCCGTCTGGGCGTCGCCCTCGGACACCCTGGTCCTCGCCGTGAAGTAGCGGCACAAAGCAAAAGGACGGGCGGTACGGCCGATGGCCGTGCCGCCCGTGATTCATTTTCCGACGCTGCTGCAACCCGCCGTGCACCCCAACGCACTGGAAGGGGTGAGACGGTCCGCACCCGCGGACCCGGAGAGGGGCGCCGACGATGCGGATCGACGACGATGCCGCGCTGCACGCCTTCGTCGAGGGCAGACGTACCGCGCTGTTCCGCAGCGCGTATCTGCTCTGCGGCGACCGGCACGAGGCCGAGGACCTGGTCCAGACGACCCTGGTCAAAGTAGTGCTCGGCGGGCGGCGGCACGGGCGGCTCGACAACATCGAGGCGTACGCGCGCAAGACGCTGGTCAACACGTTCATCGCGGCCCGCCGCCGGTTCTGGCGGCGGGAGCAGTCGTACGGGGAACTGCCCGACCGGGCCGGCCACGTGCCCGACACGGAGACCGGCCTCGCGGTACGGGCGGCACTCGCCCGGCTCACGCCCAGGCAGCGGGCCGTGCTGGTGCTGCGCTACTGGGAGGACCTGAGCGTGGAGGCCACGGCCGAAATGCTCGGGATGCGGGAGAACACGGTGAAGAGCCACGCGGCTCGGGGGTTGGCGGCGCTGCGCGCCGAGATGGCGGAGGAATTGGTATGAACGACGTGCGTGAGCTGCTGGGGCGGGCCGCGGAGGACGCGGGGCAGCCGGAGATCTCGACCCGGGCGGTGTACGCCGGGGCCGCCCGGGTGCGGCTGCGCCGGAGGGTCACCGTCTCGGTCGCGGCGGCCGCCGTGGTGGCCGGCGGAGCCGTCGCGGTGCCGAACCTGGCCTCGAAGGGGGACACGCAGGAGACCACGGTGGCGGCCCCGGTCGAGCTCGTGGGGAACGGCGGCCGGGCGAAGCAGCTGGCGAAGGTGCTGCCCGAGGACGTCGGGGACATCGATCAGGTCTCGCTGTCCGTCATCCGTGACGGCAACACCTCCGGGCGGGAGATGCCCCATCTGGAGGGGCCGCTGGACGGGCATTTCTCCGTACGCAAGGACGGCGGCGTCGGCTATCTCGTCATCGGCTACATGGACACCGGGAAGTCCGGCGTGGCGGGCCCGGCCGACGATCCGTGCGAGCCCGCCCAGGGACAGCCGGGTCTGGCGGACTGCGTGAACGAGGCGTTGCCGGACGGGCGGGTGCTGACGACCTGGAGCGACCCGATGAACCACGGGGTCACTCCGCAGTGGGGGAAGGAGCTGGTCGGCCGGCTCATCCTGAAGGACGGCGGGGTGCTGTCCGTCCGTGACAGCACCGGCTTCAAGGGCGAGCGGGCGCAGGGGCCGCTCATGAAGACGCCGCCGCTCACCCGCGCCCAGCTGCGGGAGCTGCTGCTCAGCCCGGAGATGCTGCCGAAGAAGCAGGAGAAGTAGAAGAAGCAGGGGACGGAAGAGAGGGCGGTACGGAGCCAGTGGCTCCGTAC
>NZ_JBHXTM010000113.1:0-10243 GCF_042677325.1 Streptomyces sp. NPDC127117
GTGTCGGGGCCCTCACTCGTATCCGGGTCCGGGCTCAACCCGTATCCGGGTCCGGGTTCTCGCGCTTGGCGGGGAGCCTCAGCCCACCCAGCAGCGGGTGACGACGGCTCCGTCGACCTCGAAGTTGATCCGGCCGCCGCGGAACTCCATGGTGATGATCGCGCCCGGCGGCAGGGATCTGACGGTGCTCCAGCCATGGCTGCGGGCCCGTCGTTCGGCGGCGTCGGCGGCGAGGCCGACGTACTCGTCGGGCACGTCGTCGGGCTGGGCGGAAGGGGTCGGTATGGGTGCCATGCCCCTCACCGTAGGCGGCCTCGGGCGGTGACGGAAGCCGGGGTGCCCACCGTCGCAGGGCATCCTCACGTTCCCCGCCGGTCACACTTGTGTCACAGGATCACGACACGTGCGCGGTATGGATCACGCCACCCGAAGAGGCCGCCCGGGACCGGACGCACAGTAATCACACAACCCGGAGAATGATCATTCGGAAGGCCCGGAATCGGAGCGGAATATCCCGTATCGAGCGGATGCAATTCCCTCACCGAATAACGTGCGTAAATGAGCATGTCGCCGGGAATTCACGCTTCCTTATGGCAGCCTTATCCTTTGGTCACAATATTCACGCCGCGGTACGGCACAGCCGTCGGCCGCCACCGGTATAGCGGGCAACCCCGACCGTCCGTATGGCGTCGCCACGGGCCGGTGCTCAGTCCAGTGCCCTGGTCAGCCGGTCCCTGGCCACCTTGATCGCGTCCTTCAGCTCCGGTGGTTCGACGACCTCGAAGTCGAAGCCCAGCAGCATCACATGGACGACCATCACGTCCAGGCCGATCGCCCCGGTGCGCAGCAGACAGGTGTCGGCGTCGCCCGCCTCCAGCACCCCGGCGGCGGGCGAGATCCGCTCGGCCACGCGCTCGATCCCCGCCTTCAGCCGGATCACCGCGTGCATCGGGTACACGGTCGTGGAGATCCCCCTGGCGACGTAGGCGGCCAGGTCCTCGGCGGGTGGCTCGCGGGGGACGAACCTCGGGCCGTGCGGCGGCGTGGGGGTGATCCGGTCCGCCCGGAACGTACGCCAGTCCGCGCGGTCCAGGTCCCAGGCGACGAGGTACCAGCGGCGCTCGGTGCACACCAGGCGGTGCGGTTCGACGGTCCGCCGCGAGACGGAGCCGGAGTGGTCCCGGTACTCGAAGCGCAGCCGCTCGCCGTCCCGGCAGGCCCCGGCCAGTTCGGTCAGGACACCGGCGTCGGCGACCGAGGCGCCGGGCCCGCGGAGCAGCGGCACGGTGAAGGTGTTCAGCGCGTTCACCCGGCGCCGGAGCCGGTCCGGCAGCACCTGTTCGAGCTTGGTCAGGGCGCGTACGGAGGTCTCGCCGATGCCCTCGACCCCGTTGCCCGCCGCGGTGCGCAGGCCGACGGCGACGGCGACGGCCTCCTCGTCGTCCAGGAGCAGCGGCGGCAGCTGGGCACCTGCGCCGAGCTGGTACCCGCCGCCGGTGCCGGGGCTGGCGTTGACCGGGTAGCCCAGCTCGCGGAGCTTGTCGACGTCGCGCCGGACGGTCCGCGGGGTGACCCCGAGCCGGTCGGCGAGGTCGGCGCCGGACCAGTCGCGGTGTGCCTGGAGCAGTGAGAGCAGACGCAGCAGTCGTGCCGAGGTCTCCAACATGGCGGCGAGTCTGCCAGGGGTTGCGGACAGCCCGGGTCCGCAACGGCCTCGGCGGTCCTCAGGGGGCGGGTTCCGGTTCGAGCCGTACGCAGAGGTCGTTGTCGGTGGAGTAGCAGGGCGTGGCCCGGCTGCCCTCCCCGGTGCTGCGGCCCGGGTAGACGAAGATCTTCTTGCGGTCCCAGACGTCGTCGAGGATGCGGGAGATCCGTACGCCGCCGGCCGGTCGGTCCTCCGTCGTGCCGGGGATCAGCCAGAGCGTCCACAGCCGGGGCTCGGCAACGGCCCCGTCGGCCAGTTCGTCGAGGGGGAGCGTGAAGGCGAAGGCGCCTTCGTCCCCGGTGACCGGCACCCGCAGAATCCGGCCGTCCGCGCCGGGCGGCCGCGCCTCGACACGGGCCTCGGCGCCGAGGCCCGTCCCGTACAGCGTGCCCTCGACGGTCATCGTGTGCCCGTCGAAGGTCACCGGCCCGGCCTCGGCATGCGGTGCGCGCAGCCAGCAGCGCAGGGCGAGCCGGCCGTCGAGGGTCGGGTACGGGATCCGCACCGCGATCCGCCCGCTCTCCGGTACCTGGTCGACGAGCAGCCGCAGATCGCGGATGCCGGGTTCGACGGCCACCGCCGCGCCGTCCTGCGCGCCGGGCTCCCGCAGATAGATGTCCCAGCGGCCCTCCGCGGGCTCCACGGTCCCCGGCAGCACCGCGCGCAGCCGCCCGTCGCGCAGCGGGCTCAGCGGCAACCGTACGGTGTCGCCGTCGCCGCCCTTGCCCTTGGCGCCGCGCAGCCGGAGCAGCAGTTCGGGCGCCTCCTCGTCCTCGCGGCGGCCGAGGTCGAGATCGAAGGTGATCCCGCCGCCCGGTCCCGCGGTGCAGTCGGCCTTCGGTGTCCTTCGTCCTGCGGAGACGGTCATGCGGTCTTCCCCTTGCGGATCACGGCGGCTGCCTTGTAGCGCAGGGCGTACGCCCCGTCCAGCACGGTTCCCCCGGCGCGGTGCAGTGTGGTGCTCAGCGCGCCGTGCGAGCGGTCGCGCGGGCCCCGCGAGGCGAGTTCGGTGAAGAGCCGTTCGTGGCGTTCGGCGATCCGTGCCGGGTCGAACCGCTGCGACGCGGCCAGCGCGGCGCGGCCCGCGCGGTGCCGTGCCTCGTCGTCGCCGATCAGGCCGAGCAGGGCGTCGGCCACGGCCGCCGTGTCGCCGACGGGCACCAGCCGTCCGTCGGTGCCGTCGTCGATGATCTCGCGGGGGCCGTGCGGGCAGTCGGTGGCGACGACCGGCAGGCCGCAGCGCATCGCCTCGACGATGGTCATGCCGAAGGACTCGCGGTCCGAAGTGACCGCGGCGATCGACCCCTTGGGCCACTCGGCCTCCAGCGGATTGACCGGTCCCATCAGGAACACGTGGTTGTGCAGCCCGAGTTCCTCGATGAGCGCGAGCAGCGCCGCCCGTTCGTTGCCGGTCGCGTCGCCGCCGCCGTAGATGCGCAGCCGCCAGTCCGGGCGGACCGCGACCACGTCGGCGAACGCCCGGACGAGCAGGTCGTAGCGCTTGACCTTGTGCAGCCGGCCCGCGGCGATCACCCACTTCCGGTCGCCGTCGGCGGGCGGGACGGCCGGTTCGGGCACGCTGTTGGCGATGGCCTCGATCCGTACGCCGGGCAGTTTGAACCCGGTCCGGTAGGCCCGGGCGTCGGCCTCGGTGACGGTGGTGATGGCGTCGAGCAGGGGGTAGCGGTGCGCGATCTCGCGGCGGAGCCGGTAGCCGTGGCTGTCGAGGGTGAGGTGCTCCTGCCCGATCCGGACCGGGCCGCGGCGGGCCTGCCTGCTGATGTGCACATTGAGCCCCGGCCGGGTGCCGACCACGACGTCCGCCTCCAGGGACCGCAGATGGTCCGCCACCCGTGCGTCGGACAGTCTGCTGTACTGCCGGTACCTGCTGTCGCCGCGCGGGAACACCGTCGCGGGGCGGGCGTACTCGGCGGCGTCGCCGTCGTACGTCGGGCTCTTCTTCCGCAGATCGACGAGGTGGGTCATGCGCACTCCCTCGGGGGCGCCCAGCGCGGGAACGTCGCGGTGCCGGAAGACCGAAACGATCTCGATGTCATGGTGCCCGGCCAGCGCCCCGGCGAGATTGAACGTCGTACGGATCGTTCCCCCGACCCCGTAGGCGTTGTGGAGCAGGAAAGAAATGTGCATGGAACGCCATATCTCCCGGTTCGGCTGATCAGCGGCAGGCTGCACTTGCCATGACGACGCAGGCCGGTCGGGGGTTCACTCCGTGTACGGGAGAATTTCGGCCATCGGTAAACTCGCCCGCTTTCCCGCTTTGTCGACGTATCGGTGCACCGCCGTATCGTCGAGTGGACCACACCGAGAGCCCCCGGACCGGCCCGAACGGCCCCCAAGTGCTCTCCCGGGCCCCGGGATTCACCCTCTGAGCCGGTTGGTTCGATTACGTTCCCTTTCTCGCGTGACCCCGGCCGCGGCTCGCCCGTTGTCATTTCCATGAGCCGGGAACCGCCCGGCGCACGTACCGAGTTCGAGGAGCCACCCGTGCCGCGCATGCTCGACGTCAGCGAGGACGTACGCGCCGAGATCGGCGACGCCGAAGCCGACCGGCTGCTCGTCGGCGACAACGCCCCGGGCAGTTACGACTGCACTTCCTGCCGCACCCCCGGAGACTCCGAGCAGGAACGCACCAGCACGGTGCTCTTCGTCGGCGACGAGACCGCCGTCCTCGCCTTCGCCCACGCGACGTGCATCCCCTCGCAGGTCGTCCAGGTCGCCGAGGAGCAGCTCCAGGGCGCCGTACGCAGCATCACCGGCAACGAGGGCCCGGACGTCAACGGCTTCGACGCGGGCCGGCCGCAGGGCGCCCCCACCGAGCAGGCCGTCCTCGGCATCACCAGCGGCCTCGTCCTGATCGACGACGAGCTCCACCCGGCCCTCGTCGTCGAGCCGACCGGCGCGATCACCCGGCCGGGCACGGACGGCAGCCGGGGCGACGAATTCCTCCAGCTGCTGCTGGAGCAGGGCTTCCACCCGGTCCACCGGACGGACCAGGTGCCCGCCGTGCTGCACGGCTGGTCGATCCTGCTCGCCATGGGCCAGCTGCACGCCGTGCTCCAGCCGGGCACCGGCGGCGGCGCACCGGTCGCCTGGTGGCAGGCGCACGCACCGCTCCAGGTCACCGAGGGCTGGCGGACCGCGGCCAACAAGTCGCAGACCGTTCTCGTCTTCGCCGCCCCGGCCGGGGCGATCGGCCAGCAGCCCCGCGAGGACCTGCTGCGCGACGCGCTGGACAAGGCCGCGGCCGACGGGCTCCTGGTCGCCGCCGCGATGCCGCTGGCCGGTACCTGACGGTGGCCGTCGGCCCCTCGCACCAGCGGCGAACAGCTATTTCTCCGCCCCGCCCGCATCCGACCGACACCGGTGTCGTTGGCACATACGTGCACTCATACGACTCCTCCCACCAGCGCCCGAGCCCGATCCCTGCCATGCGGCCCTCGCAGGAGCCATCGGGCGGTCAGTCCCACACCCCGATCTACGACGCGCTGTACTCCGAGTACCGCCGCTCGTTCCGGGCGCTGCCGGGCGATCGGAGCGGCGAGGAGAATCTCGGCTTCCTGGCCTTCGGCTCCGGGCTCTTCGGCAGCCGTCTCCCGCTGAGCGGCCACTCCGGTCACTCCGCCGGATTTTCCACCGGCCTCGCCGTGGCGGGCGGCGCCACCGGACACAGCACCGGGACCGGCACCGGCGGCCTCGGTTCCTGGCAGCGGGTGGGCCGGCACTCGGGCCGCACCCAGCCGGCCGCTCTGCCCCCCGGTTCGCGGGGCGCCTGACCGTACGTCCGCGGGGCGCCCGACCCGCGACGACAGAGCCCCGGGCCGTCTCTCGTCCGAGACGGCCCGGGGCTCTGTCGTACGCCCGTGGGTGCTACTTGTTGCGGCCGCGCTTCTCGCGGACCCGCACCGAGATGTGGATCGGGGTGCCCTCGAAGCCGAACTCCTCACGCAGCCGACGCTCGACGAACCGCCGGTAGCCGTGCTCCAGGAAGCCCGAGGCGAACAGCACGAAGCGCGGCGGCTTGGTGCCGGCCTGGGTGCCGAAGAGGATCCGGGGCTGCTTGCCGCCGCGGACGGGGTGCGGGTGGGAGGCCACGATCTCGCCGAGGAAGGCGTTCAGCCGGCCGGTGGGGACACGGGTCTCCCAGCTGGCGAGGGCGGTCTCGATCGCCGGGACGAGCTTCTCCATGTGCCGGCCGGTGACGGCCGAGACGTTGACCCGCGGCGCCCACGCGATCTGCGCGAGCTCCGTCTCGATCTCGCGCTCCAGGTAGTAGCGGCGCTCCTCGTCGAGGGTGTCCCACTTGTTGTACGCGATCACCAGGGCCCGGCCGGCCTCCACGGCCATGGTGATGATGCGCTGGTCCTGGACGCTGATGGACTCGCCCGCGTCGATCAGGACGACGGCGACCTCGGCCTTCTCCACGGCGGCGGCGGTACGCAGCGAGGCGTAGTAGTCCGCGCCTTCCTGGAGGTGGACGCGGCGGCGGATGCCGGCCGTGTCGATGAACTTCCAGGTGATGCCGCCGAGCTCGATCAGCTCGTCGACCGGGTCGCGGGTGGTGCCCGCGAGCTCGTTGACGACGACGCGGTCCTCGTTGGCCACCTTGTTCAGCAGCGAGGACTTGCCGACGTTCGGACGGCCGATGAGCGCGATCCGGCGCGGGCCGCCGATCGCGGTGCCGAAGCGCTGCGCCGGGGCCTCGGGAAGCGCTTCGAGCACGGCGTCGAGCAGGTCGCCGGTGCCGCGGCCGTGCAGCGAGGAGACCGGGTGCGGCTCGCCGAGACCCAGCGACCACAGGGCGGTGGCGTCCGCCTCGCCGCTCTGTCCGTCGACCTTGTTGGCGCAGAGCACGACGGGCTTGCCGGCCCGGCGCAGCAGCTTGACGACGGCCTCGTCGGTGTCGGTCGCGCCGACGGTCGAGTCGACCACGAAGACGACCGCGTCGGACGCCTCGATGGCGTACTCGGCCTGGGCGGCGACGGAGGCGTCGATGCCCAGCACGTCCTGCTCCCAGCCGCCGGTGTCGACGACCTTGAAGCGGCGGCCGGCCCACTCGGCCTCGTAGGTGACGCGGTCGCGGGTGACGCCGGGCTTGTCCTCGACGACGGCCTCGCGGCGGCCGATGATCCGGTTCACCAGCGTCGACTTGCCGACGTTGGGGCGGCCGACGACGGCGAGCACGGGCAGCGGTCCGTGACCGGCCTCGTCGATGGCACCCTCGACCTCTTCGAGGTCGAAGCCCTCCTCCGCGGCGAGCTCCATGAACTCCGCGTACTCGGCGTCGCCAAGCGCTCCGTGCTCGTGGTCCGAGCCGTCGGAGTGAATCTGGTCGTTCATGAAGTCCGTTCCTCTTTGCATCATCATCGATGGACCACGACTGCGCGGCCCACTACTCAAGTCTTACCTAGCGTCCGGTGAAACGCCTGGCCTCGTCCAGGTGGGCGGTCAGCCGCGCCTGGATCCGTACCGTCGCCTCGTCCAGCGCCTTGCGCGTACGACGCCCGCTCCCGTCGCCCGCCTCGAAGGCGTCGCCGAACACGACGTCCACCCGGCTGCGCAGAGGCGGCAGTGCCGATATCAACCGTCCGCGGCGCTCGGTGCTTCCCAGGACGGCCACGGGCACGATCGGTGCCCCGCTGCGTACCGCGAAGTACGCGAGCCCGGCACGCAGGGAGGCGAAGTCGCCCTCGCCCCTGGTGCCCTCGGGAAAGATCCCGAGCGCCCCGCCCTCCTCCAGCACGCCGAGGGCGTGGGTGATGGCGGTGCGGTCGACGGTCGTGCGGTCCACCTTCAGCTGACCGATTCCGCGCAGGAACGGGTCGAGCGGGCCGACGAACGCCTCCTTCTTGATCAGGAAGTGGACGGGCCGGGGCGCGGTGCCCATCAGCATCGGACCGTCGATGTTGTGCGAGTGGTTCACCGCGAGTATGACGGGTCCGGAGGCGGGAACCCGCCACGCGCCGAGCACGCGGGGCTTCCACAGCCCGTACATCAGCCCGATGCCGATCCCGCGCCCGACCGCCGCTCCGCGCGGCGAGGGGCGGCCCGTGGCCTGGGTCACTTCGTGGCCCGCTTCTCCTCGACGAGGGTGACGACACACTCGATGACCTGCTGGAGGGTCAGCTCGGTGGTGTCCACCTCGACGGCGTCGTCCGCCTTGGCCAGCGGGGAGGTCTTGCGGCCGGAGTCGGCAGCGTCCCGCTTGATCAGCGCTTCCCTGGTGGCGGCGAGGTCGGAGCCCTTGACCTCTCCGCTGCGCCGGGCGGCGCGTGCCTCCGGGGAGGCGGTGAGGAAGATCTTCAGGTCGGCGTCGGGCAGCACCGTGGTGCCGATGTCGCGGCCCTCGACCACTATGCCCCGCTCGGCCGCGGCGGCGATGGTGCGCTGCAGCTCGGTGATCCGGGTGCGCACCTCGGGGACGGCGCTGACGGCGCTGACCCTGGAGGTGACCTCCTGCGTACGGATCGGGCCCGAGGCGTCCTCGCCGTCGACGGTGATCGTCGGGGCGGCCGGGTCCGTGCCGGAGACGATGACCGGCTTGGCGGCCGCGGTCGCCACCTCCACCGCGTCCTGGACGTCGATGCCGTTGTTCAGCATCCACCAGGTGATCGCCCGGTACTGGGCACCGGTGTCCAGGTAGCTCAGGCCGAGCTGCGCGGCGACGGCCTTGGACGTGCTCGACTTGCCGGTGCCGGAGGGCCCGTCGATGGCGACGATCACTGCGGCCGGGGCCGTACGGGTTTCCACGGTGGTGGACACCTTCCTGGTACACGGGGTGGGCGGGACGGGGGCGTGTGCGAACCCGCCCCGCACAAGGTTACCGAGTGTCGGAGCGGGCCTCCGCACCCCTGTGGACAACGGCCTCCCGGCCCCGCCCCGCCTACTGCCGTATCGACCAGCCGCGCTCGCGCAGTGCCGCGCTCAGTGCGGGGACCGCGCTCGGCTCGACCATCAGCTGGACCAGGCCGGCCTGCTGCCCGGTGGCGTGCTCGATGCGCACGTCCTCGACGTTGACCCCGGCCCGTCCGGCGTCGGCGAAGATCCCGGCCAGCTCCCCCGGCCGGTCGCTGATCAGCACCGACACCATCTCGTACGCGGTGGGGGCGGTCCCGTGCTTGCCGGGCACCCTGACCCGGCCCGCGTTGCCGCGGCGCAGGACGTCCTCGATGCCCTCGGTGCCCTCGCGGCGCTTGTCGTCGTCGCCGGACTCCAGGCCGCGCAGCGCCCGTACCGTCTCGTCCAGGTCGGCGGCCACCCCGGCCAGCACGTCGGCGACCGGGCCGGGGTTGGCGGAGAGGATCTCCACCCACATCCGGGGGTCGGAGGCGGCGATCCGGGTGACGTCCCTGATGCCCTGGCCGCAGAGGCGTACGGCGGTCTCGTCGGCCTCCTCCAGGCGGGCGGCGACCATCGACGAGATCAGCTGCGGGGTGTGGGAGACCAGGGCGACGGCCCGGTCGTGCGCGTCGGCGTCCATGACGACCGGGACGGCACGGCAGAGCGCGACCAGCTCCAGGGCGAGGTTGAGGACCTCGGTGTCGGTGTCCCGGGTCGGGGTGAGGACCCAGGGCCGCCCCTCGAACAGGTCCGCGGTGGCGGCGAGGGGGCCCGACCGCTCCTTGCCGGCCATGGGGTGCGTACCGATGTACGGCGTGAGGTCGAGGCCGAGGGCCTCCAGCTCGCGGCGCGGGCCGCCCTTCACGCTGGCGACGTCCAGGTAGCCGCGGGCGATGCCGTCCCGTATGGCGGTGGCCAGCACGGTGGCCACATGGGCGGGCGGTACGGCGATGATCGCCAGGTCCACCCGCTCCTCGGGCGCCTCGTCCGTACCGGCGCCCAGCGCGGCGGCGGTGCGCGCCGACTGGGGGTCGTGGTCGACGAGGTGGACCTGGATGCCGCGCCCGGCGAGGGCGAGGGCTGCGGACGTGCCGACGAGGCCCGTTCCGATGACGACGGCGGTTCTCACTGGGCGATGTCCTTGCGGAGTGCGGCGGTGGCACCGAGGTACACGTGGGCGATCTCGGACTTGGGAAGGTAGGTCTCGACGTGCGCGAGGATGCGCACCACACGGGGCATGGCGCCCTCGATGTCCAGCTCCTGGGCGCAGATCAGCGGTACGTCGACGATACCGAGCCCGCGTGCGGCGGCGGCCGGGAAATCGCTGTGCAGGTCGGGGGTGGCCGTGAACCAGATACTGATCAGGTCGTCCGCGACGAGGCTGTTGCGTTCGAGGACGGCGGTGAGCAGGGCACCGACCTGCTCGTCCATGTGTCCGGCCTCGTCCCGCTCCAGCTGGACGGCTCCTCGGACCGCTCGTACCGCCACGTCGTGCTCCTCGGTTCTTCGTGCTCGATCTCTGCCCGATCAGCCTAGATGGGTGGCGGGTCCGGCGGTCCGGGGTGCTCTGTCCGTGAGACGGGGCGGGCACGGTCGCGGCCCCGCCCCCGTGACGCCCCGACACACCCGCCCCCACCCACGCCCCCCCACCCACCCACACACACACCCCACACCAAAACA
>NZ_JBHXTM010000114.1:0-8726 GCF_042677325.1 Streptomyces sp. NPDC127117
CGGTCCGCCCGGCCGGGCCCCAACTCCTGTCGTCCCCACCCGACGGCTGCCAGAGCACCCCAAGAGGACACCGATGTCTTTGATCCGCGGTTCACGCACACCAAGTGCGGCCACACCACACGCAACCCCGCGCGACGCGCTCGGCGAGCTGGACCAGCGCAATCTGCGGCGACTGATGCCGCTGCTGCTGGCCGCCTACATCATGTCGTTCCTGGACCGGACCAATATCGGCCTGGCCAAGGAACGCCTGGAGGTCGACCTCGGCATCTCCGCCGCGGCCTACGGGCTGGGCGCGGGACTGTTCTTCCTCACCTACGCGATCTCCGAGGTGCCCAGCAACCTGATCATGTACCGGGTGGGCGCCCGCTGGTGGATCACCCGGATCATGCTGACCTGGGGCGTCATCTCCGCCTGCATGGCCTTCGTACAGGGCGAAAAGTCCTTCTACGCCATGCGGCTGCTGCTCGGCGCCGCCGAGGCCGGGCTGCTTCCGGGCATCCTGCTCTACTTCACCTACTGGTTCCGCTCCGAGACCCGCGGCAGGGCCATCGGTCTGCTCCTGCTCGGCGCCTCCATCGCCAGCGTCGTCGGGAACCCGCTCGGCGGACTCCTCATGGAGATGGACGGACTCGGCGGCTGGCACGGCTGGCAGTGGATGTTCGTCATCGAGGGGATCCCCTGTCTCTTCCTGGCCATCGCCATCTTCCGGTACCTGCCCGACGGCCCGGCCAAGGCGCCCTGGCTGACGGCGGAAGAGGCCCGACTGGTCCAGGAAGCGGTCACCCGCGAGCAGACCGAGGGTTCCGAGGCGGCCGGTAACGGCTCCGGATCCGGCTCGCTGCTGACGGTGCTGCGCGACAAGCAGATGCTGCTGGCCATCTTCGCCAACTGGACCCACCAGGTCGCCCTGTACTCCGTCGTCTACTTCCTGCCCGGAATCATCGGCGGCTGGGGCGATCTCTCCCCGTTCACCATCGGTCTGCTGACCGGCCTGCCCTGGCTCACCGCGGCCGTCGGCGCCGTACTGGTCCCGCCCCGCGCGACCACGCCCCGGCGCTCCCGCAACTTCGTGGTGGTCGGCCTGCTGATGATGTTCACCGGCCTCATCGTCGCCGCCGTCGCCGGCCCGGTGATCGCCCTGCTCGGCTTCTGCTTCACCGGCCTGGCGTTCTTCGTCGTCCAGCCCCTGCTGTTCAACTTCCCCGCCACCCGGCTCTCGGGCAAGACCCTCGCCGGTGGTCTGGCACTGCTCAACACCATCGGCATCACCGGCGGCTTCGTCGGCCCCTACATCATGGGCTACGCAGAGGACGCCACCGGAAACCACCTGTCCGGCCTGTGGGTCTCCATCGTCCTGCTCGCCCTCGGCGCACTGGCGGCCACGCGGCTGCGCTTCTCCCCCAAGTCCGAATCCTGACGCACCCCGTGGCGTGGATCCCACCGGGTCCGCGCCACGGCGGCGCCGTGGTGTGACGCCCGTCAGGACGACCGTGCTCCGACACCAACGGCACCGCGCGGGCTCTGCGCCGTCGAGGCCCGCCCCGGCTGCTGCACCGGTAGACGAACGTCCCCTAATAGCGAAGAGTCAGGCCGACAATGTTCTGCCCCTGAATGACCTGGGCGTTCTGAGTGCCCCCGCTGACGCTGTTGTTGACCGTCACGGTCGGCACATCCGCTGTTCGAGGGGCGATCTCGTCCAGCAGCAGTCGCAGCTCCTGCGCGGCCGCCGGGTCCGCGCGCAGCGCCCGGCGCATCCTGAGCCGCCACTCGTCCTCGATGTCCGCCGCGGCATCCGGGTCCTCACCGTCGCGGGCCGCGATGAGTCCCTCCCGGGACGCGTCGAGTTCCTCGTCCACGCCATCGGTCTCCTCGCCCCGCGCGAGGAATCGCGCCACTCGTTCCCTCGTCTGCGTCCAGGCGTCCGAGACCATGAGCCCGACCAAGGTCGTCGCACCCGACGCCGCCAGTGCCGCCAACTCCGCTTCCACGATGCCCCCGTTGTCCCGCGGTCACGCCGCGTGCGTGTGAAGTCACTTCTACCGTAGAGAGCGGACGAGCACTTCGGAAGCACGGCCGGGGGTATCGGCTCACCGGAGAACCGGCCGGAGTTCTGCATGGTGGGCATGCGCACTCCCGGCGGCAGAACTGTGGTGTGCCGCGGCATACGCCACTGACCTGCCCCTTCCTGCGGTACGGCGACGCACACACCTCCCCGCCGACACGGAGTTCTTCCGCGACCGCCTCCCGGACAGCCGCCGCAGCGCCCTCGTCTCCGCCACGGCGACGGGCCGCAACGGCCGGCCCGCCGACTGCTTCGGCGAGCGCGCTGCCCTCCCGGGCCCGACGGGCGGCCAGGAGAACCCGAGCCTGGGCCACCCGGATCTTGGGTTCAGCGACCTGGGGGCGGGGGCGATCCACTGAGGTTGTGCCGGTGGTGACCAATGGGATGGGGTGTGAGATGCGGCCGGTGGGACGGGGTGCATTCGATGACCAGGAGGGCGACGTCATCGGCGGGGTGGCCGCCGATGTGGGCGAGCAGATCGCGGTGGATGTGGTGCAGCAGAGCGTCGGGGCTGGTGGTGGGGAAGGAGGCGACTCGTTCGGCGAGTGGGTAGAACGCTCCGGACGGCGAGCGGGCTTCGACGACTCCGTCGGTGTAGAGGACGAGCATGTCACCGCAGGTGAAGGTGAACGGGTCGATGCTGTCGTCCTCGACCGGTCGTTCGCTCACGCCCAGCGGAGGCAGCGGCTGTCGGGCATGCAGGACCGTGACTTGCCGGTCGTGCACCAGCAGAGGCGGGGGATGCCCGCAGTTGATCATCTCGGCGGCCGGCGGGGCGTCGTCGGGGATCTCCAGGACGAGGCAGGTGATGAAGTGCTCGCCGGGGTCGTGCTCGGTGTCCGTCACGTCCTCCAGGTTCCGGGAGACGCTGTCTTCGAGGGCAGTCACCAGCTCGGGGAGGGTGGCATACCGGTGAGCGCCCTCACGGAATGCCCCCAGCACCAGCGAGGCCTCACCGATGGCGGCCAGCCCGTTGCCCCGGACATCGCCGATGACCACCCGGGTCGCGGCATGCGCGGCACGGGCGAACGCAAACAGATCGCCCCCGATCTCGGCCTCGTCCTGCGCGGACATATACAGCCATGCCACCTGCAACGGCCCGATCCGGCGTGGCGGAGGCCGAAGCAGCACCCGCTGAGCCGTCTCCGCCACGGAGCGTGCCAGGCTCAGCGCCCGGTCGCGCCGCTCCCGCACGAACCGCATGAACACCACCAAGGCGGAGAGCACGGCCAGTGCGATGATCTGCGCCAGGCGGTTGGGCGTGGTCAGTCCGTCGAGGGAGACGACGATGAACACCTGGGCCGCCACTGCCAGTACCCCGGCGAGAGCGGCGAGCCGTGTCCCGGCGAGAGCGGCGGTCAGAGCGGGCGCGATGACCAGCAGTGGGCCCAGCTGGACATCGCGACCGGTGTAGATGTCCAACACGGTGATCATCCCGATCAGCACGAACGGGATCGCCACCAAACCACGGCCTGATGGCGGCTCCAGGAGATGATCCCACGAACGTCGCACACCCATATACCCCTTATGCTCCATCGATTACGCACCCCCAGCCAGCCGACGAGCACGAGTCACGCCTTCTCCCAGGGCGTACAGACGCTGGTCGTGCGCTGGACCGGCGAGAAGTTCGTCGCTCAACCGGTTCTCCCAGTGTGTCGGCTTCGGCAACCGCGGCGTCATCGCCGACCACGACCCCGTCGAGCAGGGGAAGGCAATGAAGTTCAACGCGCTGCTCACGAACGCCGTGATCTTCCACAACGCCCTGGACATCGCCGAGATCGTCCGCCGGCTGCCGGAAGAGGGCTGGGAGGTCGCCCCCGAGGACCTGGCGCACGTCTGGCCGTACCTGACCGAGCACCTCCAGCGGTTCGGCGAGCAGTCCACGCACGAGCTCGGCATTCAGCCGGCGGCGTACCACCCGAAGTGGGTGCGGTGAACGTGGCCAGGCGCCCGAGCGGAGCCGTCACGCTCGCCGGCCGGATACCCGGAAGTCCGCGCCGCCGTCAAGGCCGGGGCAGTGGCAGGCCGGGCAGCGGATGGCGCCTCCACCCTCGCGGCTGCCGCTCTGCGGCACTTTCGTGACTCGTACGCGCCCGAGCAGGACGAGGACGGCGATGGCAGCGAGGGCTGACGCACGCTACGGCTGAGCCGGGAACAGGGGCAGACTGACGCCGCGGTCCAGCCGGCTGCTGAACGGCGCCACAGTGGCCTCACCGATGTGCTCGACCAGTCATTCGCCGTCACCGATCTGGACGCGGCGCACCCGTCGATCTCCACGAGCAGTGCGGCGCGTGCCAGTCGCCTGCGGACGTGATCAGCGAAGGCGAACTCACCGGCCTCCCAGGACCGCGTGGGCCACGACCCCCGGGCTGGACCATGATCGACGATCGGCCCGGCGTGGGTCCGTTCCCGCCATGGAATGAACCATCAGGATCATCGGTTGCACGAGAAACAGCCGACAGTCTGTCGTTCCTCTCGGCTTGGAGGAGCTTTCCATGTCTGCAGAACTGGACGGATCCACCGCTCTTGTCACCGGCGCCACCGCTGGTATCGGCCGGGCCATCGCCCTTCGCCTGGCAGCGTTGGGGGCCTCGGTCGTCGTCCACGGGAGGGACGAGCAGCGAGGTGCCGCGACCGTCGAAGAGATCGCTGCCGCAGGCGGGAAGGCAAGGTTCGTCGCTGCGGATCTGAGTAGTTCTGAGGATGTCCTGCGTCTTGCCGCCGAGGCAGGCGAAGTGGACATTCTGATCAACAACGCCGGTATCTACCGGTTCGCCAGTACGCCGGACACCACCGCCGAGATGTTCGACGCCCAGATGGCCGTCAACTCACGCGCGCCAATGCTCCTGGTCGGTGCCCTCGCCCCGGGAATGGCCGCGCGGGGGCGTGGCTCCATCGTGAGTGTGAGTACAGCGGCGGCTACCACGCCGGTGCGGGAATCGGGCGCCTACGGGGCTTCCAAAGCTGCACTCGAACTTCTCACACGAGTATGGGCTGACGAGTTCGGCGCCCAGGGCGTCCGCGTGAACGCCGTGGCCCCGGGCCCCGTCCATACCCCCGGGACGGAGGAGATGGGAGGTGACACCCTCCAGGCGGTCGGGCGAACCACCGTACTGGGGCGGGTCGCGGACCCTGACGAGATCGCGGAAGCGGTTCTGTTCCTTGCCTCCTCCCGCGCCAGCTACATCACCGGCGCCGTTCTTGAGGCACGCGGCGGACAGCTTGCGATCGGCTGACTCCGGGCCGCGATGGGCATGCCAAGCCCGCCCGGATCGCCCTGGGAGCACTCCTTCCCACCGGGCCGGCCCCGTCGCGGCCCGGAGTCAGCCGATCGCAAGAGGCCGCTATCCCAATAGAGAAGCGAGCCTGCGCCATTCCTCCCTCGGGAGCTTGCCCCTGTGGGTGCCGGTGAGCACCTGGAGGGCCACGTGGTCCGCGCCTGCCTGGTGGAAGGTGTCGATGCGGTCGCGGATGCGGTTCTCGTCGCCCCAGGCGAAGACCGCGTCGATCAGGCGGTCGCTGCCGCCCTCGGCCAGGTCGGCCTCGGTGAAACCGTGCCGCAGGAAGTTGTTGGTGTAGTTCGGCAGGGTGAGGTACATGGCGAGGGCTTCGCGGGCCAGGGCGCGGGCCCGGGCCGGGTCGGTCTCCAGGACCACCTTCAGCTCCGGGGCGAGCAACGGGCCCTCGCCGAGGATCTCGCGGGCCTGGGCGGTGTGTTCGGGCGTGACCAGATAGGGGATGGCGCCGGCCGCCCGCTCGCCGGACAGCTTCAGCATCTCCGGGCCCAGCGCGGCCAGCACTCTGCTGTCGGCGGCGACGCCGGCCTCGTCCAGCTCGTCGAGGTAGCCGGTCATCGCCGCGTACGGGCGGCTGTAGTCCTTCACCAGCGGGCCGTGGCTCACGCCGAGACCCACCAGGTAGCGGCCGGGGTGCGCCGATTCCACCTCGGCGTAGCCGGCCGCGGTCGTGGCGGCCTCCTGCTGCCAGATGTTCAGGATGCTGGTGCCGACGAGGATGCGGCGCGTCGCCCCGATCAGCGGGGCGGCATGGTCGGCGGTGCTGTTGCTGCCGAGCCAGATGGCGCCGTACCCGAGTTCCTCCAGCTCGGCCGCGGCCTCGTCCAGTTCGCCGCGCCGGGCCGGGTCCTCCGAGCGCAGTTCGACGCTCCAGGCGCCGTACCGGCCGGCTCGCTGCTTCAGGGGGACTGTGGTGTCGCTCATCGGGTGTTCCCTCCGGGTGGCAGGCTGTGCCGTGATCATCACGTCTCCAGCCACTGCCGACCAGAGGGCGTCCCGGGTCGATTCCCGCCGTTCCCTCAGTCGGTCGGACGGCCCGTAGGACGTCGAACACCCACGAGCCCGCCACCGCGGTGGCGGGCTCGTGCGTTTCGTCGGGCTGGTCGTCCACGGTCCGGCGATCAACCACAGGATGAGCGCGGCGTCGAGATCTTGCGAGTAGCGGTGCGCGACCGAGATTCCGCGGCGGCCGGTCTGTTCCGGCCTCGGTACTGGTGGGCTCGCATATTGAGGTGTCGCGTATTCGCCGGCCGGGGCGAGCAATAAGGGTGTTTCCCAGAGAAATCCCCCATGGTGGTCCGGCGTGATGGTTGCAGACGAGTGCCCCAGCCACCTGGCCGGTGTCACCACGGACTCCCCCCTCAAGGACGATCGAGGTGTACGTGTGCCTCAGCACGTGGAAGCCGTCCCCGCGCTCCGCCTGCCACTGCCGCGGCTTCGCACACTCGTCCACCTCAAAGCCGCCCCGAAAGAGGTCGGCCTCACCCCCGGCTTCACGGGGGACATGACGGGCATCGGCCACCACGGAACCTGCGACCTGGAGCTGCAACTGCGCGGGCAACGGCGTCCGCGACGGGGGTGGATCCTGCGGTGGGTTCGAGGATGCGGCGGCGGATGCCGGACCGGCACACGAGTTCCGCGAGGACGGGGCGATGTCGTCGCGGGGGACGTCGGCGTAGTCGATGGCCTGTCCGATGCGCTGCCGCTGCCCGGCTCCGCAGAAACCCGCCGGGCCTGACCGCAGGCGCGCGGAACAGCGCAATCCTGAAAGGCGCCCGCCGGCCTTCAGTACGGTCCTCGAAGCAGTCTCGACGCGCCTGTCATAGTGGCCCCGCGCACACCCGGCCAGAGAACTATGGTGTCCCACCACATACGCCCCTGACCTGCCCCTTCCTACGGTGTGGCGACACGGAACCGTCCCCGCCAACCGTCCGGAAGTGGTACCCATGGCCGCCCCAGCAACCTCTCCGCCAGCCCCCTCGAACCTCAAGCGCATCGTCGCCGCAAGCCTCGTCGGCACCACCATCGAGTGGTACGACTTCTTCCTGTACGGGTCAGCCGCCGCGCTGGTCTTCAACAAGCTGTTCTTCCCCGAGTCCGACCCGCTCGTCGGGACTCTCCTGTCCTTCCTCACCTACGCGGTCGGCTTCGCCGCCCGGCCGCTCGGTGCCCTGGTGTTCGGGCACTACGGCGACCGGCTCGGGCGCAAGAAGCTGCTGGTGCTCAGTCTGCTGATGATGGGCGGGGCGACGTTCGCGATCGGGCTGCTGCCGACGCATGCCACGGTAGGGGCCGCCGCCCCCGTGCTGCTCACCGTCCTGCGGCTGGTGCAGGGTTTCGCGCTGGGGGGCGAGTGGGGCGGGGCCGTACTGCTTGTTTCGGAACACGGGGACGCCGAGCGGCGCGGCTTCTGGGCCTCCTGGCCGCAGACGGGTGCGCCTGCCGGGCAGTTGCTCGCCACCGGGGTGCTGTCCGCGCTCACCGCGCTGATGTCGGACTCCGCCTTCGGGGCGTGGGGCTGGCGGATCCCCTTCCTGCTCTCCGGTGTCCTGGTGATCATCGGTCTGTGGATTCGTCTTTCTGTCGATGAGTCGCCGGTCTTCAAGGCCGCGATGGCGCAGGCCGAGGAGCGGAAATCGGCTGCCGGGGCGGCCGAGAAGATGCCGCTCGTGGCCGTGCTGCGGCACCACTGGCGCGATGTGCTGATAGCCATGGGCGCCAGGATGGCGGAGAACATCAGCTACTACGTGATCACGGCGTTCGTGCTCGTCTACGCGACCACGGCTGCGGATCTGAGCAAGCAGACGGCGCTCAACGCGGTGCTCATCGCCTCGGCCGTCCACTTCGCGGTCATTCCGATGTGGGGTGCGCTGTCGGACCGGGTCGGGCGCAAGCCGGTCTATCTGGTCGGCGCGGTCGGGGTCGGGCTGTGGACGTTCCCGTTCTTCGCGCTGATCGACACCCGGAACTTCGGCAGTCTGCTGCTCGCCGTCACCGTGGGGCTCTTCTTCCACGGCGCGATGTACGCACCGCAGGCGGCCTTCTTCTCGGAGATGTTCGCGACCCGGATGCGGTACTCGGGCGCTTCGATCGGCGCGCAGTTCTCGTCGGTCGCGGCCGGTGCCCCGGCACCGCTCATCGCCACCGCGCTGCTCGCGGACTTCGACAGCTCGGTGCCCATCTCGCTGTACGTCATCGCCGCGGCGCTCATCACCCTGCTCGCGGTCGGGTGTGCCAAGGAGACCCGGCACCGGGATCTCACGGACATCGAGGGCGAGGCAGCCGCCCCGGACGCCTCCGGGGCGCTGCCGGCCGACGCCCGTACCGTCTGAGTCCGGACCTCGTCCGCCGGGCGGGCCGGGAGACCG
>NZ_JBHXTM010000115.1:0-8024 GCF_042677325.1 Streptomyces sp. NPDC127117
CACACCCCACACACCGAACTCCCCACCTACCCCTTCCAACACCAACGCCACTGGCTCAACCCCACCCGCAAGACCACCACCGGATCCCACCCCCTGCTCACCTCGTCGCTGAGGCTCGCCGACGGCACGACTGTCCACGGCGGAGTCCTGGACGTCGACGCGCAACCGTGGCTGGCCGAGCACACCATCGACGGCAACACGATCCTGCCCGGCACGGCACTCCTCGACCTCGCCCTGCACGCGAGCGGTGGCGCGGTTGAGGAACTCGTGCTGGAATCCCCGCTGCCGGTGGAGACCGCGGCCGAGATCCAGGTCCGGACCGACGGCGACACCGTGACGGTCCACGCCAGACACGGTGAGGACTGGACGAGGCACGCCGGCGGGCGGCTCGGAACCAGGGGCGCACCGGACCCCGCACCGGTCGAGTGGCCGCCGGCGGATGCCGACCCGGTGGATCTCGGCGACGCCTACGAACGGCTCGCCGACCGGGGCTACGAATACGGTCCGACCTTCCAGGGGCTGCTGGCCGCGTGGACCTCGGGCGACACCGTGTTCGCGGAGGTCCGGCTGTCCCAGGACGGCAGCGGTTTCGCCCTGCACCCGGCGTTGCTCGACGCGGCACTGCATCCCCTGGTACTGGCCGCGGACGGTCTGGTCGTACCGTTCGAATGGCGTGGTGTGTCCCTGCACGGCACCCAGGCGACGACGCTGCGGGTCACATGGACGCGAACCGCCGAGGACGCGGCGCGGCTGGCAGTGTGCGACGAGGACGGCAACCCGGTGCTGACCGCCGAGGCGCTGGTGCTGCGGCCGATGACGCGCGGCAAGCCGGACGACCTCTACCGGCTTGCCTGGCGGGAACTACAGGTTCCCACCGGAGAGGCCGAGTTCGACATCGTGCGACCGCCTGCCGCCCCCGGGACCGACACCCCGGCCGCTGCGCATGCGGCCGCCCGGTGGGCCCTGGCCGAGGCGCAGCGCGCGGATCGGCTGACGGTGGTACTGACCGAGCGAGCCGTGGCGATCGGCGAGGAGACGCCGGCGATCGAGGCGAGCACCGTGCTGGGCCTCATCCGGACCGCGCAGACCGAAGATCCCGGCCGGTTGGTGCTTGTGGACACCGACGGCACGGACGCGTCGCACGCCGTGCTTTCGGCGGCGGTGGCGACCGGTGAGCCGCAGCTGGCGATCCGCGCCGGCCGGGTGTACGTGCCGCGCCTGGCACTGGCCCCGACAGGGGCGACGAAGACGGAGCCGGATCTGTCGGACGGGACGGTGCTGATCACCGGCGGCACCGGCGGGTTGGGCGCACTCGTCGCGCGGCGGCTGGTCGTCGGGCACGGTGTGCGGCATCTGCTGCTCGTCAGCCGGCGGGGAGCGGCGCCCGAGCTGGTGGCCGAGCTGACCGAGCTGGGTGCCGATGTCCGGGTCGCCGCGTGTGACATCGCCGACCATGCCGCGGTCGCGGAACTACTGGCGTCCATACCGGACGATCTGCCGCTCCGCGCCGTGGTGCACGCGGCCGGGGTCCTCGACGACGCCACCGTACCGAGCATGACCGAGGACCAGCTCGCCGCCGTGCTGCGGCCGAAGATCGACGGCGCGTGGAACCTGCACGATTTGACCGGCGACCTCGCCGCGTTCGTCGTGTTCTCCTCGATCTCCGGTCTGCTCGGCACCGCCGGCCAGGCCAACTACGCAGCGGCCAACACCTTCCTCGACGCTTTGGCCGATCTCCGTCGCGCGGCGGACATGCCGGCGACCTCACTGGCGTGGGGCCTGTGGACGGCCGGAATGGGCGAGCGCCTGGGCGAGGCGGACGTAGCGCGGTGGGCGAGGGCAGGCATCCCACCGCTGGACACCGAAACCGGCCTCGCGCTGTTCGACGCGGCACTCGGTTCGAACCACGGCGTCGTCGTACCGGCCAGGTTCGACCGCGCTGCCCTGCGTGCGGTGTCGGAGCCGCCGGCCGTGCTGCGTGACCTGGTCCGGCGACGACGCCCTGCCACCACCGGGATGGACCGGCTGGCGGGCCTGCCCGAGCCGGAGCGACGGGCCGAGGTGTCGGCGACGATCGCGAACGCGGTCGCGGCCGTTCTCGGTCACGAGCCGGGCACCGCGATTGCGCCCGACCGGGGCTTCAGGGACCTCGGCGTCGACTCACTGGCCGGTGTGGAGCTCCGTAACCACATCAACGCATCGATGGGTTCGCAGCTGCCGACGACAGCCGTGTTCGACCACCCGACGCCCGCCGCGCTCACCGAGTACCTGCTCGCGGAACTCGCCGGGGCGGCGAAGGCGCCGACCGTGCGCCGCACCGTGAGCACGGGCGACCCGGTGGTGATCGTGGGCATGGCCTGTCGGTACCCGGGCGGCGTGCGCTCCCCGGAAGACCTGTGGGAGCTGGTGTCCGGCGGCACCGACGCGATCGGCGACTTCCCGGACAACCGGGGCTGGGACCTCGACTCGCTCTACGACCCCGATCCCGAGCACACCGGCACCTCCTACACCCGCCACGGCGGTTTCCTGCACGACGCCGACCAGTTCGACCCGGCGTTCTTCGGCATCAGTCCCCGTGAGGCGACTGCGGCCGACCCGCAGCAGCGGCAACTGCTCGAAGTGGCGTGGGAGACCTTCGAGTCCGCCGGCATCCGGCCGGTCACGATGCGCGGCAGCCGCACGGGCGTGTTCGCCGGGGTGATGTACAACGACTACGGCACCCGGCTCGGCCGGGCACCGGACGGCTTCGAGGGGCACCTGCTCACCGGGAACACCGCCAGTGTGCTGTCCGGCAGGGTTGCCTTCACCTACGGGCTCGAAGGGCCGGCGATCACCGTCGACACCGCGTGCTCGTCCTCCCTGACCGCGCTCCACCTCGCCGCGCAGGCGCTGCGGCAGGACGAGTGCGATTTCGCGCTCGCCGGCGGTGTGACCGTGATGTCCACACCGAACACGTTCGTCGAGTTCAGCCGGCAGCGCGGGCTCTCCGCCGACGGCCGGTGCAAGTCGTTCGCCGCCGCCGCCGACGGCACCGGGTGGAGCGAAGGCGTCGGGCTGCTGCTGCTGGAACGGCTGTCGGACGCCCGCCGGAACGGGCACCGTGTGCTCGCGGTCGTACGCGGCTCGGCGATCAACCAGGACGGCGCGTCGAACGGGCTGACCGCCCCGAACGGGCCTGCCCAGGAGCGAGTGATCCGGCAGGCGCTGGCCAACGCAGGCCTCTCGCCCGCCGACGTACAAGCCGTCGAGGCACACGGCACGGGCACCACGCTCGGCGACCCGATCGAGGCCAACGCCGTGCTCGCCACCTACGGGCAGGACCGGACGGAACCGCTCTGGCTCGGCTCGCTGAAGTCCAACATCGGGCACAGCCAGGCCGCCGCGGGTGTCGGTGGCGTGATCAAGATGGTGCAGGCCATGCGGAACGGTGTGCTGCCGAAGACGTTGCACGTCGACGAGCCGTCACCACACGTGGACTGGTCGAACGGTGCGGTCGAGCTGCTGACCGAGCCGGTGCGGTGGCCCTCCGGCACCCGCCGTGCCGCGGTGTCCTCGTTCGGTATCAGCGGCACCAACGCGCACGTGATCCTGGAGCAGCCGACGCCCGTCGAGGAGCCCACCGAGGACGACACGGGCCGACCGGCGCCGCTCGTCCTGTCGGCGCGGAGCCCGGAGGCATTGCGTGCGCAGGCCACACGGCTCGCGGACCACCTCGCCGGGCGGCCGGACCTGCGCCGGGTGGATGTCGGCTGGTCGCTGGTCACGACGAGGGAGCCGTTCGAGCACCGGGTGGCGGTGGCGGACGAGGACGCGGTGGCCGCGCTGCGGTCCTTCGGGCAGGGCACGCCGGGCACGGGCACGGTCGAGGGCACCGCCCACGGGCCGGCCGGACCGGTGTTCGTCTTTCCCGGCCAGGGCACGCAGTGGGTCGGGATGGCCAGGGAACTGCTGGACACGGCACCCGTGTTCGCGGCCAGGATGGCCGAGTGCGCGGCGGCACTCGCGCCCCATGTGGACTTCTCTCCCATCGAGGTGCTGCGGGAGGGCCGCGACCTCGACCGGGTCGACGTGGTGCAGCCGGTGACGTTCGCGGTCATGGTGTCGCTGGCCGCCCTCTGGTCGTCGTACGGCGTCACCCCGGCCGCGGCGGTCGGGCATTCGCAGGGCGAGATCGCAGCCGCCTGTGTCGCGGGTGGACTGTCGCTGGCGGACGCCGCACTCGTCAGCGGCCTGCGGGCGCGTGCGATCGTCGCGCTGACCGGCATCGGCGGGATGGCCTCGGTCTCCGCGCCGGCAGACCGGACGAGGCAACTCCTCGCGCCGTGGGCGGACCACCTGTCGGTCGCGGCTGTGAACGGGCCGTCCGCGACGGTCGTGTCCGGGGAGGCCTCGGCCATCGACGAGTTCCTCGCCGCGTGCGAGCGCGACGGGGTGCGGGCCCGGCGGGTGGCGGTCGACTACGCCTCGCACTCGGCGGCGGTCGAGCAGATCCAGGCGGAACTCCTGGAGGCGCTGGCACCGATCACACCGACGGAGGGAACGGTCCCGTTCTACTCCTCGGTGACCGGTGAGCGGATCGACACCGCCGGACTGACGGCCGAGTACTGGTACCGGAATCTGCGACAGACCGTGGAATTCGAACAGGCGACCCGCACTCTGGTCACTGCTGGCCACCGCGTGTTCATCGAGGTGAGCGCCCATCCCGTGCTCACCGCCGCGGTCGGCGACACCGCGCATGACGTCGTCGCGCTCGGCACACTGCGGCGCGGCGAGGGCGACATGTCCCGGTGGACGACCGCACTTGCCGCCGCATACGCGAACGGGGTCGAGGTCGACTGGTCACAGGTGTTCCTCGGCGGCCGGCGGACCGCCCTGCCCAGCTACGCCTTCCAGCACCAGCGGTACTGGCTCACCGGGACCTCGGAGCCGGCATCCGTTGCCGGCCTCGGTCTCGGCACCGTCCGTCACGCGCTCCTCGGCGCCGTGGTGGAGGCCGCGGACGACGGGGCCACCGTGTTCACCGGCCGGATCGGCCGGACGACGCACCCATGGCTCGCAGACCACACCGTTCTCGGTGCTGTGCTGCTTCCCGGGGCCGCGTTCGTCGAGCTGGCGCTGGCGGCGGGAGACACACTCGGCTGCGACGAGCTGGACGACCTCGTGCTGCACGCCCCCCTGGTGCTGCCCGCGCGGGAGGCGGTGCTCCTGCAGGTCAGGGTGAGCCGTCCCGACGACACCGGCGGGCGGGGCGTCACCGTGTACTCGCGCCAGGAGAGCGAGGAATCCTGGACCAGGCACGCGGAGGGGCGGCTGGCGCCGGGCGGAACCGCGCCGGAGTGGCGCTGGGACCAGGACGCCCGCGAGATCGACGTCGCCGACCTGTACGCCGACCTTGCGGGCCGGGGCTACGGCTACGGCCCCGCGTTCCAGGGACTGGTGTCCGCGCGGCGCCGCGACGCCGATGTGTTCGCGGAAGTCGTGTTGGGGGAGGAGGAGCAGAGCGGCGCCGACCGGTTCGTTCTGCACCCGGCGTTGCTGGACGCCGCGCTGCACGCCATCGGGCTGGGACCGGTGGAAGGACTGTGGGACGGGATGCTGCCGTTCTCGTTCGGAGGTGTGCGCGTGCACCGGCGCGGTGCGACGGCCGCGAGGGTGTGGGCCCGCCCCGCCGGGGCGGACACCGCCTCGGTCATCCTCGCCGACGCGGACGGCGAAGTCATCGCGTCGGTCGACTCACTCGCGACGCGACGGTTCAGCCCACAGGCGGTCCGGTCACGGGACGCCGGGCTGTTCGTGACGGAGTGGGCCCCTGCCGCACAGGACACCGCCCGGCCGGACACCACCGTGGTCGAGTGCCCGCCGTCCGACCCCGGGGCACCGATCCCCGACCAGGTGCGCGCGGCCACCACGTGGGTGCTGGACCACCTGCGGGAGTGGCTCGCGGACGACCGCCGAGGCCGGCTCGTCGTCGTCACACGCTGGGCGGTCGGTCCGGCCGTCCGGGACATCGGACAAGCGGCCGTGTGGGGCCTGGTGCGTTCGGCCCAGTCGGAGAACCCCGGCCGTTTCGTGCTGCTGGACACGGACGGCGACGTACCGCCGGTCGCCGGCGACCAGCTGATGGTCCGCGACGGAATCCTGTACGCACCCAAGCAGGTACCGGTCGGCGCCACCGAGCCGATCCATCCTTCCACGGCGAACGGCACGGTCCTGGTGACGGGGGCGACCGGCACGCTCGGCGGCCTGGTGACGCGGCGGCTGGTCACCGAGCACGGGGTACGGAGTCTCCTGCTCGTCTCGCGCATGGGCGATCGGGCACCGGGGGCCACCGAACTGGTGGCGGACCTTCGGTCGCTCGGTGCCGAGGCCACCGTGGTCGCGTGCGACGCGGCCGACGCGGACGCGCTGGCGGACGCCGTGGCCGGTGTTCGGGTGACCGGCGTGGTGCACGCGGCCGGTGTGCTCGACGACGGTGTGATCGAGTCCCTGGACGCCGCGCGGCTCGACCGGGTCCTTCGGCCCAAGGTCGACGCGGCGGTCGCTCTGCGGGCGGTCGTCGACCCGGCCGAGCTCGCCTTCTTCGTGATGTTCTCCTCGGTGGCCGGCACGCTCGGCACTCAGGGCCAGGGCAATTACGCCGCGGCCAACGCCGCGCTCGACGCCATCGCTACGCGGTGGCGTGCCGATGGCCTCCCGGCGACCGCGCTTGCGTGGGGGCCGTGGGAGGAGCGCAGCGGCATGACCGACCACCTCACCGACGTCGATCTGCGCAGGCTCGCCAGGAGCGGGCTGGTTCCGTTGTCCACCGAGGACGGTCTGCGACTGTTCGACGATGCGTTGCGACGGGCCGAACCGGTGCTGGTACCGGCCCACTTGCTGCCGGTGACGCCGGTGCGTGCCGAACGGCGCAGGCCGGCCGCCACCGACCCGCTCGACCTGGTTCGGGGTCATGTCGCGGCAGTGCTCGGCCACGAGGATGCTGCCGGCGTCGATGTCGACCGTGCCTTCGCCGCGCTCGGCTTCGACTCGCTGCTCTCCGTCGAACTGCGCAACCGTCTCGCCGGCGCGACCGGGCTGCGGTTGCCCAGCACGATCGTCTTCGACCACCCGACGCCGCGAGCACTCGCCGAACGGCTGCTGTCGGACCGTCCGGAACCGACGGACAAGACCGAGCCCGCGACCGTGACGACGAACGACGAGCCGATAGCGATCGTCGCGATGGCCTGCCGGTACCCCGGCGATGTCCGCACCCCGGCAGACCTGTGGCGGCTGGTCGCCGACGGCGTCGACGCGATCACCCCCTTCCCCACCGACCGGGGTTGGGACCTCGACAAGCTCTACGACCCGGACCCCGCCACACCCGGCACCGTGTACACACGTCACGGCGGCTTCCTGCACGACGCTGCGGACTTCGACCCGGAGTTCTTCGGGATGAGCCCGCGCGAGGCGATGACGACCGACCCGCAGCAGCGGCTGCTGCTGGAGACCGCGTGGGAGGCGTTCGAGCGTGCGGGCATCGATCCGTCGACGCTGCGCGGCAGCCGGACCGGTGTGTTCGCCGGCGTGATGTACAACGACTACGGCGCCCGGCTGCACCAGGGCGGTTCACCGGCCGGGTACGAGGGTTACCTGGTCAGTGGGAGCGCCGGCAGCGTGGCGTCCGGCCGGATCGCGTACACCTTCGGTCTTGAGGGACCGGCGCTCACGGTGGACACGGCGTGCTCGTCGTCGTTGGTGGCGCTGCACCTCGCGGCTCAGGCACTGCGGCAGGGCGAGTGCGATCTCGCACTGGCGGGTGGCGCGACGGTGATGGCCAGCCCCGCCGTGTTCATCGAATTCAGCCGGCAGCGCGGCCTCGCGCCGGACGGGCGGTCCAAGGCGTTCGCCGCCGGCGCGGACGGCGCCACGTGGTCGGAGGGCAGCGGTCTCCTGCTCCTGGAGCGGTTGTCGGATGCCGAGCGCAACGGGCATCGTGTGCTGGCTCTGGTGCGTGGGTCCGCGGTCAATTCGGACGGGGCGTCGAA
>NZ_JBHXTM010000116.1:0-7886 GCF_042677325.1 Streptomyces sp. NPDC127117
GCACGACGGACGGTGGGCCAAGCCTGCCGCATCGGTCAGCGCACCCGCATGGTCGCGTCTACGGCCGCACAACGAACCGGTAGACCGTGGATTCACGGGCCCGGAACCCCAGGCGTTCGTACAGCCGATTCGCTGACCGGCGGGACGGACGAGAGGTGAGATCGACTGTCCGCGCCCCAGCCGCCCCGGCCAGGCGAAGCGCCTCCTCCGTCAGCGCCGCTCCCACTCCGTGACCCCGCGCCGCCTCGTCGACCACGACATCCTCGATGCGGCCCCGCAGCCCCGACGGCAACGGAAACATGATCAGAGTCAGCATGCCGACCGCTCGGCCGTCGATCCTGGCCACCAGCAGGGTGTTGGTGTCACTGCGCACCGATCGGGCCACCGAGTCCCGGTCGGGCGCGCCGGCGGTACTCGAAAGCTGGGGCAGCAGGCGAGCGATTGCCTCCACCACTTCATCGGTCGTCTCGCGGACGACCTCCACCTCGACGCTCATGGACGTGACCCTACCGACAGGTCCCGCGAACGCGGGGAGGGAACGGTTGCGTGGGTCACGATCCCCATCGCGAAGTACCTGGTCAGGCTGGTGTTGTGATTGATGGAGAATGTCCTGGACGGCGAATCCCGGTGCGTGATTCGATGACGGGATGACTTCGTTCTGGACGGGAAAGCGGATACGTCTACGTGGGATCGAGCCGGACGACTGGACCGCGCTCATGCGCTTCGCCGAGGACGAGGAGCGGCTGGGGGACCTGTTGAACCCGCCCCGTTCTGCCGAGAGCCATCGTGCCCGGGCGAAGGAGCAGGCCGTCGTCAAGTCCGACGGTGACTGTTTCCAGTTGGCAATCGAAGCTGCCGACACGGGGGAAGTCGTCGGCGCTGTGGGATCGTTCCACGCCGACGCGCGTTCGGGCTGGTTCGAGTACGGCATCACGATAGGTGCCGAGTTCCGACGCAATGGGTACGCGGCGGAAGCCGTACTGCTGTTGCTGCGCTACATGTTCGCCGAGCGGCGGTTCCACAAGTGCCAGGTACGGATCTTCGCGCACAACGAGGCCTCGCTGGCACTTCACCGTCGGCTCGGATTCGTCGAGGAGGGTCGGCTCCGCGATCATGTGTTCATGGCCGGACGGCACCACGATCTCGTCCTGATGGGCATGATCGTCGATGAGTTCACCGAACTGCACCTGGCCGGCGGACTCAGGGACCGTCCTCTGGATGCTGCGTCGAACGCGATGTGAACCGGGCGAAGTCCGTCTGTTGCGAGGAAGGCGGGTGGCGACGTCGGTGCTCTGCGCCGGCCGAGATGACCAAGGCGGCGGCGGTCATCGTGGTGAGGAGTGCCCAGGACGGGACGAAGCTGTGTGTGAGGTCCTTGAGCAGGCCGAGTGCGGGTGGCACCGTGACGATGGCGATCTGGTTGGCGGACATGGCCAGCCCGAGGGCGAAGCCGGTTCTGCCCGTTGGGGCGGATTCGGTCACGTAGGCGACCCACGGGCCGTACCAGCCGAAGCCGAAGAACCCGAGCCAGACGAGCACGCAGCAGGCGATGGTGGGTGATCGGCCCAGTGGTGTCATCAGCGCTGCCATTCCGACGATCACGGCGACCATGCAGGTCATGACGGAGACGTACCGGCCGGATCTGCTGCGGTCGCTCCACGCAGCCAGGCAGATACGGCCCACGACGCCCGCTCCTTGGGCCACCACCAGGACAAGGGCCGCAGTGCCGGCGCCGACGGACGCCACTTCGTGCAGGTGCAGCACCGTCAGGATGCCCACGCCGGACTGCACCGAGATCAGGGTCGTCCCGGACAGCATGATCTTCGCCATCGATGGTTCGCGGAGCATGCGTAGCCGGATGCCGAGTCGGGACCTGAGCGGGACACGCGGCCCTTTGACGTGCGGGATGATGTGGCTGGTTTCGACGGTCTCGGTGGGCGGCCGGCGGTAGAAGCCCATGAAGACGGCGGATCCCAGTAGCGCGACGAGGCCACCGGCCAGGAGTGTCGATCGCCAACCGAACGTGATCGCGAGGTAGGGGAGCACCGCCGAGGCGAGCGCGGCGCCCAGTGGCAGACCGGCCTGGCGAATGCCCATCGCGAAGCCTCGCCGGGAAGTGTCGAACCAGGACGCGACCGATTTGCTCCCGCCGGGCTGAACCGTGCTGTATCCCGCGCCTACCACCAGCAGGACACAGAGCAGGGCCCCGTATCCCGGCGCGAGGCTGCCCGCGCACAGGGTCACCGCCACCGAGCAGGCGCCCGCCCCGACGACCCAGCGCTCGTCGTAGCGGTCCAGCAACTCCCCGGCCACCAGCAGGCCGACCAGCGGAGCCAATTGGGCTGCCGAGATCAGAAGGCCCAACTGGGCTGTACTCAGTTCGAGTTGGTGCTGGAGATGAATGCCCATGGCTCCGATGCCCTGCACGAAGAAGCCGGACGCTGCCTGGGTGAAGGTGGCGATGCCGAGGACGACCCAACGGAAGGGACGAGTGTGGGGAGCAGAGGGGGCGGGGGAGAGCCGGTGTCGGGGGGTCACGGGCGCCAGTACAGCGACGGGTCGGGGTGGTTGGTGAAGCCGAGGTCGCGATAGAGCGGTTCGCCCTCGACGGAGGCGTACAGGTCGACTCGGGCGACGTCACTCTCCCGGAACCAGTCGAGCAACCCCCGCATGATCGAGCGGCTGTGACCGCGCCGCCGGTACCTCGGGTCGGTGACCACGCCGATCACCTGCCCGATCCGACCGTTGCGCAGGTGCGGGCCGGGCAGTCGCTGTTCGATCGTGCCGATGCCACAGGCGGCGAGGCCGTTCTCACCGTCCACGACAAGGATGCGTACGGTGTCGGAAGCGGTGTCGGTGGACAACTGCTCCTTGAACACTGTGGCCAGGGCAGCCGGCCAGTCGCCGCCTCCCGACGCGGGGTCGAAGAAGTCGCCGCCGAGGTTCTCGAACAACATCGCCCGCAGGCGCACGAGTTCCGCGATGTCGTCCTCCGCCGCCTGCCGTACATCGGCGCCGTTCTCAGTGCGTGATCTCATGCCACCAGACTGGTGTAATGGTCTTATGCATCTCAACCCTTACGGCGAGGACGTCGTGAACCTGACCGCGGACCTGGCGAACAGGCGCCCGGCCAACGCCGAGGAACTCGCCGACCGCTGCCGCGCGGCGGGCCTGGTACTTGAGCTTCCGGTCACGGCACAGGATCTCGACCGCACCCATGAAGTGCTGGACGCGTGGGAGAACGTCGTCGATGCCGACGACGAGCACGAGCGCGCCGAATTGCTCAACCGGATGCTGGCTGCGGCCGCCGCCCACCCGAGGCTGACCGACCACGCCGAAGACGGCTGGCACCTGCACTACCGCGACGACCGTCAGTCGCTCGGCCCCCTGCTGTTCTCGCTGATCTCCGTCGGCACCGCGCTGCATCTGGCGGGACGGGGTATGCGGCGGCTCCGGCGGTGCGCCGTGGTCGAGTGCACCGTGATCTTCGCCGACACCTCCCGTACGGGGCGGCAGCGCTACTGCTCCCAGAGGTGCGCCAACCGCGACGCGGTACGTCGACACCGTGCGAACCGCGCCCTGACCCCACCCTGACGTGGCACCCCGGGTTCTGCCCCCCCCGTACGCTCCGCCGGCCTCACCGCAAAGACGCTGGTCAGTGCTGGGGGGGCATGTGCACCGCAGGCCCGGTGGTCGCGGCCGACGCCGGCCTCGACACGTAAATCGGTGGCCCGGGTGGATAGGTGCCTGGACACTGACCGGTTATGCCCACCAAGCCTTCGACCGGCCCGATGTGTACCCGCGACTCGCTCGTCACCGACCTCCGCGCAATGGGCCTGCGCACCGGTGAGACCCTTCTTGTGCACTCCTCGCTCAGTTCGCTCGGCTGGGTCTGCGGTGGTTCCGGCGTCGTCGTCATGGCGCTCCTCGATGCCCTCGGCGAAAGCGGGACTCTGGTGGTGCCGACCCACTCCGGTGACAATTCGGATCCGGCGTACTGGGGGAACCCGCCCGTGCCCGAGGCGTGGTGGGCGGAGATCCGTGCCTCGATGCCGGCCTTTGACGCGCGGACCACTCCCACCCTCGGCGTCGGTGTCATCCCGGAGACCGTACGTAACTGGCCCGGTGCGGTCCGCAGTTGTCATCCGCAGACCTCCTTCGCGGCCCTCGGCCCACGCGCCGCCGCGATCGTGGACGGCCACGCGCTCGACTGCCGGCTCGGCGAGCACAGCCCCCTCGCCCGGCTTGAGGAGGGCCGGGCGCGGGTGCTTCTCCTGGGGGCGGGATTCGAATCCTGCACGGCGTTCCACCTGGCCGAATACCGGGTTCCTTCGCCGCGGACGGACAACTCCTTCGCCGTCATGACTCCGCAGGGCCGTAAGTGGGAGACCGTGCGTGACACCTCGATCTCCTCGGACCGCTTCGACGAACTCGGTGCGGCCTTCGAGAACGAACGCCCGGTGGTGCGAGGAACGGTGGGCGGTGGGCAGGCCCGGCTGTTCGACCTGGCCGACGCCGTCGCGTACGCCGAGGGCTGGCTGTCCGAGTACCGTCCGCGCACTTCCACGACATGACCGGATCCGCGCCGCCCGGCCGCCGGGGAGGGCCGCGGGGCACCCTCGCCGGCCCGGCCGGTGTGGGATCGGGCGCGGGAGCAGGAGTGCTGAGGTGCGGTGGGGCAGTACGAGGTACACGGTTAGATCACGAACTCGGCCTGCCGATCGCCAGACGTCGGTCACCGACGGGCGAATCCCGTACGACGGTCGGTTACGGAGACAGGGCCGAGCCGTTGGTGTGGGAGGCGAGCGATCGCGGAACTCACGGCGCACCATCGTGACGTGGACGAGTCGTTCACGAGGATCGAGGCGCAGCCCGTGGGCCATCGGCAGCGACGAGTGACGCGAAGGAGCATCGAATGCCGGCCCTCGGAAGGATCAGGCACGCAAGCGGCGCTCCCTGCTGGGTCAGCCTGATCGTTCACGATCTGGACGCGGCGCAGACCTTCTACACCGACGTCATGGGCTGGGATTTTGTCGCGAGCGCCCTCGGCGGCAACTTCTCCGTCGCCATGGCGCACGACCGGCCCGTCGCCGGGATCGGCTGCTGTGACCCCACCGCCAGCCCGCCCGCCGTCTGGACCCCGTACTTCGCCGTGGACGACGCCGACGAAACCGCGGACCGGATCAGGGAACGCGGCGCCACACTCGCCGTCGGGCCGGTGAAACTGGCCGAGGGCCGTGCGGCGATCGCGGCCGACCGGGACGGGGCCGTCTTCGGTCTCTGGGAAGGCATGGCCCTCGCCTGGTCGGTGGGGCGGGGCAGCGCCCCCGCGCGACTGGACCTGCAGACACGCCACGCGTTCGAGGCGGCCATCTTCTACGCGGGGATCTTCGACTGGGCCGAACCTCCCAGCGGCTGCACGGTCGACTACGCGCAGGATCATGTCCGCGTCAAGCTCGAAGGCCGCACCGTTGCCACCCTGCGCGGAGGAGGCATCGAAACCGCTGCGGACCCCAGAATCCGGCCCCGGTGGATCGTCCACTTCCGCGTCGCGGACAGCGCCCGCGCCGCTGCCGCCGCCTTCGACTCCGGTGGTGAATCGTCATTGGTTCCCGCACTCGACGACCCGTCGAAGGACGCCTTCATCATCCGCGACCCGTACGGTGCGCTCTTCACCGTGTCCGGCCCATGACGGCAGCCCCTGCTCGCACCACGACCACGGACGGCATCCACCCGCTGCAAGCATCCACCCGCTCAAAGCGGCCTCCCGCCGACAGGAGCCTCACGCGAGTGGGGCTGAAATCCGCTTGCCGGGCTTCCAGCCCCCGCCTACGGTTCACCCCATGGGATCTCTGTGACAGATGAGGATGCGCGGCGTTGAGCTGGACTCCGTCGCCGTATCCAGCAGCGTGCTGCTGACACCCCACCGCACCGGTTCGGTCCGTTGCGGCGGCGTCCGTGTCGGTGCTCCCCGGCCGTGCCCCTTTCGCCGGCAGCTCCGCGCAGCGCGTTCACGCATGCCCCCATCCTCATCCGGGAACAGGAGACACACGCGTGTCGATTGCGCAATTCGCCTTCCATGACATCACCAAGCGATACCACGACGTCGTCGTGCTCGACCGGGTCGGCTTCAGCATCAGACCGGGCGAGAAGGTCGGTGTGATCGGCGACAACGGATCCGGTAAATCCACACTGCTCAAGGTCCTCGCCGGACACGAGCAGCCCGACAACGGCATGCTCACCGTGATCGCCCCCGGTGGCATCGGCTATCTGGCGCAGACGCTGGAACTGCCGCTCGACGCCACCGTCCAGGACGCCGTCGACCTGGCCCTGTCCGATCTGCGCGAGCTCGAAGCGGCGATGCGCCGGGCCGAGGCGGAGCTGGCCGAGCACGACGCGGACGGATCCGAATCCGTACTGTCCACCATCCTTCGGCGTTACTCCGGCCTCATCGAGCAGTACCAGGCGCGTGGCGGCTACGAGGCCGACGTACGGGTGGAGGTCGCGCTGCACGGCCTCGGGCTGCCGGGCCTGGACCGCGGCCGGAAGCTCGGCGCCCTCTCCGGCGGCGAGCGCTCCCGGCTCGCACTCGCGGCGACCCTGGCCTCGGCGCCGGAACTGCTGCTGCTCGACGAGCCGACCAACGACCTCGACGACGGGGCCGTGGAATGGCTGGAGGACCACCTTCGGGGCCATCGCGGCACGGTCATCGCGGTCAGCCACGACCGGGTGTTCCTCGACCGGCTCACCACCACGATCCTGGAGGTCGGCGCCGGGCGTGTCACCCGCTACGGCGACGGCTACGAGGGATATCTGACAGCCAAGGCCGTGGAACGCGAGCGAGCGCTGCGGGAGTACGAGGAGTGGCGCGCCGAACTCGACCGGAACCGGGGGCTGATCGCCTCCAACGTCGCGCGGATGGACAACATTCCGCGCAAGACGGCCCTCTCCGTGTTCGGTCACGGCGCCTATCGCAGGCGCGGACGTGACCACGGCGCGATGGTGCGGATCCGCAACGCCAAACAACGCGTGGCCCAGCTGACCGGGAACCCGGTCCTGGCCCCCGCCGACCCACTGTCTTTCGCCGCCCGCATCGACACGGTGGGCCCGGAGGCGGAGGAGACGGTTGCCGAGCTCACCGAGGTGCGCGTCGCGGACCGTCTCTCCGTCGCCTCCCTGCGGATCCGTCCGGGGGAGCGGCTGCTGATCACCGGTCCCAACGGCGCGGGCAAGTCCACCCTGCTTCGGGTGCTCTCCGAGGAATTGGCACCGGAGAGCGGCTCGGTACGCGTCGGCTGCCGGGTCGGGCACCTGCGGCAGGACGCGACGCCCTGGCCGCCTCGGCTGACCGTACTGCGGGCCTTCGCCCACGGCCGGCCCGGCCACTTGGAGGACCACGCCGAGAAACTCCTCTGCCTGGGCCTGTTCAGCCCGTCCGACCTGCGGCGACGGGTGAAGGACCTGTCGTACGGACAGCGGCGCCGGATCGAGATCGCCCGCCTGGTGAGCGACCCGATGGACCTGCTGTTGCTGGACGAGCCCACCAACCACCTCACTCCGGTGCTCGTCGAGGAACTGGAACAGGCGCTGGTGGACTATCGGGGTGCCGTGGTCGTCGTGACCCACGACCGGCGGATGCGGTCCCGGTTCACCGGCGTCCGGCTCACCATGAACCACGGGCGGATCACGGAGCTCGGGGCGGCCTGAGCCACCGTCACTCCGGGGATCCGTCCCCCGGGGCCGCCGTCCGGGGGACGGAAACTCCCTTGAGTGATCGCAGTCTGAGGAATGCCTTAAGGCATCCATAAGAATTGCCCGCTGCCGTTCTTGGCGGCTGGTCGCGGGGGTTTCCGGGGTTAGGTTGCTGATCGCCGGACCGCGGGGGC
>NZ_JBHXTM010000117.1:0-7636 GCF_042677325.1 Streptomyces sp. NPDC127117
GCCGCGCCCGTTGCACGGGGGCGCGGCCGGCCGTCGCCGGGACACCGGCGGACCCGGTCCCGGTGCCGCTCGGAGAACCGCCGGCAGCGCGACGTCGATGTCGGATTCTCGCCAGCCCCCGGGTTCCGGGTGACCGATGCTTGAGTCATGCACACCGACACCGAGCGCTGCGTACGGGCCGTCCATTCCAAGGACGCCCGCTTCGACGGCTGGTTCTTCACGGCGGTCCTGACCACCCGGATCTACTGCCGCCCCAGCTGCCCGGCCGTGCCGCCCAAGGTCGAGAACATGACCTTCTACCCCAGCGCCGCGGCCTGCCAGCAGGCGGGATTCCGGGCCTGCAAGCGGTGCCGGCCCGACACCAGCCCCGGCTCCCCGGAGTGGAACGCCCGGGCCGACTCCGTCGCCCGCGCGATGCGGCTCATCCGGGACGGTGTCGTCGACCGCGAGGGCGTCCCCGGACTCGCCGCCCGACTCGGCTACTCGGCCCGGCAGATCGAACGCCAACTGCTCGCCGAGCTCGGTGCCGGCCCGCTCGCCCTGGCCCGCGCACAGCGCGCCCAGACCGCCAGACTGCTCATCGAGACGACCGGGCTCCCCATGGCGGAAGTCGCGTTCGCCGCCGGGTTCTCCTCGATCCGTACCTTCAACGACACCGTCCGCCAGGTCTTCGCGCTCGCCCCGGGCGAACTGCGCAGCCGCGCCACCCGGTCCGGGACGCCGCCGGCCACCCCGGGCGTGATCGCGCTGCGGCTGCCGTACCGGGCCCCGCTCAACCCCAGCAACCTCTTCGGCCACCTCGCCGCGACCGCCGTCCCCGGCGTCGAGGAGTGGCGCGACGGCGCCTACCGCCGCACCCTCTCCCTGCGGTACGGGCACGGCATCGTCGGTCTCACCCCGCACCCCGACCACATCGCGGCCCGGCTCTCCCTCACCGACCCTCGCGATCTCACCCTCGCGATCAGCCGCTGCCGCTGGCTGCTCGACCTGGACGCCGACCCGGAGGCCGTGGACGAGCAGCTGGGCGCAGATCCGCTGCTCGCCCCACTGGTCCGCAAGGCCCCGGGCCGGCGGGTGCCGCGTACCGTCGACGGCGCGGAGTTCGCCGTACGGGCGGTGCTCGGCCAGCAGGTCTCGACCGCCGCCGCTCGCACCCACGCCGCCCGGCTGGTCGGCGCGCACGGCCTGCCGGTCGACGACCCGGAGGGCGGGCTCACCCACCTCTTCCCGGACCCCGGGGCGCTCGCCGGACTCGACCCGGAACAGCTCGCCCTGCCGCGCAGCCGCCGCACCACCCTCACCACCCTCGTCGGCGCACTCGCCGACGGATCGCTGAGGCTGGGCACCGACACCGACTGGGAGCAGGCGCGGGCCGAACTGACCGCACTCCCCGGCTTCGGTCCCTGGACCGTGGAGGTGATCGCGATGCGGGCACTCGGCGACCCGGACGCCTTTCTCCCCACCGACCTCGGCATCCGGCGGGCCGCCGAGGAGCTCGGCCTCCCCTCGACACCCGCGGCGCTCACCGCCCGCGCGGCCGCCTGGCGCCCCTGGCGGGCGTACGCGGTCCAGTACCTGTGGACCGTGGACGACCACCCCATCAACCACCTGCCCACCTGAGAGAGTCGGGAAGTCCAGCCATGACCGAACCGCAGCCACCCGCGGCGACCCGGCAGCACACCGTCGTCGACAGCCCGTACGGCCCGCTCACCCTCGTCGCCGCCGACGGCGTCCTCACGGGTCTCTACATGACCGGCCAGCGGCACCGCCCGCCCGAGGAGACCTTCGGCGAACCCGATCCGGGGCCCTTCGGGGAGGCCGTCCGCCAGCTCGACGCCTACTTCGCCGGGGAACTGCGCACCTTCGACCTGCCGCTGCGCCTGGAGGGCACCCCGTTCCAGCGCAGCGTCTGGGAGCAGTTGCGGCTCATCCCGTACGGCGAGACCCGCTCGTACGGCGAACTGGCCGAGAACCTCGGCAAACCGGGCGCCTCGCGTGCGGTGGGGCTGGCCAACGGCAAGAACCCGGTGGGCGTCATCGTCCCCTGTCACCGAGTCATCGGCGCCTCGGGCAGCCTCACCGGATACGGCGGCGGACTCGACCGCAAGCAGCGGCTGCTGGCCTTCGAGAGCGGTGCGCGGGACGACACCCCGGCGCTGTTCTGACCCCGTCCGAGCCCGCGGAAACGAAGAGGGCGGGCCCGGACACCGAGGTCCGGGACCGCCCCGAAGCCACCTGCGGGCGTGGGTCGTCAGCCGGTGAAGATCTCCACCAGGGTCCAGACCGCCAGCCCCAGCATGCAGATCCCGCCGATCCGCTGGACCGTCTTGAGCGGTACCCGCTTAGCGATGAACTGACCCGCCAGCAGCGCCAGCGCCGAGACGGACATCAGGGCGGCCGCGGACCCGATCGCGGTGGACCAGGTGCCGTTGCTCGCGGCCAGGTTGGCCGTGGTGATCTGGGTGAGGTCGCCCCACTCGCTGATGAAGACGGCCATGAACGCGGTCGAGTAGACCGGCCAGAAGCCGGTCACCGTCTTCGTGCCGCCGTCCTCGTCGTCATCGCCGCCGCCGGAACGCAGCAGCATGAAGGCCCCGAACGCGAAGAGGGAAGCCGAGACGAGCTTGACGAGCCAGTCGGGCAGCAGCCCGATCAGGCTGCCCGCCCCCACCGCGATGGCGACATGGACGATGAACGCGGACGACGTGCCGAACCAGACGTACAGCGGTCGCATGCGGGTGCCCATGGCGAGCGACGCGAACATCGTCTTGTCGGGGAGCTCCGCAAGGAAGATCAGACCGAAGGCGGTGAGGATCGCCCAGGGGTCGAGGTGCATTCCGGGTGGCTTTCTGTGAGAGCCGGGCCCGGGCACTTCGCGAAGCGCCGTTCGGGCTTCCGGAGGACCACTCGGCCCGGCATGACGTCAGCGCCCACTGGACGCGGGCGTGTCATACCTGACCGAAGGTCTCGCCCGCCCGTGATGATCCACGAGCCCGGCCACCGGGAACCCTGGGGTTCCAGTGTGTCGACGACCGGTTTGCGGGGCTACTCCCCTTCGCAGCCACCAACTGTACCCCACCCGCCCGCGGGGGAGAGCAGGTGTTCGACCCGGCGGCGGGGACCGTTACAGTCCCCTGGTGATCATCCGCGCCCGCGCCGCAAGCGTCCCCGCATGAGCCGCCGCACCCGAAGGACGGCACCCGCCGCAGGCGCGCCCCGGCCCACCGTCAGTGTCTGCCGCGGCTGCTGCTGCGGGACACCCAAGATCCCGGACGTGGACCACGCCGGCCAGCTCGCCGAGCTGCGGCGGTCGCTCGGCGAGGTCGCCACGGTACGTGCCGTGGAGTGCCTGGACGCCTGCGAACGGGCCAATGTCATCGTGGTCCAGCCGTCGGCCGAGGGCCGCCGCGCGGGCGGCCGGCCGGTCTGGCTCGGCCTGGTCAACGACCCGGACGCCGTGACGGACATCGTCACCTGGGTCGAGGCCGGCGGTCCGGGGCTGGTGGACCCGCCGGAGATCCTCGACCTGTACACGTTCCGCCCCTCACGGCGCATACAGCAGGAACTCGACCACTGAGGCGCCGCCCGGCGGACCGTGGCCGGGCCCGCACACGGGCGGCGGGATCGGGCACTACCCGTCCCCTCGGCCTCCGGAAGCCCCGCCGGAACCCGCGACCGGCCCCGTACCGGCGGCCAGCTGCCGCAGCAGCGCGGGCAGCGCCGTACCGATGGGCTCGCGGATGACCGTCTCGGCCAGTTCGTCGTAGGGGGTCGGCTCCGCGTTCATCATGATGAGCCTCGCCCCGTTGTCCGCCGCGACCCCGGCCAGCGAGGCGGCGGGGTGCACCTGGAGCGACGTACCGACCGCGATGAACACCTCGCAGGCCTTCGCGATCGACACCGCCTGACCCAGCACCACCGGGTCGAGCCGCTCCCCGAACATGACCGTGGCCGGTTTCAGGATGTCGCCGCAGACCGTGCACGACGGGTCGGACTCTCCCGCGTCCACCCGGGCCAGCGCCTCGTCCATCGCGGAACGGGCGTGACAGCGGGTGCAGACCACCTCGTGGACGGTGCCGTGCAGCTCCAGGACCTTGCGGCCGGGGAGTCCGGCGCGCTGGTGCAGCCCGTCGACGTTCTGCGTGATCACCCGCACCGGGGTGCCGGACCGCTCCAGCTCCACCACCGCGTGATGGGCCGCATTGGGCTCCACGGTCCGGGCCGCGCCGTCCCGTCTCATCCGCCAGGCGCGGCGGCGGATCTCCGGATCACCCATGTAGAAGTCGTACGTGACGAGCTTCTCGGCCTCCGGGTCCTTGCGCCAGAGCCCGTTGGGCCCGCGGTAGTCGGGGATGCCGGAGTCCGTGGAGATGCCGGCGCCGCTGAGGATCGCGACGAGAGTCATACCGCGAGCGTAAACAGCGCCGGTCACCGTCCGCGAGGCCATTTCCGTCAGGCGGCCGGACCGGCGGGCCTGAACGGCGACGGGGTCAGGCCCGTCCAGGTGTTCAGCTCGGCCCGCGCCGTCTGCTTGGTGACGCCACCGTCCTGGAGGGTGCCGCTGCGCGCGACGTAGAACCGCCCGTCGTCCAGCGACACCAGGCCGTACTGCCCGTACTGTCCCGGCGCCGGCCACCCGTACGTGTCCGTGGCGGCGTCGTGCGCGCCCTTGCGCAGCAGCGGGAGCAGCAGGCCGTGCTCGGGGCGCTGCTGCCCGCGGACGAGGCCGCGCACCGGCTTGCGCGCACCGTCCAGCGCGAAGACCGAGTAGTTGGGGAAGCCCGGCTTGGTCCCCTTGTAGACGGACATCAGCCAGTTGCCGCTGTGCCCGTCGTACTCCAGGTTCTGCACGCCGTACGTGGTGTTCCCGGTGTACGCGAAGAACTTGCCGTCGGTCAGGTCGGGACCGCTGGTGTGCGGGGCCGACTCGGTCAGCGGGCGCTCGTACTTCTTCCACCGGGTGACGTCGTACTGGAGCAGCACCTGGTGGTCGTTGTCCGCGCGGCCCGCGTTGGCGTACACGCCGTACGCGACCGTCAGCCGCTTCGCGGCGCGCTTGCCGCGCCGGTCACCGAACGCCGGACCGAAGGCGACGCCGTCGATGCCGCTGCAGCCGTAGCGGTGGTCGGGGGTGTTGCCCGTGTCGCCGTCGAAGACCCCGTCGCCGTTCATGTCGGCGGTGAAGTCCTTCACGACCTCCTTGAGATAGACGGTCGAGACAACCCCGGTGGACTGGGCGTCCATGTCCATCCGGGTGATGCGGTCGACGTCGAGGATCGCGATGTAGAAGGACTTCGCCTCCTTGTACTCCAGCGAGCCGTAGACCCGGCCGTCCTTCTCGTTGAAGTCCAGATCACCGAGGTGGCCGGTGAATCCGGTGACCGAGCCGACCGGGTTGCCCTTGAGGTCGGTCTTGACCAGCAGATTGGTCATGGAGAAGTACATGAAGCCCTTGCGGCGGTCGATGGCCATGCCCTGGACATGGCCCGACTGCCAGGCGCCGCCGTCGACCGACAGCGGCGGCTTGCTGTGTGCGGCCCGGGCGGCGGCCGAGGCCGGTGCCGGGTCCGCGAGTGCCGTCGCCGCCGAGGCGACGACCGCCGTACAGGCGAACGCTGCGACGATCGTGGCCAGTCGCCCGCCGAGGTGTCCCGTGTGCGTACGCATGATCCCTCCGCTGTCGTGGAGTCCGGATGATGCCGGTCGAGCGTGCACTGCGGACCAATGGCACATGAACTCGGGAGTCCGGCAGCCGTCGACCGGACTACCAGTTGACGAGCGGTCAGCACAACGGGACAGAACGGCGATTCGGGTCGAATCCGGCCCAGGTCGTCAGCCGTCCACCGGACGGCCGTCCTCCAGCTCCGCCGCGCCACCACCGGATTCGAGCACATCGAGCGCGGCCTTCACGCGCAGCGCGAGAGCGCCGAGCAGATAACGGTCGATCTCGGCGCGCTCGACCAGCTTCCAGGACAGCAGCTCCTCCTCCTGGAGCCGGATCGCCTTCAACCGGGCCTCGTCCAGCACCCCGCCGTCGTACAGGTACGCGGCGATCGGCGGGCGGTGCGGGCCGCGGGCCCAGTCGACGGCGAGCAGCCGCCCCGGCGCCAGATCGAGACCGATCTCCTCGGCCGTCTCACGTCGCGCGGCCTGCCGCGGGCTCTCGCCGTCGTCGGACTCGACCGTTCCGCCGGGCAGCGCCCAGCCGTCCCGGTAGTTCGGCTCGACGAGCAGTACCCGCCCCCGGCCGTCCCGGAACACGGTGGCCGCGGCGGCCAGCACCCGGGGGAGCCCGGCGATGTAGGAGGTGTAGTCAGTGGTGGTCACGCGGGCAGCGTAGTGGCAGGGGCCCGGACCGGACGAAGACGGCTCTGGGCAGCGGGTATCCGCTGCGGATAGGGTCGGGGGCGGCGCGACTGCCTGTTCGAAAGCAAGGGATGCAAGGTGGCGGACGGAGCAGTGATGGAGACCGCACGCGTGCTCGTCGCGGCGGACAAGTTCAAGGGCTCGCTCACGGCCGTACAGGTCGCGGAGCGGGTGACGGCCGGGCTGCGGCGGGTCGTTCCCGGCGTGCGGGTCGAGACCCTGCCCGTGGCGGACGGCGGCGACGGCACGGTGGCGGCGGCGGTGGCCGCCGGATTCGAGCGCCGCGAGGCGCGGGTGACCGGACCGCTCGGCGATCCGGTGACCGCGGCGTACGCGCTGCGCGACACCACGGCGGTGGTGGAGATGGCCGAGGCTTCGGGCCTCCAGCACCTGCCCGCAGGGGTGTTCGCCCCGCTCACGGCCACGACGTACGGCTCCGGTGAGCTGCTCGCCGCCGCACTCGACGCGGGTGCCCGGACCATCGTGTTCGGCGTCGGCGGCAGCGCCACGACGGACGGCGGCGCGGGCATGCTGGCCGCGCTGGGCGCCCGCTTCCTGGACGCGGACGGCAAGCCCGTGGGCCCCGGTGGCGGCGGGCTCGCCGACCTGGCGGAGGCGGATCTGTCCGGCCTCGATCCGCGACTGGCCGGGGTGGACCTGATCCTCGCCAGCGACGTGGACAACCCGCTGACGGGCCCGAAGGGCGCCCCCGAGGTCTACGGCAGGCAGAAGGGCGCGACCGAGCAGGACATCGCGACGCTCGACGCGGCGCTCGCCCACTACGCGGCCGTCCTCGGCCCGGACCACGCCACGCTGCCCGGAGCGGGCGCGGCGGGCGGCATCGGCTACGGGGCGCTGGTCGCCCTCGGCGCCCGCTTCCGCCCCGGCATCGAGGTCATGCTCGACGTCCTCGGCTTCGCCCCGGCGCTGGCGCGCGCCACGCTGGTGATCACCGGGGAGGGCTCGCTCGACGAGCAGACCCTCCACGGCAAGGCCCCGGCGGGGGTGGCGGCGGCGGCCCGCACCGCGGGTATCGAGGTCGTGGCGGTCTGCGGCCGTCTGGCCCTGTCGCCGGAGGCCCTGACCGGGGCGGGCATCCGCCGCGCGTACGCCCTCGCCGACCTGGAGCCGGACCCCGCGGTCTCGATGGCCCAGGCGGGGCCGCTCCTGGAGCGGGCAGCCGAGTCGATCGCGCGCGACTTCCTGCGGTAGCCCCGTGGCTTCCTCCGGTGGGCGGGGGGGGGGGGGGGCGCGCCGCCCCCCCCCCCCC
>NZ_JBHXTM010000118.1:0-6791 GCF_042677325.1 Streptomyces sp. NPDC127117
CGGGTGTGCGGGCGGGTGCGCCGGGGGCCCCCCCCCCGCCGGGGCCCCCCCCCCCGGGGGGGGGGGGGTGGCCCGCCCTGGGGGCCCCCCCCCCCCTCGCCGCATAACGGCCCACCGGCCCGGCCGTGGACGACCAGCCGTCCGGGTACGTTGGCGCTATCGGCTGCGTCACCGAGGGCGGCGCGAGGTGGTCGGCGAGGTGCTGGTGGGTCCGTGCCCGGTCCTTGGCCGGGATCTGTTCGCGCAGAGTCCGTGCGACGGTCTCGTCGCGGAACGCGACCGTTTCTGCGGCCGCATCCACGACGAGCCGGGTCTGCTCGCCGCGGGCCACGGCGAGGCGAGCCAGGTGGTCGGCGGCGGGGCGTCGCCCGGTCAGGCCCACGACCAACTCCTGCCAGATGGCGTACGGCACGTGGTCCACCTCGGCCAGCGCCAGCGCCCGCACCTCAGCGGGAACCTCCTCCAGGGCCGGCGGCTGGGCCGTGAGGCGAAGCGTACGGGAGGTGCCGTCGCCGAATCCTGGGTCGCGTACGGTCACGAACACGGTGTGCCCCAGCCCGCCGAGACGGTTCAGGGCGGACAGCAGACGGAGTGGCTCGCCGCTCGTGCGCGTACGTCCGGCGAAGTCGGCGTTCATGAGCATGATCAGCCGCGCCGGCTTCTTCGGCAGCCGCCGTGACCAGGCACCCGGCGCCTTGAACCGCACCCCCAGAGCGGTCACGGCCTCGGTAAGTGCCTCGTCGGCGGTGCGCCCGGCTACCTCAACGAGGACGCTATCGGGCACCCGCTCGTGCACGCCACGCAGCACCTGCGCGCCCTGCGCACCGGACGGGTCCACGACACAGTTCACGCCCCAGCCCTTGACCGACTGCCAGTCGTCGACGATCCGGTCGCACGCCCCCTGGAAACTCAACACGCCGACAGGGGCGGGCTCCTGGTCTTCGCTGCTCAACCTTCTCCCTCTCGATTCTGCGGGAGCGGCGTCCTCGCAGCGCCCGTCCCCCGAGGCACCGCCGAGCGCGCCGCGGCGTGTTCAAGACGTCCGGGCGGCCCACAGGCAAGCCCGCACCTGGGCGCTCTCCTGCGCCCCGAGGTCTACGCGACCACGGTCAAACGGCCACGCGATGCAGACTCCCCTATGGCCAATGGCCCGGCCCCGTGGAACGATACCGGGCCATGTCACGGAAGGGCTGCTGGATCTGCTCGCAGAGTACGGCCACACTCGGGACAACCCGATCCCCGTCGCGATCGGGACAACCCCGGGGCATGCTGGCCGCGGTGGCTCTGTACGCGAGAATCGGTCCTGGCACACATTTCGTGGAGCATGCACGGTGAGTGACGGTTGTCGGGTGAGTGGGCTCTGGGGAAGTTGCCCGGAATTGGCCCGTACCGGGTGCGGTGTGGCCGACAGTTCGGCCCGTGGAAGAAGTGGTGCTCCGGCTGCAGGAGTTGCTGTTCCCGTCGCTCGCCGACGTGGTGGTGCTGTCCGTCGACGTGGACGACGAGGCGGTACGCATAGAGGCTCGAAGTACGGGCTGGGGCCATCTGTCCCGGATGCGGGAGCTGGTCACGGCGGATTCACAGCTCCTGCCTACGTTTTCCCGCTGATGTGCCCAGTGGAGGCAGACGGGTCGATCTCTGTTGGCGCGCCCGCAGGTTCCTCTGCCCGGTCATCTCGTGCGGGCGTCGGACCTTCGCCGAACGGTTTCCAGGGTTGACCCGTCGGTACGGCCGGCGGACCGAGCGCCTGCGGTCGGCGCTGGCCGCGGTCGGCCTCGCGCTCGCCGGTCGGGCCGGTGCGCGCATGGCGAGAGTCTTCGGCATGTCCGTGAGCCGCAGTACGGTGCTGCGGCTGGTAGAAGCCTTGCCCGATCCGGAAGTTCCGGCCCCGCGGGTGGTCGGCGTCGATGAGTACGCGACCCGCAAAGTGCGTCACTACGGGTCTGTCCTGGTCGACGTCGAAAGCCGGCTTCCAGTGGATCTGCTGCCCGACCGTGAGGCATCCAGCCTGGCCGCTTGGCTCGCGAAACGGCCCGAGGTGGAGGTGGTCTGCCGCGATCGGGCCCCGTTCTTCGCCGAAGGTGCCACGGCCGGGGCACCACAGGCGGTGCAGGTGGCGGACAGGTGGCATCTTTGGCACAACCTGAGCGAGGCTGCAGAGCGGTGCGTCGCAGACCACCGCGGATATCTGCAGGTCCTGGCGCCAGATCCAGCCCAGTCTGCCCCCGAACCGGAGAAGTTCGACAACCCCTCCGGCTCGCCCTGGCCGAGAGGACACCGCTTCGCTGACCGCACCCGCGCCAAGCACGCGACCGTCCACGAATTACTGGCAGCCGGGCTCAGCCGTCGGGCGATCGGCCGCCAACTCCGCATGACCTCCCGCACCGTCAAGCTCTTCGCCGACGCAGCCACCCCGGAGGACCTGTTCCACAGGCAGTGGCAGGGCCGGCCATCCAAACTCGACGCCTCAAGCCCTACCTGGATGACCGCTGGAACCAAGGCCGCACGAACGCCTGGACGGTGTGGGAGGAGATTGTGCCGCTCGGCTATCAGGGCAGCTACCAGCGGGTTCGCGCCTGTTTCCGGAAGAAGCGGCTCTCGCCGGGCCCCGTCACCGCTCAGCCACCATCACCCCGCGTCGTCGCCGTATGGGTCCTCCGCCGACCCGAGACCCTCACCGAGACGGAGCATCTCCGCCTCAAGGCCGTTCTGGTCCACTGCCCTGAGCTGGACGCCCTCACCGGCCACGTCGGCTCCTTCGGCCAGATGCTCACCGAGCGCCAGGGCGAACGGCTGCCGCAGTGGCTCGATGCCGTCCGGCGAGACGACCTCTCCGGCCTCCATACCCTCGCCGCAGGCATCGACCGTGACCGCGATGCCGTCATCGCCGGCCTCACCCTGCCCTGGAACTCAGAAGGCGTTGTTGTATCGAACTTGATGGACGTGTTCCCCAGGTCAGGCATGACGTCGGAGTCGGCGAGGCAGGCTCAGGCTGTCGTTTTGTCTCATCGGTGGAGATGCCTGATGGCGTCGGTCGTGGGGTTGTTGGAGGACCGCGAGCTGGCCACGCGCGCCCGCGCTGGGGGCCGCGCGGGCGGGTTCGATCGTGCCGGTGTGGCGGCCCGCGCTGACCGCGGATGTGCTTGCAGTGGACTACCAGCAGATCCTTGCCGCCCTGGCGGAACGCCGCACGAAAAAGGACGGGGTGATGACGTGCCAGGAGATCGCCGTCGTACTCGGGCTGGAGCTGTGCCCGGCCAGCGTGGAAGGGGTACGGTCGAAGGTGAAGCGCCTTGCGGACCGCGGCTGGGCAGCCGAGCCGGCCCCTGGCCGGTTCACCCTCGCCGACGGGCCATCCTGCGGCTCATGAGCATCGAGACAAGGGAAGTTCTCTATGGATGGCAAGCCCCCACTGTGCGTCGTGATCACTGGGCCTTCCGCCGCCGGGAAGTCGACGTTGGCGGCCGCCGTCCAGGAGCACGCCCGTGAGCCCCTGCTGCGCTTCGGAGTGGACGAGCTTTACCGAATGGTTCCCGGACAGTGGGCCGGTGGCGTTGCAAATGCCCGATTCGCTGAACGCGGTTTCACCTACCAGGATGTTCCGTGCATGCCTGGGGCGCGCCGGATCAACAACGGTGTCGACGCCATTGCCATGCTCCGCGCGATGAACGCGGGGATTGTGGGAATTCTCAGCGCTGGCGTCGGTGTGATCGTCGACGGCCAGGCGTTCGAGCCCGTCGTCAACACGGACCTCGAAGGTCGACTCCTGGACTTGCGTGCACGGGGGCTGGCCCGGGTCGCCTTCATCGAGCTCTCGGTCACCGACGAGCCGCTGGCTGACCGGCAGCGCCGCCACTCTCATCCGGTCGGCCTTTCACTGCATCAGAACAGCCTGCCCAAGCAGGCCACCAAACCCGACCTCGTCGTCGAGACGAGCGGTATGTCGGCCGCCGAGGTGGCCGCGTACGTGTGCCGTTGGCTCGAAAAGGAGTATCTGGAGGTGTGACCGCGGGCTTACCGGCCACGCCTTGTCTCCGATCGGTGCAGACCACAACCTGATCAGGCATGATCTGACCTGTGAGCGCGACAACGTACGGCCCGGCCCCGCGCCGGTTCACGCTCGCCGACGGGCCAGCCTGAGGCTCATGAGCATGGTCATCGACCACATGACCATCCACTCGTGGACGGTGGGCAGCGTCTCGTAGTCGCGTACCAGCCGGCGCGAGCGAAACAACCACGCGAACGTCCGCTCCACGCACCAGCGCCTCGGCAGCACCATGAACCCCGATACGTCGTCCGAGCGTTTGACGATCTGCACGGTGAGCTGGAGTTTCTCCTTCGCCCAGACGACCAGGCGGCCCGCGTAGCCCCAGTCGGCCCACACCAGAATGATCTACCTATGGCGGTCCCGCACGCGCTTCAGCAGCGGCGCGGCCGCGTGGCGGTCCTGGACGCTCGCGGTGGTCACCATGACCGCGAGCAGCAGGCCAAGGCAGTCCACCACGATGTGGCGCTTGCGCCCCGGCACTTTCTTTTCCGCGTCGTATCCCCCTGAGGACGTGGGCACGGTGGCTGCGGCCCGTACCGACTGCGAGTCGACGATGGCGGCGGTCGGCTCCGGATCGCGGCCGGCCTCCTCGCGCATCAGGCCGCGCAGCCGGTCGTGCAGTTCGACCAGCAGCCCCTGCGCGCCCCAGCGCCTGGCGAACGCGTAGACGCGGTCCCACACGGGGAAGTCGCCCGGCATGGCCCGCCACGTGATCCCGCCGGCGACCAGGTAGCGCACAGCATTCAACATCTGACGGTGGCAGTAGCACTCCGGCTGCCCGCCCTTGCCGTTCATCCACGCCGGGATCGGCATCGCGTCCCGCACGACCGCCCACTCCGCGTCCGACATGTCCGAGGGATACCGGGGCTCGCGGCCCGGATGGTCGCCCGCGTTCCCGAACCGGTGAGCGAGGCAATCACACGACCGGGCAACCGAGTTGGACTGTACCGGCACGGACCCACAAGACTGCGACACGAGGGCCTCCTGCTCAGGTCGTTCGGACTTCGACAATCCCGAGCTGGACAGGAGGCCCGCCTTCATGCCTGCCGGATCCGAAGATCACGCGACCGAGTCACCGCACTCGAACTGGCGCCCAACAAGGTCGGTACGACAACGGCTTCTCAGGCGTCGTCGAAGGCCACGTCAACCGAATCAAGATGCTCAAACGCCAGATGTTCGGCCGGGCCGGCTTCGCCCTCCTCCGCAAACGCGTCCTGCTCTACTCCTGAGGCACAGGTCAGACCACATCATCAAGGAGCCCGAAGCCCTCCGGGAACCCTTCCAGAAACTCGCGCCGCGCAGGGTCGGACTCAGCTTCAGCCATCGTCCCAAGCAGGTCGATCAACTCGCTCCGCTGATCGCTCGACAGCTTGCTGACCAGGTGGGCGACACCCTCCAGGACCTTGACGGCATCGTCCGGATCCATCTGCTCATCTTCACTGCCCTCGATGAACCACAGGACATCGACCAAGGCCGCGGCCAGGGCGTGGGTCAGAGACGAGTACACGGGCATCAAGGCGGACTCCCAGCAGGTCACGACAGCAGAGTCCGGCCATCCCACCACACACCACCGACATCACACTCAGTCAGCCCTCCACGGAAAGTGAGCCAGAACCGCTCCGGGCCGTGGCGCATCCCAGCTCGCCCGTGACCCAGGCGGTGGTACGCCCGTTGAGTGCAGGGCACACCCCCGGCATCCAGAGAACAGGAGAAACACCGATGACAACGTGGCTCGACTTCACTTCCCTTCTCGTCAAAACCCTCGGCCCCGACAACGTCGACGTGGACACGCAGAAGAACACGACGGCGGCCGCCACCTTCGAACAGTCGCTCAAGCTCAGTGACGGCACGACCAAGAAGCGCCAGCAGGACCTGCACTTCGAATACGACGGCAAAAACGCCGGCTGGATCGCCGTCACCTCTTTCATCGGCCCCGCCGACGACCTCAAAGTCCCCGAGCTCCTCGAATTCCTCGGCGAAGACTGGAAGTTGCCCGCCGCCGTCATCGTCGACAAGCAGCTGGCCCTGCGCCACCACTTCGGCCTGCCCGAGACCGACGGCGGCAAGGAGACGGAAGCGGTGGACAAGGAGATCCTCGACAAGGCATTCGCGTCGGCGATGATCGTCGGCAGCCTGGCCGACTTCCTTGAGGCGAACATCCTGGAGCAGGACGAGGAGTAGCGGTGCGCCGCAGTCTTCCGGTGTCCCGCCCGCGCGGGCGGGACACCGGGACACGCACGAATGAATGATGAGGCGAGTCCGTCGTCGCCGGGGGCCTGGTCCGTAGGGTCGCCCTGTCTTGTCCCAGGTGAAGGGAGTCGATGGGGATCATGGCCGATGGCTACGTGATCGTTCTCGGCGAGCGCGGCCGTAGGGGCAAGAACCAGACGCTGAAGCCCGATGCCTACGGCATCAGCGCGCTGAACGACAACGACTTCATCGGCTCGACGGCCCTCCGGAAGGCGTGGCCGGTCACAAGCACTCGACGTCAGGTGACCGCAGCATGCCCCTCACCGAGACCGGCTAACGCCGGCGATGACTTCGACAACATCACGTTCTCCGTGCCCGCCTCCGACCCGGAGGCGGCCAGCTTGCGCCGCTTTCCCACTGCGCTGAACACCAGGAGGTTTCTTCCATGACTACGCCTGTCACCGCTGAGATCGGCCACTTCAAACTGACCGGCAAGGTCAGCGGAGAGAAGCAGGATGCCGATCTCACTCTCTCCGTGGAGATCGAGCCGGGG
>NZ_JBHXTM010000119.1:0-5930 GCF_042677325.1 Streptomyces sp. NPDC127117
GGCGGGGGTGTGTTGGTGCGGAACGCTCATGCGGACTTCGCCTTCCGAGAAGTGCGATAAGTGAGGGAGCGTTCCTGCGGGGGACTGCCATGAGGCGGATGGCTGAAAAGGGTCCGACCGGCGGGTGTTCACAGCACGATGGGCAGGCGCCGGAACCAGGTCGGAAAGGGTAAAACGCCGGTGACCTTGGAGTGTCACCGCGGTTGGCAGGGAACCTACGGCGGGTTAAGCCATTTGGTCAAGACCCGAATCCGTCGGAATGTGACGTGTCGCTGTCGGATGCGGTGTCGTCCGAGTCGTCGACCCAGCCGAGCGAGACGCTGATCCGCCGGGCCGCGTCCCGTACCTGGCCGCCCAGTTCCTGGTAGCGCCAGGCCGGCAGGCCGAGCTTGAGACCGGTGATCGAGACGGCCCCGGCGCAGACCGAACGGTCGTCGAAGACAGGCGCGCCGATGCAGATGATGCCCTCGGCGTCCTCCTCGTCGTCCAGGGCGTAGCCGACCCGGGCTATGTCGCGCAGATGCGACAGGAAGGTCGCCGGGTCGGTGATGGTGCGGGAGGTGCGCCGGGGCAGCCCGAACCGCTCGACGACCGCGGCGGCCTCGCTCGGCGGCACGGCGGAGAGCAGCGCCTTGCCCAGGCCCGTGCAGTGCGGCAGCTCGCGCTGCCCCATCCGCAGGTCGAGCCGGACGCGCTGGTCGAGCTCGACCTGGTCCACGACGACCGCGTGGCCGTCCTCGGGGACCGCGAGCCTGGACGCCATCCCGGTGGTCCGGGTCAGCTCGCGCAGCACCGGGTGGGCGACGCCGCGCAGCGACACCTGGGAGCGGGCCCGGTCGCCGAGCCGGGCCAGGCTCATGCCGAGCCGGTAGCGGCGGTTCATGCCCTCGCCGTCGTCCGAGACGAGGCCGTAGGCGCGGAGGGTCTGGAGCATGCCGAAGGCGGCGCTCTTGGAGATGGAGCAGGCCTGGCCGACCTCCGTGACGCTCAGGCCGTTCCCCTGTGCGGGGGCGGCGAGCGCTTCGAGGATGTCCGCTGCCCTGGCCACGCTCTTGACCCAGTACTTCGGTTCTTCTGGGGCAGCACTGTTCGTCATAGCAGAACAGCCTAGTCCCTCGGGGAGGGCCGGAACGCGCGTTCTCTGTGAAGAAGGTGCGGAATCGGGCCTTCCTGGGGCCGAAAAGGTCTTGACCGGCCCCGGAGCCGGACGTAATATCCAGGCACTGTTCTGCACTACAGAACAGCGTTCTGGAAAAACGAAACGCACTATCCCAAGCACCACGGATCATCCCCTTCCTGCGGCGACTGCCGGGCGGATGGCGCCAGGGATTCACGGGCCGGGCAGGGCCTGCGAAGACCGACGACTCTCGACGCAAGGAGCAAGCGATATGAGTTCAGGCCCGGTGGGCAACGAATCCGGAGCCCGACTCGCCGAGCGCGCCCGCCAGGTCGTGCCCGGCGGCGTGAACAGCGGTCAGCGCAGCGTTCCCGGACTGACCGACCTGGTCGTCACGGGGACGGACGGCGCACGGTTCCGTACCGCCGACGGACGCGAGTACACCGACTTCCACTCGGCGTTCGGACCGCCTCTGCTCGGCCACAACGACCCCGACGTGGCCCGCGCCACCGCCGAGGCCGGTGCCACCCTCGGCCACATGGGCGTCGGTGTCACCGAGGGCGAGGTCCTCCTCGCCGAACAGCTCACCGAGCTGATCCCCTCCATCGAGAAGGTGCTGCTCACCAGCACCGGCAGCGAGGCCACGTTCCACGCGCTGCGCGTCTCCCGCGCCGCCACCGGCCGCCGCCTGGTCGTCAAGTTCCAGGGCTGCTACCACGGCTGGCACGACGCGGTCAGCCTCAACGTCATCTCCGCACCGGAGAAGGTCGGCGGCCACGACCCGATCTCGACCGGCATCCTGCCCGAGGTCCTCGAAGCCACCCTCGTCCTGCCGTTCAACGACAGCGAGGCCGTCCGCCGCGCCTTCGCCGAGCACGGCTCCGACATCGCCGCCGTGATCGTCGAGCCCGTCCCGCACAACGTCGGCGCGCTCCTGCCGTACCAGGAGTTCCTCACCACGCTGCGCGAGGAGACCACGAAGGCCGGCAGCATCCTCGTCTTCGACGAGGTCATCACCGGCTTCCGCCACGACATCGGCGGCTGGCAGAAGATCTCCGGCGTCACCCCCGACCTCACCACCCTCGGCAAGGCCATCGCCAACGGCGCCCCCGTCGGCGCGATCGGCGGCCGCGCCGATCTGATGGACCTCTTCTCCACCCGCCCCGGCGCGCCCGCCTTCTTCGCCGGCACGTACAACGGCCACCCGTCCGTCGTCGCCGCGGCCCTCGCCACCCTGCGCAAGCTCCGCGAGGAGCCGGTCCACGAGCACGTCTTCCGGCTCGGCGAGCGGGTCCGCACCGAACTGACCGGACTGTACGAGCGCCTCGGCGTCCCCGCCGTCGTCACCGGCTACGGCTCCGTCTTCGTCAGCTACTTCATGCCCGGCGAGGCCCCCCGCACCTACGCGGACCTGCTGAACAACGACGCCTCCCTGTTCGTCGGCTACCGCCGCAAGCTCCTCGACCACGGCCTGTTCGAGCTGCCGCTCAACCTCAAGCGCAGCCACATCAGCTACGCCCACACCGACGCCGACGTGGACCGTCTCATCGAGGGCACCGAGGCCGCGGTCAAGGCCGTGCTCGCCGAGGGCGGCGCCCGCGACCTGGAGAACACCTCCACCATGGGCGGGGCGACCCGCTGATGCTGACCGTCAACCGCACCCGCCCGGCGGGCCCCGCCGGCCGTATCACCCGCGTCGAGACCCTGATGCTCGGCACCTCCTGGCGCGACTTCGGCTATGTCCGGGTCCACACCGACGAGGGCCTGTCCGGCATCGGCGAGATCACCCACCCCTACCGGGTCCGCGAGGTCTGCGAGCTCACCGAGGCGATCGCCCGGCGCCACCTCATCGGCGCCGACCCCTTCGACATCGAGGAGCTCTGGCTCCGCGTCTACCAGGGCGACTTCCTGCGCGGCGGCGACATGGGCGGCGTCGCCCTGTCCGGCCTCGACCAGGCCATGTACGACCTGATGGGCAAGGCGCTCGGGGTTCCCGCCTACCGGCTGACCGGCGGCGCCTGCCGCGACGACGTACGCGTGTACGCCAACGGCTGGTACACCGGCGAGCGCGAGCCCGAGATCTTCGCGGCCAAGGCGAAGGAGACCGTGGCGAAGGGCTTCACCGCCCTCAAGTTCGACCCGTTCGGCCCCGGGCTGCATGAGCTGGAGCGCGCCGAGCTGCGCCGCTCCGTCGACCTCGTGGCCGCCGTCCGCGAGGCCATCGGACCGGACGTCGACCTGTTCATCGAGGGCCACGCCCGGTTCGCCATGCCGACCGCGGCCCGGCTGGTGCGCGAGCTGGAACCCTTCGACATCGGCTGGTTCGAGGAACCGATGCCGTGGACCCACATCGAGCGCTACGCGGAACTGCGTCAGCGCGCCGCGTTCCCGATCTCCGGCGGTGAGCACTTCCACAACCGCTACGAGTACAAGCAGCTCTTCGCCACCGACGCGGTCGACATCATCCAGCCCGACCTCTCCATGGCCGGCGGCTTCACCGAGGTCAGGAAACTGGCCGCGATCGCCGATACCCATGGCATGCTCGTGGCCCCGCACAACTCGAACTCGCCGCTCTGCACCACCGTCTCGGTGCACGCGACGCTCGGAATCCCCAACTTCAAGATCCTCGAAACCTTCGACGGACTCCTGGAGGACTACGTCTTCGACGCGCTCAAGGGCACCCTCCCGATCGTCGACGGCCGGATCGGCCTGCCGACCGCACCGGGCCTCGGCGTCGAGCTCGTCGACGAGGTCTTCGAGGAGCACCCGCCCAGCCACCGCTTCTGGAACATGTTCGCGGACGGCTGGGAGAAGCGGAACCGGACATGATCGTCGACGTCCACTCGCACCTCTTCCGGCACAGCCACGACTTCACCGACCCGTTCAAGTCCGACTCCGCCCGCGCCCACGCGGGCGAGGTCGACCTCACGGTGAAGTGGGAGGAGTACGAGGCCACCGCCCCCGAGGGCACCCGCACGATCGTCGTCGGCGGCAAGGCGCGGCGCAGCGGCCTCTGGGTCGACGACGCGGCCGTCGCCTCGTACGCCGGAGCGCACCCCGACCGGCTGATCGGCTATCTGTCCCTGGACCCGACCCAGCCCGGCTGGCAGGACGAACTCCGCTACGGCCACCAGGAACTGGGCCTGCGCGGCATCAAGCTGATGCCGATGTACGCGGGCTTCGACCCGGCCGCCGAGGAGTACGACGAGCTGTACACGTACGCCGAACGGCACGGCCTCCCGCTCCTGGTGCACACCGGCACGACCTTCGTGTCGAGCGCGCCGCTGGAGTGGGCGATGCCCCGCCACCTGGACGCGGTCGCCATCCGCCACCCGGAACTGCGGATGGTCCTCGCCCACCTCGGCCACCCCTTCGAGGGCGAGTGCATCGCGGTCATCCGCAAGCACCCGCATGTGTACGCGGACATCAGCGCCCTGCACTACCGGCCCTTCCAGCTCTGGCACAGCCTCCGGCTGGTCCAGGACTACGGGGTCTTCCACAAGCTGATGTTCGGCAGCGACTACCCGTTCACGACGGTCGACGACTCGGTGAAGGGGCTGCGGGAGATCGCCCGCATCCCCGGCATCCCCGGGCTGCCACCGCTCGACGTGGACGCGGTGGAGGAGATCATCCACCGGCCGTCGCTGGATCTGCTGGGCCTGAACGGCTGATCCGGCCGTTCCCCCGAACCTGCCGGTACGGTGCCGGGGTCATCCCCCTGTCGCCCGGTACCGACCGGCAGCCGGGCCGCCGCGCCATCACCCATGTGTCCCAGCGCGGCGGCCCGGACCCCTCCGGCGATCAGTACCGGAGCCGACACACCCCTCTCCGCACCGCTCCGCCTGGAGGAACCCCGCCATGACCGCAGCCGTCCCGCCCCGCGGCACCGACCGCTTCGATCTGACCGGTCGCACCGCGGTCGTGACCGGGGCCGCCCGGGGCCTCGGCCGGTCCTTCGCCGTCGGCCTCGCGGAGGCCGGCGCCGATCTGGTCCTCGTCGACCTGCCCGGTGCCCAGGGCATCGCCGAGACCGCGGCGGCGATCGAGGCACTCGGCCGCCGGTGCCGGACCTACGGCCAGGACCTCGCGGACATCGACGCGCTGCCCGGCTTCGTCGACGCCGTACGCGCCGAGGCGGGCCCGCTGCACATCCTGGTCAACAACGCGGGCACCGCGGCGCTGGAGCGCTTCAACGAGATCACCCCGGCGAGCTGGTCGCACATCATGCGGGTCAACGTCGACGCCGTCTTCTTCCTCAGCCAGCGCATCGCCGAACACATGACGGCGGACTCGGTCGCGGGCCGCATCATCACCATCACCTCGAAGAACGCCCTGGTGGCGGAGGCCGGCCTGGCCCACTACAACGCCTCCAAGGCCGCCGCCCAACTCCTCACCGAGACCTTGGCGGTCGAGCTCGCCCCGCACGGCATCACCGCCAACACCCTCGCCCCCGGCATGGTCGAGACCCCCATCGACGGCGAATTCCCCTTCGACCGGGAGGCCTTCGAATCCGCGTACCGCGAGCGCATCCCGCTCGGCAGGTACGCGCAGCCCGACGAATGCGTGGGCGCGCTGCTGCTGCTCGCCTCGGACGCCGGGGCGTATCTCACCGGGGCGCGCATCGTCGTCGACGGGGGAGTGCTGGCCGACCAGATGCCTCGTATGCGCTTCATGCCGCCGTACCGCAGCACGATCTGACCGCGACCGACCGGCAGTCGGTTCTCACCGAGCACGCATCGACTACGCGAGGAGCGCCTCCGCCATGTCCGTCAATGCATCGTCCCCCGCTCAGCCCTCTGCTTCACCTTCCGCT
>NZ_JBHXTM010000120.1:0-4568 GCF_042677325.1 Streptomyces sp. NPDC127117
ACCAGCGACGCGGAGCACGCCGTGTCCACCGTCACCGCCGGCCCCTCAAGACCGAACGTGTACGAGATCCGACCCGACACCACACTCGCCGCATTACTGGTCATCGAGAGGCTGTCGGCATCGGTGACACCGAGCAGGAGGGTGGCGTAGTCCTGACCGTTCGTGCCGGTGAACACACCGGTACGGCTGCCACGGACCGACGCCGGGTCGATCCCGGAGCGCTCGAACGCCTCCCACGACGTTTCGAGCAGCAACCGCTGCTGCGGGTCCATGCCGAGCGCCTCGCGCGGCGAGATCCCGAAGAGGGCGGGGTCGAAGTAGCCGGCCTCGTAGAGGAATCCGCCCTGATCCGTGTACGAGGTGTTGGGTGTGCCGCGCTCCGGGTCGTAGAGCCGCTCCACGTCCCAGCCACGGTCGACGGGGAAGCCGCCGACTGCGTCGCGGCCCTCGGCGACCAGGTCCCACAGCTGCTCGGGGTTGTTCACGCCGCCGGGGAAACGGCAGCTCATCCCGACGACGGCGATCAGGTCGTCGTCGGCTCCGGCCGCGTCGTCGCGGGCCGTGCCGTGGGCGGCCGTGGAGTGGTCGTCGCCGAGGAGGCCGGCACGCAGGTGGTGCGCGAGGGCCTCGGGCGACGGGTGGTCGAACGCGAGGGTCGCCGACAGCGCCAGTCCGGTCACGGCCTTCAGACGGTTGCGCAGCTCGACCACCGTGAGGGAGTCGAAGCCGAGGTCCTGGAACACCCGGCCCGGCTGCACGGCTTCGGCGGTCGCGTGACCGAGGACGGCGGCGGCCTCGCCGCGTACCAGCTTGAGCAGGGTCTGGTGCTGTTCGGCCGCGGAGAGGGCCCGCAGTCGGCCGAGGAACGCGGAGCCGGCCTCGGCCTCGCCGTCCCGGGCGCGCTCGACTGCGGCGAGCAGGCTGCGGACCTCCGGGATCTCGGAGATCAGCGGCTGCGGGCGGGCAGCGGTGAAGCGGGGGGTGAACCGGTCCCAGTCGATGTCGGCCATCGCCACGCAGGGCTCGTCGCCGGCCGCCGCGCGCTGCAGGGCGAGCACGGCCAGGTCCGGGTCCATCAGGGGCAGGCCGCGCTTGCTCATCAACTCGCCGGCCTCACCGTCGGCCATGCCGCCACCGCCCCAGGCACCCCAGGCGATGGAGGTGGCGGTCAGGCCGCGCGAGCGGCGCTGCTGGGCGAGCGCGTCGAGCCGGGCGTTGGCGGCGGCGTAGGCACCCTGTCCGGCGCTGCCCCAGACACCGGCGCTGGAGGAGAAGAGGACGAACGCGTCCAACGCGGTGTCCTCGGTTTCCTCGGTGAAGTACGCGTCGAGGAGGGCCGCGCCGCGGACCTTCGCCCCCAGAACGGCATCGATCTCGGGCGGGGTGAGTTCGGTGACGGCGCGGGTGGGGCCGATGCCCGCGGTGTGCAGAACGGCGGTGACCGTGTCGCCCGCCTCGCGCAGTCCGTCGAGGAGCCGGTGCAGGGCCGTGCGGTCGGCGACGTCGCAGGCCGCGATGGTCACCCGTACGCCCGTGGCTGCGAGTTCGTCGCGGAGTTCGGCCGCGCCGGGGGCGTCGGGCCCTCGGCGGCTGGTGAGTACGAGGTGCTCGGCGCCGTTGCCGGCCAGCCAGCGGGAGATCCGTCCCCCGAGGGCTCCGGTGCCGCCGGTGACGAGTACGGTCCCCCGCGGGGTCCAGGCCGGTGCCGGCTCCGCGAACGGTGCCCGCATCAGTCGGCGTACGAAGACCCCGGAGCCGCGGACGGCCAGCTGGTCCTCGTCGTCGGTGGCCGCCAGCACCGCGCAGAGGCGGGCGGCGGCGCGGTCGTCGAGTTCCTCCGGGAGGTCGACGAGACCACCCCAGTGCTGCGGGAGTTCGAGGCCGACGACCCGACCGAGGCCCCAGACCGCGGCCTGCTCGGGGCTGGTGATCCGGTCGGCCGCTCCGACGGAGACGGCTCCCCTGGTCAGGCACCACAGCGGCGCCCGTACGTCCGCGTCGGCCAGCGCCTGGACGAGAACGGCCGTACCGTGCAGGTCCACGAGCGAGACCACACCGTCGGCCGGTGCACCTTCGAAGGTCACGGCGAGCGAGGACCGGTCGGTCAGAACCACACGGGTGACCTCGGCGCCGTGCGCGACGAGAGCGGCAGCGACGGTTTCCGTGTACGGGGCCTCGGCGGTCTGCTCCGGAACGACCAGGAGCCAGTGGCCCGACAGTTCGGGGCCGGTGGTCGAAACGGGCTTCCAGGTGATCCGGTACTGCCAGTCGTCCAGCGTGGCGTGGCTGCGCCGCTCGCGCCGCCACTCGGAGAGCAGCGGAAGCACGTTCGCCAACGATGCCTGGGTCGCGTCGTCGCCGTCGGCGACGTCGAGGGTGTCGAGCAGCTGAGCGACATCCGCCCGCTCGACAGCCTCCCAGAAACTCGCGTCGACGGGATCGGCGGCACCCTTGGCCTCCGCCGGGGCGGCGGGGGGCTCGGGCCAGTAGTGCTGGTGCTGGAAGGCGTAGGTGGGCAGGTCGACGTACTGGGCGCCGGTGTTCGCGTAGTACGCGGCCCAGTCGACGCCGGCGCCACGCGCATGCAGCTCCGCGACAGCGGTGACAAGCGCCTCGGCCTCGGCACGGTCCTTGCGCAGGGCCGGCACGAAACCGGCGTCCTCGGTGACGCACGACTGGCCCATGGCGGAGAGCACCCCGCCGGGGCCCAGCTCCACGTACGTCGTGACGCCCTGGGACTCCAGGTGGCGCATCCCGTCGAGGAAGCGAACAGCCTGGCGGACATGGTCCACCCAGTAATCGGCCGTCAGCAGCTCCTCACCGGCAATCTCACCGGTCAGGTTGGAGACGATCGGGATCTGCGGTGCGTGGAACGTCAGGTTCTCCGCCACCGTCTTGAACTCGGCCAGCATGGGTTCCATGCGCGACGAGTGGAACGCGTGGCTCACCCGCAGCCGCTTCGTCTTCCCGAAGCCGGACGCGATCGCGAGTACGGCATCCTCATCACCCGAAATCACCACGGAGTCCGGGCCGTTCAGGGCGGCGATGGAGACACCGTCGGTGAGCAGCGGCAGCACCTCCGCCTCCGTGGCCTGGATGGCGACCATCGCCCCACCCGTGGGCAGGGCCTGCATCAGACGGCCCCGGGCCGCGACCAACGCCGCCGCATCCTCCAGCGACCACACACCCGCGACGTGCGCGGCGGCCAGTTCGCCGATGGAGTGGCCGAGGAGGTAGTCGGGGGTGACGCCCCAGTGCTCCAGCAGCCGGAACAGCGCCACCTCGATCGCGAACAGCCCGGCCTGCGTGTACACGGTCTGGTCGATCAGCTCCGACCCGCCGAACACCACGTCCCTGACCGGCCGATCGAGATGCCGATCGAGTTCGGCGCACACCGCGTCGAACGCGTCCGCGAACACGGGGTAGGTGTCGTACAGCTCGCGGCCCATCCCGGCCCGCTGCGAACCCTGACCCGAGAACAGGAACGCCGAACGACCGGAGCCCGCGACACCCCGCACCACACCCGCAGCCGACCGCCCCTCGGCAACCGCCCGCAGCAACGCCTCACGGTCCTCACCCACCACCACCGCACGGTGCTCGAAAGCCGCACGCGTCGAGACCAGCGCCCAGCCGATATCCAGCGGGGTGGCACCGCCCACCAGACCGAGCAACCGCTCCGCCTGACCGGCCAACGCCTGTTCCGACTTGGCAGACAGCACCCACGGCACCACCGGCAGCACGGCCTCCGGCGCCTCCACCGACGTCGGCTCTTCCTGCGCCTGCTCCAGGACCACATGCGCGTTCGTACCGCTGATCCCGAACGACGACACACCCGCCCGACGCGGACGACCACCCACCTCCGGCCACTCCCGCGCCTCCGCCAACAACTCCACCGCGCCCGCCGACCAGTCGACGTGGGTGGACGGTTCGTCCACGTGCAGCGTGGACGGCATGACGCCGTGGCGCATGGCCATGACCATCTTGATGATGCCGGCGACGCCGGCGGCGGCCTGGGTGTGACCGAGGTTGGACTTCACAGAGCCGAGCCAGAGCGGCCGGTCCTCCGGGCGGTCCTGCCCGTACGTGGCGAGGAGGGCCTGCGCCTCGATCGGGTCGCCCAGGGAGGTGCCGGTGCCGTGGGCCTCGACGACGTCGACCTGGTCGGCGGAGACCTTGGCGTTGGCCAGGGCCTGGCGGATCACGCGTTGCTGCGACGGGCCGTTCGGGGCGGTCAGGCCGTTGGACGCACCGTCCTGGTTCACGGCCGAACCCGAAACGACCGCCAGGACCCGGTGCCCCTTGCGCCGGGCCTCCGAGAGCCGTTCGACCAGCAGAACGCCGACGCCCTCGCCCCAGCCCGTGCCGTCTGCATCGTCCGAGAACGACTTGCACCGACCGTTGAAGGCGAGACCGCCCTGACGGCTGAACTCGGCGAAGGTCGTCGGCGTCGACATGACGGTCACGCCGCCCGCCAGCGCCATCTCGCACTCACCCGTGCGCAGCGCCTGGATCGCCCAGTGCAGCGCGACGAGGGACGAGGAGCAGGCGGTGTCCACGGTGACGGCCGG
>NZ_JBHXTM010000121.1:0-4015 GCF_042677325.1 Streptomyces sp. NPDC127117
CCACCGCGCTGGCGCACTTCGTCGTCTTACCAAATACATTAACACTATCTCCGCCAAAAGACTCGACGTCGCGGCCCGGCGCCGTGCCCCGGGCGCCGGCCGACGGAGACCCCAGCACAGCAGAGGACCTGACTGCACGAAGGGGAAGCCATGACAGCGACGACCGACGGAAGCACCGGGGCCGTGAACCCCCGCGCAGCCTCGGCCAGTGAACCGACCGACACAACCATCGCCGCGGACGACGTGCTCGCCGCCGCGCGGCGGGCCGCGGAACGCTCGGTGGAGCACCTCCTCGGCAGGCAGGACGAGCAGGGCTGGTGGAAGGGAGACCTCGCCACCAACGTCACGATGGACGCCGAGGACCTGCTGCTCCGTCAATTCCTCGGCATCCAGGACCCGGACACCGTCCGAGCGGCCGGCCGCTTCATCCGCGGCGAACAGCTGGGCGACGGCACCTGGGCGACCTTCCACGGCGGCCCCGGCGAACTCTCCACCACCATCGAGGCGTACGTGGCCCTGCGGCTGGCCGGGGACCGGCCGGACGAACCGCACATGGCCCGCGCCTCCGGATGGATCCGGGAGCAGGGCGGCATCGCGTCCGCCCGGGTCTTCACCCGGATCTGGCTCGCCCTGTTCGGCTGGTGGAAATGGGACGACCTGCCGGAACTCCCGCCCGAGCTCATGTTCTTTCCCAAATGGGCCCCGCTCAACATCTACGACTTCGGCTGCTGGGCCCGCCAGACCATCGTGCCGCTCACCATCGTCTCGGCGAAGCGGCCGGTACGCCCGGCCCCCTTCCCGCTCGACGAACTGCACGCCGATCCGGACAACCCGAACCCGCCCAGGCGCCCCGCACCGGCCGCCAGCTGGGACGGCGTCTTCCAGCGCCTGGACAAGGCGCTGCACCTCTACCACCGGATCGCACCGCGCAAGCTGCGCCGGACCGCGATGAACGCCGCGGCCCGCTGGATCATCGAACGCCAGGAGAACGACGGCTGCTGGGGCGGCATCCAGCCACCCGCGGTGTACTCCGTCATCGCCCTGCACCTGCTCGGCTACGACCTGAACCACCCGGTGATGCGCGCCGGACTCGAATCGCTCGACCGGTTCGCCGTGTGGCGCGAGGACGGCGCCCGCATGATCGAGGCATGCCAGTCCCCGGTCTGGGACACCTGCCTTGCCACCATCGCGCTCGCCGACGCCGGAGTCAGCCCCGACCACCCGGCGCTCGTGAAGGCCGCGGACTGGATGCTCGGCGAGGAGATCGTCCGGCCCGGCGACTGGTCCGTACGCCGCCCCCGGCTCAACCCGGGCGGCTGGGCCTTCGAGTTCCACAACGACAACTACCCGGACATCGACGACACCGCCGAGGTGGTCCTCGCGCTGCGCCGGGTCCGCCACCCCGACCGGGCCCGCATCGAGGCCGCCATCAAGCGCGGCGTCCGCTGGAACATCGGCATGCAGTCCCGCAACGGGGCGTGGGGCGCCTTCGACGCGGACAACACCAGCGCCTTCCCCAACCGGCTGCCCTTCTGCGACTTCGGCGAGGTCATCGACCCGCCGTCCGCCGATGTCACCGGGCACGTGGTGGAGATGCTCGCGGTCGAGGGACGGGCCGGACACCGGGTCACCCGCCGGGGCATCGAGTGGCTGCTCGCCGAACAGGAGGCGAGCGGCGCCTGGTTCGGCCGCTGGGGCGTCAACTACGTGTACGGGACAGGGTCGGTGGTGCCCGCACTGGTGGCCGCCGGACTGCCCGCGACGCATCCGGCGATCCGCCGCGCGGTCGGCTGGCTGGAGTCCGTGCAGAACGACGACGGCGGCTGGGGCGAGGACCTGCGCTCCTACCGGGAGGAGAAGTGGATCGGGCACGGCGCCTCGACCGCCTCCCAGACCGCCTGGGCGCTGCTCGCACTGCTCGCCGCCGGGGCCCGGGACAGCGTCGCCGTGCGGCGCGGGGTGGCCTGGCTGACCGCCACCCAGCAGGCCGACGGCTCCTGGGACGAGCCGTACTTCACCGGCACCGGATTCCCGTGGGACTTCTCCATCAACTACCACCTCTACCGCCAGGTGTTCCCGCTCACCGCGCTCGGGCGGTACGTGTACGGCGAGCCGTTCGCCGACCGCACGGCCACCCGCAAGGGGGCCTGATGGCCGACGGCCCGGGGCCGGCCGGCCCCGCCGCGCCGCTGCTGATCGCCTGCGCGCTCGGCATCGAGCAGTTCGCCCTGCGCACCGGCCGGGGCAGGGCCGACGCCGCTCCCGGCCCGGTGACCGTACTCCGTACGGGCATGGGGCCCAGGGCCGCCGAGACGGCCGTCGCGCGGGCGCTCGGTGAGGACCGGGCGTCCGGGACGGCGGTCCTCGCCTCCGGGTTCTGCGCCGGGCTGCTGCCCGGTATGCACCCCGGGGACCTGGTGGTCGCCGACGAGACCCGGGAGGCCGGGGACTCGACGGTCTGCACCGGGCCGGGCCTGCTCGCCGAGGCCCTGGCCAGGGCGGTGCCCGGCCGCGCCGTCCACACCGGTCCGCTGACCGGCTCCGCCCATGTCGTACGCGGACATGAGCGGGCCGCGCTGCGGGCCACCGGAGCCATCGCGGTGGACATGGAGTCCGCCACCACTCTGCGCACCGCCCTGCGGTCCGGGCCCCGCCCGGTTGCCGCCGTACGGGTGGTCGTGGATGCTCCGGAGCATGAGCTCGTCCGCATCGGGACGATACGCGGTGGAATATCGGCTTTCCGAGTTCTCCGTGCCGTCCTGCCTGCTTTCTACGAATGGCACCGATCTTTGCTGCTCCCCAGGAGGTGAGCCAGATGGCCATGCCGCTCCGTCAGTCCATCAAGGTTGCGACGTACCTCATTGAACAGAAGCTCCGCAGGCGGGACAAATTCCCGCTGATCGTGGAACTGGAGCCCTTGTACGCCTGCAATCTCGCGTGCGAGGGCTGCGGGAAGATCCAGCATCCGGCCGGTGTGCTCAAGCAGCGCATGCCGGTGGCCCAGGCCGTGGGCGCCGTGCTCGAATCGGGCGCCCCGATGGTTTCCATCGCGGGCGGCGAGCCATTGATGCACCCGCAGATCGATGAGATCGTCCGGCAGCTGGTGGCACGCAGGAAGTACGTCTTCCTGTGCACCAACGCGATGCTGCTCAGGAAGAAGATCGAGAAGTTCACGCCTTCCCCGTACTTCGCCTTCGCCGTGCACATCGACGGGCTGCGGGAACGGCACGACGAATCCGTCGCCAAGGAAGGCGTCTTCGACGAGGCCGTGGCGGCGATCAAGGAGGCCAAGCGGCGCGGGTTCCGGGTCACCACGAACTCCACCTTCTTCAACACCGACACCCCGCAGACCATCATCGAGGTCCTCAACTACCTCAATGACGACCTGAAGGTCGACGAGATGATGATCTCGCCCGCCTACGCCTACGAGAAGGCACCCGACCAGGAGCACTTCCTGGGCGTCGAGCAGACCCGCGAACTGTTCAAGAAGACTTTCGCGGGCGGCAACCGGGCCCGCTGGCGGCTGAATCACTCACCGCTCTTCCTGGACTTCCTGGAGGGCAAGGCGGACTTCCCGTGCACGGCCTGGGCCATCCCGAACTACTCGCTGTTCGGCTGGCAGCGGCCCTGCTACCTGATGAGCGACGGCTACGTACCGACGTACCGTCAGCTCATCGAGGAGACCGACTGGGACAAGTACGGCCGGGGCAAGGACCCGCGCTGCGCCAACTGCATGGCGCACTGCGGCTACGAGCCCACCGCCGTGCTCGCGACGATGGGATCGCTGAAGGAATCCCTGCGCGCCGCACGCGAGACGGTCTCCGGGAACCGGTGACGTCATGACCGCTGGAGAACCGGTCGCACTCGGTCTCCCCGGGCTGCCGGCCCGGCCGCTGGCGATGCGCCGCCCCTCGCGGCGCATCCAGGTCGGGTCGGTTGCGGTGGGCGGGGACGCGCCGGTGTCGGTGCAGTCGATGACCACGACGCGTACGTCGGACATCGGTGCGACGTTGCA
>NZ_JBHXTM010000122.1:0-4006 GCF_042677325.1 Streptomyces sp. NPDC127117
TGGAACGTCAGGTTCTCCGCCACTGCCTTGAACTCGGCCAGCATGGGTTCCATGCGCGGTGAGTGGAAGGCGTGGCTGACGCGGAGCCGCTTCGTTTTCCCGAAGCCGGACGCGATGGCGAGTACGGCATCCTCATCACCCGAAATCACCACGGAGTCCGGGCCGTTCAGGGCTGCGATGGAGACACCGTCGGTGAGCAGCGGCAGGACTTCCGCCTCGGTGGCCTGGATGGCGACCATCGCCCCACCCGTGGGCAGGGCCTGCATCAGACGGCCCCGCGCGGCGACGAGCGCGGCAGCGTCCTTCAGGGACCAGACGCCCGCGACGTGCGCGGCGGCCAGTTCGCCGATCGAGTGCCCGAGGAGGTAGTCGGGGGTCACCCCCCAGTGCTCCAGCAGCCGGAACAGCGCCACCTCGATCGCGAACAGCCCGGCCTGCGTGTAGACGGTCTGGTCGATCAGCTCCGACCCACCGAACACCACGTCCCTGACCGGCCGATCGAGATGACGGTCAAGCTCCGCACACACCGCATCGAACGCATCTGCGAACACCGGATACGCCTCGTACAGCTCCTGGCCCATCCCGGCCCGCTGCGACCCCTGACCCGAGAACAGGAACGCCGAACGGCCACCCTGCACAGCGCCACGGACGACGCCCGCCGCCGACTGGCCCTCGGCGAGCGCCCGCAGCAACGCCTCACGATCCTCACCCACCACCACCGCACGATGCTCGAAAGCCGCACGCGTCGAGACCAGCGACCACCCCACATCCACCGGCGAAACAGCACCCACCAGACCGAGCAACCGCTCCGCCTGACCGGCCAACGCCTCCTCCGACCTGGCAGACAGCACCCACGGCACCACCGGCAGCACCGAGGCGGCCGCCTCGTTCAGTTCCCGGGTCGCGAGGTCCGTGTTGAAGCTGACCGCGCGGTTCCGCAGAGCTGCCACGGCGGAGGTCAGTTGCTCCAGGGCGGGGCCGTTCTTGCGGAGCACCGACACCGTCAGCGCTGTGCTCTCGCCGAGGCACGCCCGGCCGAGAGCGGTGAGGACGCTGTCCGGGCCGAGTTCCACGAACTGCTCGACCTCCAGCTCGCGGAGTGCGTGCATGCCGTCGAGGAAACGGACGGCCCGGCGGACGTGGTCCACCCAGTAGTCGGCCGTCAGCAACTCCTCACCGGCCGGCTCACCGCTGAGGTTGGAGACGATCGGGATCCGCGGTGCGTGGAAGGTCAGGCCTTCGGCGACCGTCTTGAACTCGGCCAGCATGGGTTCCATGCGCGGCGAGTGGAACGCGTGGCTGACCCGCAGCCGCACCGATCGCTCGAACCGGGCGGCCACCGCCAGCACCGCGTCCTCGTCGCCCGAGACGACCACCGACGACGGCCCGTTGACGGCCGCGATCGAGACGCCCTCGGTCAGCAGAGGCAGGACATCCGCCTCGGCCGCCTTCAGCGCGACCATGGCGCCGCCGGCCGGGAGGGCCTGCATCAGACGCCCGCGGGCGGCGACCAACGACGCGGCGTCCTCCAGGGACCAGACGCCCGCGACGTGCGCGGCGGCCAGTTCACCGATGGAGTGGCCGAGCAGGTAGTCGGGCGTGATGCCCCAGTGCTCGACCAGCCGGAACAGCGCCACCTCGACGGCGAACAGGCCCGCCTGGGTGTACACGGTCCGGTCCAGCAGTTCGGAGTCGCCGAAGACGATCTCCTTCACCGGGCGGTCCAGGTGCTTGTCGAGCTCCACACACACCGCGTCGAACGCCTCGGTGAACACCGGGAACGCCTCGTACAGTTCGCGTCCCATGCCGACGCGCTGCGCGCCCTGGCCCGAGAACAGGAACGCGGTCCGCCCGGCAGCGGCCTCCGGCGCCGTCTGCGCCGGCAGGGGCAGCATGCCGCCCCGGTCGTAGCCGTCGGGCGACTCCTCGACGATCACGTGTGCGTTCGTACCGCTGATGCCGAACGACGACACACCGGCGCGACGCGGTTCGTCCCCCATCGGCCAGGCGACCGGCTCGGTGAGGAGCTCCACCGCACCCGCCGACCAGTCCACCTGCGTGGACGGCTCGTCGACGTTGAGCGTCTGCGGGAGGACGCCGTGGCGCATCGCCATGACCATCTTGATGATGCCGGCGACGCCGGCGGCGGCCTGCGTGTGACCGATGTTCGACTTGACCGATCCCAGCAGCAGCGGCTTGTCGGCCGGGCGGTCCTGCCCGTACGTGGCGAGCAGGGCCTGCGCCTCGATCGGGTCACCGAGCTTCGTACCCGTACCGTGCGCCTCGACCACGTCGATCTGGCCGGCGGACAGGCCCGCACTGGCCAGTGCCCGGCGGATCACCCGCTGCTGCGAGGGACCGCTCGGGGCGGTCAGGCCGTTGGACGCACCGTCCTGGTTCACGGCGGAACCGCGGACCACCGCGAGGACGCGGTGACCATTGCGGCGGGCGTCGGACAGCCGCTCCAGCAGCAGGACGCCCACACCCTCGGACCATGCGGTGCCGTCGGCGGAGTCCGCGAAGGCCTTCACCCGGCCGTTGGGAGCCAGGCCCCGCTGCTTGCTGAACTCGATGAAGCTGCCGGGCGTCGCCATCACGGTCGCGCCACCGGCCAGCGCCATCGAGCACTCGCCCGAGCGCAGCGCCTGTGCGGCCAGGTGGAGGGCGACCAACGAGGACGAGCAGGCCGTGTCGACGGTCACCGCCGGGCCCTCCAGGCCCAGGGTGTACGAGACCCGGCCCGAGACGACACTGCCCGCGGACCCGGTGGTGAGGAAGCCCTCGACACCCTCCGGGACCTCGACCAGCTGCGAGACGTAGTCGTGGTACATCAGACCCGCGTACACGCCGGTCTGGCTGCCCCGCAGCGCGGTCGGGTCGATGCCCGCGTGCTCGATGGCCTCCCAGGAGGCTTCGAGGAGGAGCCGCTGCTGCGGGTCCATCGCCAGGGCCTCGCGCGGCGAGATCCCGAAGAAGACCGGATCGAACTCGGCCGCCGTGTGCAGGAAGCCGCCCTCCGTCGCGTACGACGTACCGGTCCGGTCGTCACCCTGCTCGAAGAGGCGTCCGACGTCCCAGCCGCGGTCCGTCGGCAGCGGCGAGATGGCGTCACCGCCGGAACCCACCAGCTGCCACAGGTCCTCGGGGCCGGTCACGCCGCCGGGGTAGCGGCAGCTCATACCGACGATGACCACCGGGTCGTCGCTGTCGACGGCGACCGGTACCGAGGCCACGTCCTGCTGCGCCCGCGCACTGCCCGTGCTCTCCGTGGCGATGTGCTCGGCGAGGACGGTGGCGGAGGGGTGGTCGAAGACGAGGGTGGCGGGCAGGCGCAGGCCGGTGACGGTGTTGAGGCGGTTGCGGAGTTCGACGGCGGTGAGGGAGTCGAAGCCCAGCTCGGTGAAGGCGCGGTCGGCCGGGACGGCGTCGCCGGAGGCGTGGCCGAGCACGGCCGCGACCTCGCTCCGTACGACATCCAGCACCAGCCGGATCCGGTCCTGCTCACCGAGGGCCAGCAGCCGCTGGGCGAAGTCGGCGGACTGCCCGGCCCCCGCTCGTGCGGCCCGCCGGTTCGTCGAGCGGACCAGGCCACGCAGCAGATACGGGACGACCGGCGCCGAACGGAACGTTTCGAGATCCAGCTTGACCGGTACGAGCGTCGCCGAGTCGGAGCGCAGGGCGGTGTCGAAGAGTTCCAGGCCCTCCTCGGGCGAGAACGGCGTGATCCCGCTCCGGCTCATCCGCTCCACATCGGCCGCGTCGAGGCGTCCTGCCATGCCACCTTCGGCCCAGGGGCCCCAGGCGAGGGAGGTGGCGGGTAGTCCTTGGTCGCGGCGGTGCTGGGCGAGCGCGTCGAGGAACGCGTTCCCGGCCGCGTAGTTGGCCTGGCCGGGCCCGCCGAACGTGCCCGAGGCGGAGGAGAAGAGGGTGAAGAAGGAGAGGTTGAGGTGGGTGGTGAGTTGGTGGAGGTGCCAGGCGGCGTCGACTTTGGGGCGTAGGACGGTGG
>NZ_JBHXTM010000123.1:0-3944 GCF_042677325.1 Streptomyces sp. NPDC127117
GTGGCCGAGCAGTGCGAAGGGCGCCCGATGAGCAGCTGCTCATCGGGCGCCCTTCACGGTGCGACCGGGACTACGGTCCCTGCGGGACCGGGGAGTGATCCGTCGGGATCAGACCGCCGGGGCCGGGTAGGTCGGGTACTCCACACCGGAGACGTGCTGGACGACCCGGATGACCTGGCACGAGTAGCCGAACTCGTTGTCGTACCAGAGGTAGAGGATCGCGTTGTCACCGTCGACCTTGGTGGCGCCGGCGTCGACGATCGAGGCGTGGCGCGAGCCCATGAAGTCGCTCGACACCGCGTCGGGCGCGGTGGTGAAGTCGATCTGGCGCTTGAGCGGCGAGGTCAGCGACACGTTGCGGAGGTAGTCGAGGACCTCGTCACGGGTCGTCTCGCGCCCGAGCCGGAGGCTGAGGATCGCGATCGAGACATCCGGCACCGGAACCCGGATCGAGCTGCCGGTGATCGGCGCCTTGAGCTCGGGCAGCGCCTTGGCGACGGCGGACGCGGCACCGGTCTCGGTGATGACCATGTTCAGCGGCGCGGAACGGCCGCGGCGGTCGGCCTTGTGGTAATTGTCCAGCAGGTTCTGGTCGTTGGTGAACGAGTGGACGGTCTCCACGTGGCCACGCAGGACGCCGTACTCGTCCGCCATCGCCTTCAGAGGAGGCACGATCGCGTTGGTGGTGCAGGAGGCGCAGGAAAGGATCTGATCGTCCGGCTTGATCGTGTCGTGGTTGACGCCGTGCACGATGTTGGGGACGTCGCCCTTGCCCGGAGCGGTCAGGACGACCTTGTCGATACCGGGGCGCAGGTGCTTCGACAGGCCCTCGCGGTCGCGCCACTTGCCGGTGTTGTCGATGAGGATGGCGTCCTTGATGCCGTACGCCGTGTAGTCGACCTCGGACGGATCGTTGGCGTAGATCACCTTGATCTCGTTGCCGTTGGCGACGATGGTGCTCTTCGTCTCGTCGACGGTGATCGTGCCCTGGAACTGGCCGTGGATCGAGTCGCGGCGCAGCAGCGAGGCACGCTTGACGATGTCCTGGTCACCGCCCTGACGGACGACGATGGCGCGCAGTCGCAGTCCGTTGCCGGAGCCGGCCTTCTCGATCAGCAGGCGGGCGACGAGGCGGCCGATGCGGCCGAATCCGTACAGGACGACATCGCGTCCGTCACCGCGCTCGATCTTGTTGGCGCCCGTGGCACCGGCGACGGCCTCGGCGGTGAACTCCTCGACCGGGAGGCCGCGGTCGTCGGCCGCGTAGGTCGCGGCGAGCATGCCGATGTCGATCTGCGAGGGGCCGAGGTCGAGCGTGGTGAGCGCCTGGAGGAACGGCAGCGTGTCGGTGACCGAGAGTTCCTCACCGGCGATCTGGCGGGCGAATCGGTGGGTCTTCAGGATGCTGACCACCGACTTGTTCACCAAGGAGCGGCTGTGGAGCAGGACCGTTACGTCCCGCTCCCGGTGCAGTTTCCCGATGACCGGGATCATCGACTCCGCGATCTCCTCGCGGTTCTTCCAGCTGGTGAACGAGTCGTCATTGACAGTCACAGGTTTATCTTTCGAGCTAGGCGGCGCTCATATGGTAACCCCTCGCTACTTTGATCATTCAAATGGGCTGTCGTGGCCGGGTGTGTCAGGCCGTTCCGCGTGCGGGGCGTGCCGGGACGCCGTGGTCGTCCTCGGCCGGTGCCGGGCCGCCGAGATGCCTCGGCGCGGCCGGCTCGGGCATGCCGCGATACAGCAGTCCGCTCAGGGCGGGCATCAGGATCAGCGGGGTGAGTGCCGTCTGCAGGGAGGTGGCGTCGGCGACGCTTCCGATGAGAGGTCCGGCCAGGCCGCCGATGCTGACCGTCAGCCCGAGGGTGATCCCGCCGGCGGTGCCGACACGCGAGGGCAAGTAGTCCTGGGCGAGGGTGACTTGAAGCGAGAACGGTACGTACAGTCCGATCGAGGTGAGGGCGATGAACGGATAGATCGTCGAGCCTGGGGCGAAGACGATCCCGGCGACGGCACCGACCGTGATCAGGTACGACATGCGCACCACCGTGACCCGGTCCCACCGGCTTGCCAGGCGGCTGCCCAGCACGGTGCCCGCCGCGCCACCCATGTAGAGGACGAAGAGCGCGGTCGTACCCGCCGCCGCTCCGCCCCCGGTGCGCTGCCGGGCGTAGAGCGAGATGAACGTGCTCAGGCCGACGAAGGTGATCGACCGGCAGACCACGGCGAGTGACAGCTTCACGAACGACACCTTGTCGTCGGTGCCCTTCGTGGCCGAGTTCCTGGGGCCGGAGGCCGTCCTGCGCTCCAGTGCGCGCAGCACGGGCAGGCACAACACACTGCCGGCCACGGCCGGCACCACGAGCAGTGGTGAGAACCGCAGTCCGCCGGTGGCCACAACGGCGGTGACCATGAGAGGGGCGACCGCGAAGCCGACATTGCCGCCGAAGGAGAACCACCCCATCGCGCTGTGGCTCCCCCTGCCCGCGAGCCGTGCGACACGGGCGGATTCGGGGTGGTACGCGGCGACCCCGATCCCGGACACCGCCATGAACAGCAGTGTCAGCGGGTACGAACCACTGAGGCCGCTCAGCGCGACCCCGAGCCCGCCCAGGATCGTGCTCACGGGCAGCAGCCAGGGTACGGCCCGACGGTCGGTGAGCGCGCCGAACACCGGCTGCGCAACCGAGGACAGCAGTGAAGCCGCGAGTACGATGCCCGAGGCCGTCGCGTAGGTGTAGGAACGCTCGGCCACGAAGAACGGGACGAGCGACGCCACCGCGCCCTGATAGACGTCCACGCACGCATGCCCGACCGACAGCAGAACGATGGGTCCATTCTTTGGCATGCCGCCATCGTCATCGCCCGATGGCCTGTCGCGCTTCCGGTGATCTGCCAACAACTACCGAAAACCCGCCCTTTCAGCGGCGAGCGCGGTGGCGATGTCGTGGTCAGGGGCGGCGGTTGTGGGTGCCCGGGGTATAGCCGAAGGCGCGACGGAAGACGTCGATGAAGGCGCTGGTGGACGACCAGCCGCACCGGTGGGCGACCGTCGTCACCGGTACGTCGTCGGCCAGCATGCGAAGTGCGTGGTACAGGCGCAGTTGGGTGCGCCACTGCGGGAACGTCATGCCCAGCTCGCGACGGAAGAGGCGGCTGAGGGTGCGTTCCCCGGCTCCCGCCCCGCTCGCCAGGGCGGCCAGTGTGCGGGGGTCCGCCGGGTCGTCGTGAAGGACTTCGCAGACGGCCGCGAGGCGCGGGTCGGTGGGGGTGGGCAGCTGAACGGGTTGTTGGGGCGAGGCACGCAGCCGGTCGAGCAGAACCGCGCGCAGCCGCAGCCGCTCCGGCGTGTCGTCGTGGGGGCCCCGGGTGTACGCGAGGATCAGTTCGCGCAGCAGGGGGTCGACAAAGAGGACGGTCGGGGCGTCGAGGCCGAGGGGATTGGTGTCGGCGGGCAGGCCGAGCAGATGCAGGGCGAGGTGTCCATGGGCGCGATGGGCGTGGACGCAGCCGGCGGGAACCCAGATGGCCCGGGTTCCGGGGGCGAACCAGGTGCCCACGTCGGTGGTGACCGCGAGGACGCCGGATCCCGCGTAGATGACCTGGTGGTTGTCGTGGCGGTGCGCGTCGATGCGTTCTCCGGGGGCCATCGCCTGCGTGCGGGTGGGCGCTTCGGGGGAGTGGCGGATGTCCGGCATGCAGGTGGACCCTAGCGGACGGGTGCCGGGTTCCAGAGCCCTCGAAACGGCGCTGTGGATGTGATGCCACCCATAGGGCCCACGTCACATCCTAGGCCGGATAGTAGAGGCGGAGCCCGTCCCAGCGGCATAGAAACGGTCCAGAACAGCCCATTTCGGACATTACTCCGTATTGGGGTAGTACGTCACATCATTGACCCCCGTCCCGGCCGCCGCTAACCATGGATCCCGTCGCCGGACAAC
>NZ_JBHXTM010000124.1:0-3726 GCF_042677325.1 Streptomyces sp. NPDC127117
TGTCGTCAATGGTCCGGGCGAGGCCCGTGAGGCGGACCTGGGTGTCGCGTCCGGTAACGGCAAGGGGCAGATCTTCGTGAAGGGCGAGGTCATCAAGACGGTGCCCGAGTCGAAGATCGTCGAGACGCTGATCGAGGAAGCCCTGAAGATCGCCGAGCAGATGGAGAAGGACGGCATCGCCTCCGGCGAGCCCGAGGTCTCCGTGAGCTGAACCGACGACCCGCACCACCGCGCCCCGCCGGACGACCCCGTCCGGCGGGGCGCCGCCGTGAGCGACCTCACGGCCTGCCGCAGCCCCTGTTCACAGGCACGGGCGGCACGGACGATCCGCTTCGGTTACAGTGCGGAAATCAGCAGACCGCATGGTGAGGCCCCCTCGTGTTGACGCAGACCACCACCCGGGTCCTCGAACCCAGCGACCTCGGAGCCGCTCTCGCCATCCTGGAGAGCGAGCCCGTCGCCAACGCCTTCGTGACGTCCCGGGTCCAGATCGCAGGCCTCGACCCCTGGCGCCTCGGCGGCGAGATGTGGGGCTGGTACACCGACGGACGGCTCCGCTCGCTCTGCTACTCGGGCGCCAACCTCGTCCCCATCTGCGCCACCCCCGATGCCGTCCGGGCCTTCGCCGACCGGGCCCGCCGGGCCGGCCGCCGCTGCTCCTCGATCGTCGGCCCCGCCGAACCCACCGCCCAGCTGTGGCGGCTGCTCGAACCCGGCTGGGGACCGGCCCGCGAGGTCCGGGCCCATCAGCCGCTGATGGTCACCGAGACCCCGTCCGCCGAGGTGACCCCCGACCCACTGGTCCGCCGGATCCGCAAGGACGAGATGGACGTCCTGATGCCGGCCTGCGTGGCGATGTTCACCGAGGAGGTCGGCATCTCCCCGCTCGCGGGCGACGGCGGACTCCTCTACCAGGCACGCGTCGCCGAACTCATCGGAGCCGGCCGCTCGTTCGCCCGGATCGACGACGGCAAGGTCGTCTTCAAGGCGGAGATCGGCGCCGCGACCCCGCAGGCCTGCCAGATCCAGGGCGTCTGGGTCGCCCCCGAACACCGTGGCCGCGGACTCTCCGAAACCGGCATGGCGGCGGTCCTGCGCTACGCGCTCGCCGATGTCGCCCCCGTCGTCAGCCTCTACGTGAACGACTACAACACCCCCGCGCGCCGGTCGTACGCCCGGGTCGGTTTCAAGGAGACCGGGGCGTTCATGAGCGTGCTGTTCTGACCGTCCCGTGGCCGACGGCCACCCATCCGTACCCCGTCGCCCACCGGGGCCAGTAGGGTCGGCGCATGGCAGCAGCATCCGGGGGCGGCCCCCACACACCCAGCGTCCGGATCGGGCCGGTCGACCTCGCCGCGCGCGTGGACGAGGCGCTCGCCGTACAGGCCCTCGCCTTCGGCCTGGGGCCCGAAGAGGTCGAGGTACGGCGCCATATCGTCCTCAGACACCTCGACCACCCCCACGCCCGCGCCCTCGGCGCCACCACCGCCGGCGAACGGCTCGTCGGCTTCGTCTACGGCATGCCCAACGAACGCGGACAGTGGTGGTCCACCGTCGTCGAGCCGTACCTCCGCGCCACCGGCAGCGCGCACTGGCTCGACGACTCGTTCGTCATCACCGAACTCCACGTCCTGCCGGAGTTCCAGAACCGGGGCATCGGACGCACGCTGATCACCACCATCACCGACGACGTCGACCAGCCCCGGTCCATCCTCTCGGCCATCGACGCCGAGAGCCCGGCACGTGGCCTGTATCGCAGTCTCGGCTACCAGGACCTGGCCCGCCAGGTGCTCTTCCCCAGCGCCCCCAAGCCCTATGCGGTGATGGGAGCCCCGCTCCCCCTGCGTCGCAAGGGCTAGCGCGGCGGGGAATGGATTTCCGCCCACCCGTGCCGCCCGGCTAACCTCCTGCACATCACCCTTTCCGAGCAGGAGTTCATCATGGCCCAGGTCCAGCGCATGTCCCGATTGATGATCAAGACGCTGCGCGACGACCCGGCGGACGCCGAGACGCTCAACCACAAGCTGCTCGTCCGGGCCGGATACGTGCGTCGCACCGCGGCCGGAATCTGGACCTGGCTGCCGCTCGGCAAGAAGGTCCTGGAGAACATCACCCGCGTCGTGCGCGAGGAGATGGACGCCATCGGCGGCCAGGAGGTGCTGCTGCCCGCGCTGCTGCCCAAGGAGGCGTACGAGGCGAGCGGCCGGTACGACGAGTACGGCGACCTGCTGTTCCGGCTCAAGGACCGCAAGGGTGCCGACTACCTCCTCGGCCCCACCCACGAGGAGATCTTCACCCAGGTCGTCAAGGACATGTGCTCGTCCTACAAGGACCTGCCCGTGATCCTGTACCAGATCCAGACCAAGTACCGCGACGAGGCCCGCCCCCGCGCCGGGGTGCTGCGCGGCCGTGAGTTCCAGATGAAGGACTCGTACTCCTTCGACACCACCGACGAGGGTCTCGCCGAGGCGTACCAGCTGCACCGCGCCGCCTACATCCGGATCTTCGAGCGCCTCGGCCTCGACCACCGGATCGTCTCCGCCGTCTCCGGCGCCATGGGCGGCTCCGCCTCCGAGGAGTTCCTGGCGCCCGCGCCCGCCGGCGAGGACACCTTCGTCGACTGCCCGAACTGCGACTACGCCGCCAACACCGAGGCCGTCACCTTCAAGGCGGTCGCCGCGGACGGCTCGGTACACGGCCCCGTCGAGGAGCTGGACACCCCCGACACCCCGACCATCGAGACCCTCGCCCTGCACCTGGGCGTCCCGGCCGCCGCGACCCTGAAGAACCTGCTGGTCAAGGTGGACGGCGAGATCGTGGCCGTGGGCGTGCCCGGTGATCGCGAGGTCGACCTCGGCAAGCTCGGCGAGCACCTCGCGCCCGCCGTCGTCGAACTGGTCACCGCCGAGGACTTCGAGGGCCGTGAGGACCTGGTACGCGGCTACGTCGGCCCGCAGGGACTGGAGAAGGTCCGCTACATCGCCGACCCGCGCATCGCCGCCGGCACCGCCTGGATCACGGGTGCCAACAAGGAGGGCAAGCACGCGAAGAACGTCGTCGCGGGCCGTGACTTCGAGGTCGACGACTACCTCGACGTCGTCGTCGTCGAGGCGGGCGACCCCTGCCCCAACTGCGGCAGCGGGCTCCGGGTGGACCGTGCCATCGAGATCGGCCACATCTTCCAGCTCGGCCGCAAGTACGCCGACATCTTCTCGCTCGACGTCCTCGGCCAGCAGGGCAAGCCCGTCCGCGTCACCATGGGCTCGTACGGCATCGGCGTCTCCCGCGCCGTCGCCGCGCTCGCCGAGCAGACCGCCGACGACAAGGGCCTGTGCTGGCCCCGCGAGATCGCCCCGGCCGATGTGCACGTCGTCGCGGCGGGCAAGGCGCTCCAGACGGAGCTGGCGCTGGACGTCTCCGAGAAGCTGAACGCCGCGGGCCTGCGCGTCCTGGTCGACGACCGTCCGGGCATCTCGCCCGGCGTCAAGTTCACCGACTCCGAGCTCATCGGCGTGCCGAAGATCCTGGTCGCCGGCCGCCGCTCGGCCGAGGGCGTCCTGGAGCTGAAGGACCGCCGCACCGGCGAGCGCGAGGAGCTCACCGTCGACGAGGCGATCGCCCGCCTCACCGCCTGACACCCGGAAAGGCCGAAAAGCGAAAGCTGAACGGCCGAGCCCGCTCCAACAGGGCGCCGGACACGGAAACGGATCTGGTAAGGTTGGAAAC
>NZ_JBHXTM010000125.1:0-3544 GCF_042677325.1 Streptomyces sp. NPDC127117
GCCACAATCCGGACAAGCGGAACGGGGGGGGGACCCCCCCGGGGGGCCCCGCCCGGGCCCCGTGCGGGAGGGCCCGGCCCCCCCGGGGGGGCCGGGGGGGCCGGGGGCGCCCCCCGCGCCCACACCGGGAGAACCGTCACTGACCTGCGCTGTCCACGATCGCCGCCCATTCGTCCAGCAGCGCCTGCGCGGAGGCGTCGTCCGGCCCTTCGGCCCACAGATGGGTGACCGCCTCGGCCCGGTCCGGCAGCACCATCACCCACCGCCCGTCCGCCTCGACCACCCGCACCCCGTCCGTCGTATCGACGCTGCGGTCCCCGGCGGCCTCCACCACCCGCCGCATGACCAGGCCCTTGACGGCCCAGGGGGTGGCGAGATCACGGCGAAGGACATGGGCGCGGGGAATGCGGGCATCGATCTGGCTCAGGGTGAGCTGGGTCCTGGCGACCAGGCCGAGGAGCCGCACGAACGCCGCCGATCCGTCGAAGACGCTGCTGAATTCGGGAACGATGAAGCCGCCACGCCCGTCTCCGCCGAAGATGGTGCCCTCCTCGCGTGCCACGCGTGTCAGATCGTCGGGCGATGTCGTCGTCCATTGGACCTGCGTGCCGTGGTAAGCGGCGACCTGCTCGGCGACCCGAGTCGTGGTGACCGGCAACGCCACCCGCCCGCTGCGCCGCTCGGCCGCCACGAGGTCGAGCAGCACGAGCAGCGCCCGGTCGTCCTCGACGATCCTCCCCCGCTCGTCGACCAGGGAAAGCCGCTCACCGACCGGGTCGAACCGCACGCCGAACGAGGCCCGCGCCGAGGAGACGATCTCGCCGAGCCTGACGAGCCCGGAGCGCCGGGTCTCGGCGGACTCGGTGGGCCGTGATTCGTCGAGCCCGGGATTGATGGTCAGCGCGTCGACCCCGAGCCGCCCCAGCAGGCTGGGCAGTACGAGCCCGGCACTCCCGTTGGACGCGTCGACGACGACCTTGAGCCCCGCATCGGCGATCCCCGTGGTGTCCACGTTCCGCAGCAGCGATCCGGTGTACGAGTCGAAGACGCTGGACGGGAAGTGCAGATCGCCGATCTCGCCCGGGAAGGCACGGCGGTACTCCTGACGTGCGTAGACCCGGTCCAGCTTCCGCTGCCGCGCCTGCGACAGGTCCGCGCCCCGCTCGTCGAAGAACATGATGTCGACGGAGTCGGGCACACCGGGAGATGTACGGATCATGATCCCGCCGGCACTGCCCCGCGCCGTCTGCTGGCGCGCGACGGGCATCGGTACGTTCTCCAGGTCCCGGACGTCGATGGCGCTGGCTTGAAGGGCCGAGATCACGGCTCGCTTCAGAGCACGGGCACCTCGGGAGTGGTCCCGTGCGGTGGTGACCGTCGAGCCCTTCTTCAGGGTGGTGGCATAGGCACCGGCGAGCCGGACCGCGAGTTCCGGGGTGATCTCGACGTTCAGGATCCCGGACACGCCGCGGGCGCCGAAGAGATGCGCCTGTCCCCGCGATTCCCAGATGACCGAGGTGTTGACGAAGGCGCCGGCCTCGATGGTCTTGAACGGGTAGACGCGGACATTGCCCTGGATGATCGACTCCTCACCGATCAGGCATTCGTCCCCGATGACCGCGCCATCCTCGATGCGGGCGGCCCGCATGACGTCCGTGTTCTTTCCGATCACGCAGCCGCGCAAATTGCTGTGCTGACCGATGTAGACGTTGTCGTGCACCACGGCCCGGTGCAGGAATGCGCCGCTCTTGACGACGACGTTCGACCCGATGACCGTGTGCTCGCGAATCTCCGCGCCGGCTTCGACCTTTGCGTAGTCCCCGATGTAGAGAGGCCCGCGCAGTACCGCGTCGGGGTGTACGTCCGCGCCTTCCGCGACCCATACGCCGGGCGAGATCTCGAAGCCGTCGATGTCGACGTCGACCTTGCGTTCAAGGACGTCGGCCTGTGCTTTCACATAGCTCTCGTGGGTGCCGACGTCCTCCCAGTAGCCCTCGGCGATATAGCCGTAGATGGGCTTGCCCTCCTTCATGAGCTGGGGGAAGACATCTCCGGACCAGTCCACCGAGACGTCGGCTTCGACGTAGTCGAATACCTCGGGCTCCATGACGTAGATGCCGGTGTTGACCGTGTCCGAGAAGACCTGTCCCCAGGTGGGCTTCTCCAGGAAGCGTTCGACCTGGCCGCCCTCGTCCACAATCGTGATACCGAATTCCAGAGGGTTCGGCACACGGGTCAGGCACACCGTGACCAGGCCGCCCTTTTCCTTGTGGAAGGCGATGAGATCGCTGAGATCGAAATCGGTGAGAGCGTCACCGGAAATGACGAGGAAGGTGTCGTCCTTCAGCGCTTCCTCTGCGTTCTTCACGCTTCCCGCGGTACCGAGCGGTTTCTCCTCGTTGGCATAGCTGAGCTCCATTCCGAGCTCTTCGCCGTCCCCGAAGTAGTTCTTGACCAGCGAGGCTAGAAACTGGACCGTTACGACGGTCTCATTCAGCCCGTGCCGCTTGAGCAGCCGAAGCACGTGCTCCATGATCGGCCGATTGGCGACGGGCAGAAGCGGCTTGGGCATGCTTGAGGTCATGGGGCGAAGGCGTGTGCCTTCGCCGCCAGCCATCACGACGGCCTTCATGTCGGAAACGTCCTCCTTGAAGAGACGACGGTCTAGCCGACTTCGCCCGTCGGGGCACCATCCGGGTCATCAGCGGCGGGCCGGCCACACTGCACGGCACCGCATCAACGAGCTCAATCGGCTGCTACATCCGCCTTGACGAGGCGGCGTACCTGAACCACGTAGAGGATCCCTGCCCACCAATAGAGCGTTGTACCCCAACCTGCGAACGCCCATCCGAAAATAGCGGCCAGCGATGCAAGCCAACCACTTCCATCGCTGAGCAGCAACAAGGGGAACGCGTACATCAGGTTGAACGTGGCCGCCTTGCCCAGGAAGTTGACCTGGGGCGGCGGATAGCCGTGACGCCGCAGGATTCCCACCATCACGAGGAGCATCAGCTCACGGGCGAGAAGTGCCGCGGTGAGCCAGAGTGGCAGGATCTCCCGCCAGGTCAGGCCGACGAGGGTGGAAAGGATGTAGAGGCGATCCGCAGCGGGATCCAGGAGCCGGCCGAGGCTGCTGATCTGGTTCCACCGGCGGGCGAGCTTGCCGTCGAGGTAGTCGCTGATGCCGCTGAGCATCAACACCAGCAGGGCCCAGCCGTCGCTCTGGGGGCCGCCGAACACAGGGCGAAGAATCAGCCACAGGAAGAGCGGAACCCCGACAAGGCGAGCCATGCTGAGGATGTTGGGGATGGTGAGTACCCGGTCCGTCTGAACCCGAGTCTCCTGGACCTCCACCCGGGGGCCTCCTGTGAAGAAAGTGCCAATGATGCCCCCTGACCTTACCCTTGGCCACTGCTCACGGGTGCACAGGGGTGAGGCAAGGACCCGTGAACGCAGAAAAGCCCCGTGTCCACAAGGACACGGGGCTTTCCCGTAAAAGGAGTTCGGCGGCGACCTACTCTCCCACAGGGTCCCCCCTGCAGTA
>NZ_JBHXTM010000126.1:0-3489 GCF_042677325.1 Streptomyces sp. NPDC127117
GTGCCCGGGTCGCCCGCTGGGCCGCGACCAACGGCGCCCAGCACCTCGTCCTCACCGGCCGCCGAGGACCCGACGCCCCCGGCGCAGCAGAACTCCGCGATGAACTCGCCGCCACGGGCGTACGGGTGACCATCGCGGCCTGCGACGTCGCCGACCGCGACGCTCTGGCACAGCTCGCCACCGGCCTTCAGACCGACGGAACCCCCGTCCGTACCGTCGTCCACGCCGCAGGCGTCGGTCAGATCACTCCGCTTGCCGAGATCGGTGGTGCTGAGCTGGTCGACGTACTGCATGCGAAGGTCACCGGCGCGGCCAACCTGGACGCCGTCTTCGCGGACACGGAACTCGACGCGTTCGTTCTCTTTTCCTCGATCGCGGCGGTGTGGGGCAGTGGTGGGCAGGCGGGTTACGCCGCCGCCAACGCCTACCTCGACGCCCTGGCCCAGGAGCGCCGGGCCCGTGGCCGGGTCGCCACCTCGATCGCCTGGGGCCCCTGGGGCGGCGGCGGACTCGTGGATGTCGCGGAGGAGGAGATGCTGCGCCGTCGTGGTCTGCCCGTCATGGAGCCGGGCAGTGCTCTGACCGCGCTCGCGCAGGCGCTGACCGGTGACGAGACCTGCCTGGCCGTCGCCGATGTGATCTGGAACCGCTTCACACCGGCATTCACGGCCATGCGGCCCAGCCCGTTGCTGGGTGACCTGCCCGAGAACCAGCGGCTCGCCGAGGAGGCCGCCCAGCAGGAGCAGGCCCCGGCGGCCGGCTCCGGCGACGCGGCCGCCGCCCTGCGGGAGCGCCTTGTCGCTGCCGGGAACGAGGCGGCCCGCGACGAAATTCTGTTCGAACTCGTGCGCGGTGAGACCGCCCGGGTGCTCGGAATCGCGACACCCGCGCAGATAAAGCCGCGGCGTGGATTCGTCGAGATGGGCTTCGACTCCCTCATGGCGGTCGAACTGCGCAACGGGCTCACGAAGCAGACCGGATTCAAGCTTCCCGCGACTCTGATTTTCGATTTCCCGACATCCGTCGACCTCGTCCGTCATCTCGGTGAGCAATTCGCCCAGCAGAACGCGGGCCCGGCCGGTGGGCCGGTGAACGGATCCGAAGCCGTGGCGGAGATCGAAAAACTTGAACGCGTTCTCACGTCCATTTCCTCGCAAGCCGTGGACGGAGCGGACATCACCAAGCGACTGGAAGCTCTCCTGTCCCGCTGGAACGCGGCACAAGGGGCGAACCGGAGCAATCCGGAGCCCATGGCCGATGACCTGCTCGCCGCCGCGTCCCCGGACGAGCTGTTCGAACTCATCCAGCGCGAGTTCGGAAAATCCTGAGCGTGAACAACGGTCGGGTCAATGAGTGATCAATCAGAGATCGATGAGTGATCGATGACCGGTCAACGCCTGAGCGGCACCTGATCGGCACCTGATCGACGCCCGAGCAATGTCTGAGCAATGTCTGAGATTTCTTCTTTCGATTTCGATGAGGAGGCACAAAGTGCCAGAAACGGACACAGCCGCACCTGACGCGGTGATGGTCGAGGATCTCGTCAAGGAGTACCTGCCCGGCATGCCCCGGGCGGTCGACGGGCTGAGCTTCACCGTGGCGCGTGGCGAGGTCTTCGGCCTCCTCGGCCCCAACGGAGCGGGCAAGACCACCACCATCCGCATGCTCACCACGATGGCCAAGGCCACGTCCGGCCGGGCCACCCTCGACGGCATCGACGTGATCGCCCACCCCGACCGGGCACGGGGTGTACTGGCGGTCGTCCCGCAGCACAACAACCTGGACCGTTCGCTGACGGTCCGGCAGAACCTCACGTTCCACGCGGCGTACCACGGCCTGAGCCGCTCCGAGCGGCGCCGCCGAGCCGACGAGCTGCTGGAGCGGATGCAGCTCACCGAGAAGGCCGACTCGCTGGTGGACCAGATGTCGGGCGGTCAGGCGCAGCGCGTGATGATCGCCCGAGCCCTGATGCACGACCCGAGCGTGATGTTCCTCGACGAGCCCGCCACCGGCCTGGACCCGCAGGCCCGGCTCTTCGTGCACGACCTCGTCGAGGAGCTGGGAAGTCAGGGCGTGACCGTCGTGATCACCACGCACGACATGGACGAGGCGGCCAAGGTCTGCGACCGCATCGGCATCGTCGACCACGGCAAGCTCCTGACCGTCGACACGCCCGACGGCCTGATCCGCTCGCTACCGGGCGGCACGGTACTCACCCTCAAGCTGAACCTCCTGGACGAGACCCCGGAGTCCGTCACCGAGGCGCTCACCGCCGTGCCGTGGGTCGCGGCTGCCGAGTTCGTGACGGGCGGCGCCCCCGCGACGCCCCCCTTCCCGGGCATGCCGGCCCCGGAACCGGAGGAGGACCGCTTCGTGATCAGCGTCGAGTCCGGCGCCGGTGACGTGCTGCCCGGAGTGTTCAAGGTGCTCGGCGAGCTGAACTGCGAGGTCAAAGACCTCACCGTCCGTGAGGCAAGCCTTGAGGACGTCTTCATTCACATGACTGGTAGGGGACTTCGGTGACTGTCACGACAACCACGAGCGCCACGACCGACGGCCCGGCCGAGCCCCCGGCCGACGCCACGACAGCCGCAGTGACGTCCACCGCATCCGCTGCGGCCGCCGTGCCCACTGCCCGCGTCGCGCGCACCCCGGCCGCCGCGCCCACCGGCCCGCGGAAGGTCTCGCAGGGCCGCATCCTCGGGTCCATCCTGTGGCGCGACATCCTGGTCACCGCCCGCCAGCCCTGGCTGTTCCTCGCGGAGGCGCTGCTCCAGCCGCTCTTCATCCTGTTCATCTTCGGCAAGGTCCTCGCCGACATGGACTACGTGGACAGCACCTACGTTCCGCTGCTCCTGCCCGGCATCGTGGGCCTGACCGCCTTCATCAGCGCCCTCCAGGCCACCGCGCTGCCCCTGGTCATGGACTTCTCGTACTCGAAGGAGATCGAGGACCGGCTGATGGCCCCGGTGGGGATCCGGCTGGTGGCCCTGGAGAAGATCGTCTTCGGTGGCATCCGCGGCTTCATCGCCGCCGCCCTCATGGTTCCCGTGGGCATCCTCGTACTCGGTGTGTCCTGGTGGCCGGCCGCCACCCTGCCGCCGATCCTGGCCGTGCTCGTGCTCGGTTCGCTCCTCGGCGGCGCCCTCGGCCTCGTCCTCGGCACCGTCGTCCCGGCCCGGCGCGTCGGCGTGGTCTTCGGCCTCGCCCTGACCCCGCTGATGTTCACCGCGGCCGCCCAGTACTCGCTGCTCAGCCTGCACGGGCTGAAGTGGTTCCAGGTGGTCGTCGGCATCAACCCGATCACGTACATCAACGAGGGCCTGCGCTCGGTCCTCCTCGACAAGGTGGACTCCGTACCGCTCGGCATCGACCTCGCCGTCCTCGCTGCCGCGATCGTGGTGGCCTCGGTGGTCGGTATCCGCGGCTTCACCCGCCGCGCCGTCGACTGACCGGGCAAGCACATATGGCTGTGGGCGGCACCCGATC
>NZ_JBHXTM010000127.1:0-2999 GCF_042677325.1 Streptomyces sp. NPDC127117
CCACCGTCCTACGCCCCAAAGTCGACGCCGCCTGGCACCTCCACCAACTCACCACCCACCTCAACCTCTCCTTCTTCACCCTCTTCTCCTCCGCCGCCGGAGTCCTGGGCTCCGCGGGCCAGGCCAACTACGCCGCCGGGAACGCGTTCCTCGACGCGCTCGCCCAGCACCGCCGCGACCAAGGACTACCCGCCACCTCCCTCGCCTGGGGCCCCTGGGCCGAAGGCGGCATGGCAGGACGCCTCGACGCGGCCGACATCGCACGCATGCGGCGCGCGGGTGTGCCACCGCTGTCGAACGAGGAGGGCCTGAAGCTCTTCGACGCGGGCATGGCGACCGATGCCGCCGTGCTGGTTCCGGTCCGTATCGACCTGCCCGTCGTCCGCAAGTCGGCAGCCCAGGGCGCAGAGGTCCCGCACCTGCTGCGCGGCCTGGTGCGAGCACCGCAGCGGCGCGCTGTGGCACAGGACGGCTCCGCCGCGGGCGGCCTGGCCGGCCGACTGGCGGGCCGCTCGGCCGAGGAGCGTCTCCAGCTGGTGCTGGATGTCGTACGCAGCGAGGTCGCGGCCGTGCTCGGCCACGCCTCCGGCGACGCCGTCCCGGCCCAGCGTGCCTTCACCGAGCTGGGCTTCGACTCCCTCACCGCCGTCGAACTCCGCAACCGCCTCGGCAAGGCCACCGGCCTGCGCCTGCCCGCCACCCTCGTCTTCGACCACCCCTCCGCCACCGCCCTCGCCGACTTCCTGACCACGGAGCTGGTCGGCGATGGCGGTGCGCAGGGCGCGGGCACCCTTGTCACCACGGCTGCCGGGGCCGACGACCCGATAGCGATCGTCGGCATGAGCTGCCGCTACCCCGGCGGCGTGACCGGCCCCGAGGACCTGTGGCAGCTGGTCGCCGCAGGTGGCGACGGCATCGCCCCGTTCCCGACCGACCGCGGCTGGGATCTCGCGCGGCTGTACGCGGACGCCGTGGCCGACGACGCGGAGGGCCGTTCGCTCACGCTCGAAGGCGGTTTCCTGCACGACGCGGGGATGTTCGACGCCGGGTTCTTCGGGATCTCGCCGCGCGAGGCCCTGGCGATGGACCCGCAGCAGCGGCTCCTCCTCGAAGCCTCCTGGGAGGCGCTGGAGCGGGCGGGCATCGACCCGGACACGCTCCGGGGCAGCCGTACCGGCGTCTTCGCGGGGCTGATGTACCACGACTACGGATCGGGGGCGGAGTCGATTCCCGCCGGGGTCGACGCCTTCCTGGGGCTGGGTACGTCCGGAAGCGTGCTCTCGGGCCGGGTCGCGTACGCGCTGGGACTCGAAGGCCCGGCCGTCACCGTGGACACCGCCTGCTCCTCGTCCCTCGTCGCGCTGCACTGGGCGATCCAGGCGCTGCGCACGGGTGAGTGCGAGATGGCGCTCGCCGGCGGCGTGACCGTCATGTCGACGCCGACGACCTTCGCCGAGTTCAGCCGTCAGCGTGGTCTCGCCTCCGACGGTCGGTGCAAGTCGTTCTCGGACGATGCGGACGGCACGGGCTGGGGCGAGGGCGTCGGCGTTCTGCTGGTCGAACGGCTCTCGGAGGCCCGGCGCAAGGGGCACCGGGTCCTGGCGGTCGTCGCCGGTTCCGCCGTGAACCAGGACGGTGCGTCCAACGGCCTCACCGCCCCGAACGGCCCGTCGCAGCAACGCGTGATCCGCCAGGCCCTCGCCAACGCCAAGGTCTCCGCCGACCAGGTCGACATCGTCGAGGCCCACGGCACCGGCACCTCCCTGGGCGACCCGATCGAAGCCCAGGCGCTGCTCGCCACGTACGGGCAGGACCGCCCGGAGGACCGGCCGCTCTGGCTCGGCTCTGTGAAGTCCAACCTCGGCCACACCCAGGCCGCCGCCGGCGTCGCCGGCATCATCAAGATGGTCATGGCCATGCGCCACGGCGTCATGCCGTCCACGCTGCACGTGGACGAACCGTCCACCCACGTCGACTGGTCGGCGGGCGCGGTGGAACTCCTCACCGAGAGCCGTGCATGGCCCGAGACGGGCGACCGTCCGCGCCGGGCCGCCGTCTCCTCGTTCGGGATCAGCGGCACCAACGCCCACATCATCCTGGAGCAGCCGCAGGAGGAGCCGGCACCGGCCGAGGAGCCGGAGGTCGCACTGCCTGCGATCCCGTGGGTGCTGTCTGCCAAGTCGGAGCAGGCGTTGGCGGGTCAGGCCGAGCGGCTGCTCGCGCAGTTGCGGTCGGACTCCGTTCCGTCGCTCCTCGACATCGGGCATTCCCTTTCGCTGACGCGTTCCCGGTTCGAGCACCGGGTCGTGATCGTGGCGGCCGAGCGCGCGGACTTCCTGACCGCGCTGGAGACGGTCGCAGGGGCGGAGCCCTCGGCAGGCCGGGTGTTCGTGTTCCCCGACCGGGACGCTCAGGACGCCGAGCTGGTCGCCCTCGCTGAGGCTCATGTCGCGGGCGAGTCCGTGGACTGGTCGGCCGTGTTCGCCGGTACAGGGGCACGTCCGGTGGATCTGCCGACGTACGCGTTCGAGCACGAGCGTTTCTGGCTGGCGTCGGCGCTGGGCGGCAGCAGCCGTACGAGTCTGTCCTCGGCCGGCCTGGAGGCTGCCGAACACCCGCTGCTGGCCGGTTCGGTCGGCGTCGCGGGCGAGGATGTCTCGCTGTTCACGAGCCGGTTGTCGCTGGACTCGCACCCGTGGCTCGCCGATCACGCGGTCTTCGGCTCCGTCCTGCTCCCCGGCACCGCCTTCGTGGAACTCGCACTCCACGCGGGCCACCATGTCGACTGCGACGTACTGGATGAGCTGACCATTCAGGCTCCGTTGGTCTTCCCGGAGCACGGCGCGGTCGTTCTCCAGGTCGTCGTGGGCGCCGCGGAGACCGATGACCGCCGTTCGGTCACCATCCACTCCAGCACCGAGACCGGCACCTGGACCCTGCACGCCACAGGCACCGTCTCCACCACACCCACCACCCCCACCACACCCGCCACGTCTCTC
>NZ_JBHXTM010000128.1:0-2935 GCF_042677325.1 Streptomyces sp. NPDC127117
GTGTGCCGCCGACACCCCTGGGCCCCCCGGCCCACCTCCCCCCGGGCCCCGCCCCGCCCCCCCCGCGGGGTGCGGGGCCGTCGACTTTCCGGGAGAACTTCTCAACTCCCGGGCGCCGGAGGGGTGTACGGCCACCCTACACTCTGATAGGAAAGCTTCCTAACAGACCGTCGGAACGAAGAACTCCCTTTGGAGGACTGGTGCACGCTCCCCCTAAGCGCGCCGCACGTCGCAACACCCGCCCCGTGCGCATCACGGTCATCGCGGTCGGACTGGCCCTCACGGCCATTCCCGTCACCGCCTACGCCGGTGGCCTCACACACCAGGCGGCCCCCGAACCGGCAGCGGTGGCGCCGAAGGCCGCCGCCGCGACCGGGCTGGACGATCCGGCGAAGAAGGAGATCGCCATGCAACTGGTCTCCAGCGCCGAGAACTCCTCCCTCAACTGGAAGTCCCAGTACAAGTACATCGAGGACATCGACGACGACCGCGGCTACACCGCGGGCATCATCGGCTTCTGCTCCGGTACCGGCGACATGCTCGACCTCGTCGAGCTGTACACCGAACGCAAGCCCGACAACGTCCTCGCCAAGTACCTCCCCGCGCTGCGGAAGGTCAACGGCACCCCCTCGCACAGCGGTCTCGACCCGAACTTCACCAAGGACTGGGTGAAGGCCGCCTCCGACTCCGCGTTCAAGAAGGCTCAGGACGACGAGCGGGACCGGGTCTACTTCAACCCGGCCGTCAAGCAGGGCAAGGCCGACGGCATCGGCACGCTGGGCCAGTTCGCGTACTACGACGCCATCGTCATGCACGGCGACGGCGGCGACAGCACCGGCTTCAGCTCCATCCGCAAGAGGGCCCTCTCGAAGGCGAAGCCGCCGTCCCAGGGCGGCAACGAGGTCACGTACCTCAACGCCTTCCTCGACGCCCGCGTCTGGGCGATGAAGCAGGAGGAGGCCCACGAGGACACCAGCCGGGTGGACACCGCCCAGCGGGTCTTCCTGAAGAACGGCAACCTGAACCTGGACCCGCCGCTCGACTGGAAGGTGTACGGCGACAGCTTCCACATCGGCTGACGCCTCCGCCGAACAGGACTGTGGCGCGTACGGCAGCACCCCCGAGGGTCGCCGTACGCGCCACAGTGCTTCACCGGCCGACACCGACCGACACCGGCCGACACCGGCCGACACCGGCCGGATCGGATCAGTGCGCGGCCACCGGGTCCGCGACCGCCGGGCCCTGCTCCCGCTCGGACGGCTCCGGCTCCGGATCCGGCTTCCTGCCGAGGTGGTTGAAGGCCAGGTTGAGCACGATCGCCACCACGCAGCCGGTCGAGATCCCGGAGTCGAGCACCACCAGCAGGTCCTTCGGGAAGGAGTGGTAGAACTCCGGCGCGGCGATCGGGATCAGACCGATGCCCACGGCCGCGGCCACGATCAGCGCGTTCTCGCCCTTCTCCAGCGCGGCGGTCGCCAGGGTCTGGATGCCGCTCGCGGCGACCGAACCGAACAGCACGATGCCCGCGCCGCCGAGGACCGGCAGCGGCACGAGCGCGATGACGGAAGCCGCGACGGGGACCAGGCCGAGCACGATCAGGATGCCGCCACCGGCCGCCACCACGAAGCGGCTGCGGACCTTGGTCATCGCGACGAGCCCGATGTTCTGGGCGAAGGCACTGCACATGAAGCCGTTGAAGAGCGGGCTGATGGCGCTGCCCAGGGTGTCGGCGCGCAGGCCGCCCTCGATGGTCCGCTCGTCGGCCGGCCGGCCGACGATCCTGCCGAGCGCGAGCATGTCCGCGGTGGACTCGGTCATGCAGACCAGCATCACGATGCTCATCGAGACGATCGCGGCGATCTCGAACTGCGGCGCCCCGAAGTGGAACGGCGTCGGGAAGCCGATCAGGTCGGCGTCCTTGATGGCGCCGAAGTCGGTGATGCCGACCGGGATCGCGATCAGGGTGCCGACGATCAGTCCGAGCAGGATGGCGATCTGCTGGAGGAAGCCGCGCAGCAGTTTGCGCAGGGCCAGGACGATCACCAGGGTGACGGCGGCCATGGTGATGTTGGTCGTGGAGCCGTAGTCGGCCGCCGTGGCGTTGCCGCCCTGGGACCAGTTGAAGGCGACCGGCAGCAGCGAGACACCGATCAGGGTGATCACGGTGCCGGTGACCACGGGCGGGAAGAAGCGGACCAGTTTGCAGAAGTACGGGGCCAGCAGGAAGCCCAGCAGGCTCGCGACGATGATCGCGCCGAGAATGACGGCGATGCCGTCGTGTCCGCGGTCCTTGCCGATCGCCACCATCGGGGTGACCCCGGCGAACGAGACGCCGTTGACGAACGGCAGCCGGGCACCTATCCGCCAGAAGCCGAGGGTCTGGAGCAGGGTGGCTATGCCCGCGGTGAACAGGCTCGCCCCCATCAGGAAGGCGGTCTCCTTGGCGGTGAGGCCCACGGCGGGCCCCACGATCATCGGCGGGGCCACCACGCCCGCGTACATCGCGGCCACGTGCTGGAGGCCGCTGGTGAACATCTTCAGTGGGGGGAGCGTCTCGTCGACCGGGTGCTTCCGGTCCGGCGAGGCCGGATCGGGGGCGGTGCCGAGATGCGGTGGTCCATCGGATCCTGCGACTGCGTCGTTGCGAAACCTGGGCTTGGCTGCCACGGCGGTTCCTCCGGTCGGGTACACGTCTGCGGTGACGTGGGTGTCAGGGAGGTGGTGCGTTGGAGCAGGTGGAGCAGGTCGTGCAGCTGGTGCGGGCAGCTTTGGTCACCGGTGCGGGGTCGCGTGCGTCACAGGCACGCGACCCCGCACCGGTTGCCATGGATCCCGCTCGGGTCCACGGCGGCGCGCCCCGGGGCGGGGCCCCCGGCCGGCCGGGGTGGGGGGTTGGGCGGGGCGGAGCGCCGCCCCCGCGCAGCGTGCGCGAGGG
>NZ_JBHXTM010000129.1:0-2754 GCF_042677325.1 Streptomyces sp. NPDC127117
CAGCGACGCTCCCACGGCTTGTAGGCACACGGTTTCAGGTACTATTTCACTCCGCTCCCGCGGTACTTTTCACCATTCCCTCACGGTACTATCCGCTATCGGTCACCAGGGAATATTTAGGCTTAGCGGGTGGTCCCGCCAGATTCACACGGGATTTCTCGGGCCCCGTGCTACTTGGGTGTCTCTCAAGCAAGCCGTCAATGTTTCAGCTACGGGGGTCTTACCCTCTACGCCGGACCTTTCGCATGTCCTTCGCCTACATCAACGGTTTCTGACTCGCCGACCAATCGGCAGATTGATCAAGAGAGATCCCACAACCCCGCATGCGCAACCCCTGCCGGGTATCACACGCATACGGTTTGGCCTCATCCGGTTTCGCTCGCCACTACTCCCGGAATCACGGTTGTTTTCTCTTCCTGAGGGTACTGAGATGTTTCACTTCCCCTCGTTCCCTCCACACTGCCTATGTGTTCAGCAGCGGGTGACAGCCCATGACGACTGCCGGGTTTCCCCATTCGGACACCCCCGGATCAAAGCTCGGTTGACAGCTCCCCGGGGCCTATCGTGGCCTCCCACGTCCTTCATCGGTTCCTGGTGCCAAGGCATCCACCGTGCGCCCTTAAAAACTTGGCCACAGATGCTCGCGTCCACTGTGCAGTTCTCAAACAACGACCAGCCACCCATCACCCCGCTCCGAAGAACAGGTTCACTGGGGCCGGCAACTGAAGGCGACCATTACGGCCGTACCCTCAGATACCCAACAACGTGCCCGACCCGACCCCTCACAACCCACGTTCCACGCCGAAGCAGTACTAATGAACTCTGAAGAACCGTGCCGAATAGTCAACGTTCCACCCATGAGCAACCACCGTCGAACATTTGCCGACGTAGTGGCCTCTGACCAAACCGAAGCCTGGTAAGAAGTGCTCCTTAGAAAGGAGGTGATCCAGCCGCACCTTCCGGTACGGCTACCTTGTTACGACTTCGTCCCAATCGCCAGTCCCACCTTCGACAGCTCCCTCCCACAAGGGGTTGGGCCACCGGCTTCGGGTGTTACCGACTTTCGTGACGTGACGGGCGGTGTGTACAAGGCCCGGGAACGTATTCACCGCAGCAATGCTGATCTGCGATTACTAGCAACTCCGACTTCATGGGGTCGAGTTGCAGACCCCAATCCGAACTGAGACCGGCTTTTTGAGATTCGCTCCGCCTCGCGGCATCGCAGCTCATTGTACCGGCCATTGTAGCACGTGTGCAGCCCAAGACATAAGGGGCATGATGACTTGACGTCGTCCCCACCTTCCTCCGAGTTGACCCCGGCAGTCTCCTGTGAGTCCCCATCACCCCGAAGGGCATGCTGGCAACACAGAACAAGGGTTGCGCTCGTTGCGGGACTTAACCCAACATCTCACGACACGAGCTGACGACAGCCATGCACCACCTGTACACCGACCACAAGGGGGGCACCATCTCTGATGCTTTCCGGTGTATGTCAAGCCTTGGTAAGGTTCTTCGCGTTGCGTCGAATTAAGCCACATGCTCCGCTGCTTGTGCGGGCCCCCGTCAATTCCTTTGAGTTTTAGCCTTGCGGCCGTACTCCCCAGGCGGGGAACTTAATGCGTTAGCTGCGGCACCGACGACGTGGAATGTCGCCAACACCTAGTTCCCAACGTTTACGGCGTGGACTACCAGGGTATCTAATCCTGTTCGCTCCCCACGCTTTCGCTCCTCAGCGTCAGTAATGGCCCAGAGATCCGCCTTCGCCACCGGTGTTCCTCCTGATATCTGCGCATTTCACCGCTACACCAGGAATTCCGATCTCCCCTACCACACTCTAGCCTGCCCGTATCGACTGCAGACCCGGGGTTAAGCCCCGGGCTTTCACAACCGACGCAACAAGCCGCCTACGAGCTCTTTACGCCCAATAATTCCGGACAACGCTTGCGCCCTACGTATTACCGCGGCTGCTGGCACGTAGTTAGCCGGCGCTTCTTCTGCAGGTACCGTCACTCTCGCTTCTTCCCTGCTGAAAGAGGTTTACAACCCGAAGGCCGTCATCCCTCACGCGGCGTCGCTGCATCAGGCTTTCGCCCATTGTGCAATATTCCCCACTGCTGCCTCCCGTAGGAGTCTGGGCCGTGTCTCAGTCCCAGTGTGGCCGGTCGCCCTCTCAGGCCGGCTACCCGTCGTCGCCTTGGTAGGCCATCACCCCACCAACAAGCTGATAGGCCGCGGGCTCATCCTTCACCGCCGGAGCTTTCAACCCCGTCCCATGCGGGACAGAGTGTTATCCGGTATTAGACCCCGTTTCCAGGGCTTGTCCCAGAGTGAAGGGCAGATTGCCCACGTGTTACTCACCCGTTCGCCACTAATCCACCCCGAAGGGCTTCATCGTTCGACTTGCATGTGTTAAGCACGCCGCCAGCGTTCGTCCTGAGCCAGGATCAAACTCTCCGTGAATGTTTTCCCGTGATCGGGACAACACAACACGAGAGCGGAACGACCGGACGGAATAAGACCGGTCGTTCACAGCGTCCTCGCTGTGTAAATTGCCTACCGGGTCAGTGACCCCGTAGGACTTTCAAAGGAACCTCCAACCTGCCGAAGCAGGCCGGGGTATCAACATATCTGGCGTTGACTTTTGGCACGCTGTTGAGTTCTCAAGGAACGGACGCTTCCTTTGTACTCACCCGCAGAACACTCTCTGGGGCTTTCCTCCGGGCTTTTCCCTTCGGTCTTGCGTTTCCGACTCTA
>NZ_JBHXTM010000130.1:0-2328 GCF_042677325.1 Streptomyces sp. NPDC127117
AGAACCAGAAGGTGCGGCCTGAACCGGGGACCGGTGAACCCCAACACCAGCACGTCGACCGTGTCCGCGTGCCACTGGTGAAGTGCCGGTATTCGATAGTCGCAGTATTCGTCGGGTGGCGGGGCCGGTGCGTGGGCGCCTTGATCTGTCGGACAGTGAGCGGGTGGTGTCTGGGTCGGCCACCCGTAACTGGTCTGCAGGGGGCACCGGCTACTTCTTCTGGCGATCCCCCAGGGATCGTTCGTGTGCCCGGATATCCAAGGTTGCGTGGTTGGTGATCATTGAGTTCCTTCAGCGTTGCCGCTCCAGCGTGAGGATGGTTTTGGCGATTGACGTCATGCGGTTGGGGCTGCATCGGGACCTGCGGAAGATCCGCCAGGACTTCAGCCTCGCGACGCCGCGCTCGACGGACGCCCGCGCTGTGGCCAGTGCCTGGTTGAGGGTCTTTTCGGTGAGGGGAAGCCGCATCGGTTCGCGGGTGAAGGCAGCCTGCCACTGAAAGCGGGACTGCCCTCAGCTGCGCAAGGTGGCACGCAGGCGCAGGCCAGCAGTTGCGAGACCTTCGAAGGTGGTGACTCGGTAGCTGGGTTCCGGTCCGGGCAGCTCGCTCAAGTGGTAGCGGCGGGCGGTCTGCGCAGTCAGGAGCGTCAGCATCGCCATGGCGAGAGCGGCTCCCTCGCAGCCATGCGGCCCGGTACCGAAGGAGAGAAAGGCGCCGGGTTTCGCCGGCGAACCCGAATCATCGAGCCAGCGCTCGGGCCAGAACCGGTCCGGCTCGGAGTGTTCCCGTGCGTCACGGTGGGCAGTGTAGGGGCAGACAAGAACGGTGGACCCGGCGTCGATGGTGTAGTCGGCGAGTTGAGTCCGTCGCGTGGCGCGCCGGGTCAGTAGCCAGCTCGGGGGGTGCAGTCGGAGCACCTCGCGTACCAGTGCCTGGGTGTATTGCAGGCTGTCGAGGTGGGTGTTGGTCGTCGCGGCCGGGTCCGCGGGCAGCAAGGCGGCTTCGGCCGCGACGCGGCCCGCTGCCTGGGGGTACCGGGCCAGGTGGAGCAGGATCCATCCGGCTGCGCGGGAAGGTGTCTCAAAGGTGGCGAGGGTGATTCCGGGGAGAGGGTCGAGGATGGCCTCTTCCGGCAGTAGGCCATAGCGGGAGGAGGGCCGGAGCATCTGTCCCAGCACGTCGTCACCGAGCCGGCCCGATGAACGGCGTCGGCGGACGATGGGCCGCAAAGCGTCAACGAAGGCGACTTGCTGCCGTGTGCGGAACCGCCGTGCCGGCGTGGGAACCCAGCGCGGCCATACCCAGCGCGAGGGGCGTACGAGCACCTCCCGGGCCAGGAAGAGCTGTGAGGCAAAGGGCAGCAGGGTGGGAGCGTCTTCGGAGAAGAGGTAGCGCACGCCGATCTGTGCCAGGGCGTGCCGGACCGGGGGCAGAATCTCGATGTCCTGGCCCGTGGGCCACTGGTCAGCGAATTGAGCGGTCCTGGGCGCTATCTCACCGATCCGGGCTGCAACCGCCTGCGGGCGTAGTCCGCGCATGCGGGCGGCGTGGGCGTGCGCACGCTCCTCAGGCGTGGGTGCTTCGCTCGACCGCTTCAACGGTGGGAAGAGAGGCGAGGGTGGCTTGGGGAAGTCCTGCGCGCGGCGCAGGACTGCTTCACACGGCCCGGCCCTGGCCGCTACGTAGACACCCGGCTCCAGTTGCCAGACTTCCCCGCACTCGTCAGCGCCACGGCGCGCCAGTGCCAGCCGGTCGCGGCTCCAAGCCGCGAAGCTGCCCTCGGGCAACCGCGGCGGCTCATTCATTCGGCCCATGAGATCGTCCCTGACTCTCATACCTGCCCAGGCCATGTCGTCGGCAGCGTGGCTGCGAGCTGGCGGGCGCCCGGGGGCTCCCGCCAGCAGTGCGGTCAGACCCGGTCGTCGCCGCCTTACGCACCCCAGTCGTGTTCCCCGTACGCACCGTAGTGGCGGGTGAAGGACAGCTTGGCGAGCAGCTTGGCGATCATGATGCACTCCTCTCACCTTGCGGAGCCCTCCCAGCCGAGGGTTCCGCAAGGCAATTCCCATGAAATGCCACGTATGCCATGATTCCACACATGCCATATATGTCACATTCAGAGTGCCAGTCGCACGCATGGATATAAGACCGTGTCCTATGTGGTGAGTCGGACCAGTCGTTTGTAGCAGCAGAGGGCGGCGACGAGTCCGAGGAAGGCCGGGTAGTTGCGGAGGTGGCGTTCGTAGCGGTGGTTGAGTCGGCGGTAGCCGGTCAGCCACGACATGGTGCGTTCGATGACCCATCTGCGGCGTCCGGGCCGTTCGCTG
>NZ_JBHXTM010000131.1:0-2192 GCF_042677325.1 Streptomyces sp. NPDC127117
GCGCTCGGGCTGCTGGACAACGTGTCCCGCACCACCTGCAACCGACCCCTGCCCCGCAACCGAACCAGACACAGAACCTAACGAAGCACTACTAGAGCGTGTCTCTTTGAATGGTTGGTCAGTTGATCGGATGTGTCCGTCCGGTTAGTGATCACTGATGCGATGTGGGACCGGATCGAGCCGCTGATGCCGGAAGAACAGAAGGAAGGGCCCGCCGCCCTCGCACCGGGTTCCCGTTGCCTTGTTGTTACTGGCGACAACAGGCACCTGAACGCTCATATGGGTTATTCACTCACACGCGTGGCCCGCCGTTCACTGGGGCATGCCGGGCAGGCAGCGGTTGGAAAGAACACACGGTGGAGACTCTGCAGGTGGCACTCATCGATCCGGCCGCTGCTGGCACCCCAGCCCTCGCCATGCCTCCAGTCCGTGCCACCGCCGTCCCACTGGGCCGGAACGACGAGCAGGCCCTACTGCAGCGTCGACTTCACTGCACCGACCCAAGCGGTTCGGCTCCGGCCGTCCCGTACCGCTGCTGGCGAACCCCACCCCATGCCGTGATTCCTGCTGAAACCCTCTAGGAAAGAAGTCCTGATGGGCGAACAAACACCACCGCTCCCGTATCCGTTCACGTCCGACGAACCCTTGGAACTCTCACCGCTCTACGTCGGCCTGCGCGCCGGACCGCTGTGCAGGGTCCGCCTGCCGTACGGAGAGGATGCCTGGCTGGTCACCAGGTACGCCGACGCGAGGGCGGTCTTGTCCAGCCCGCAGTTCAGCCTGGCGGCCGGGACGGGCAGGGACCAGCCGAGGATGCGCCCCTACTCCTTCAGCGGCACCGGGCTGCTCTCCACCGAAGGACCTGACCACTCGCGGCTTCGCGGGGTGGTGGCCCGGCACTTCAGCGCGCGTCGCATCGATCAGATGCGGGTGAGGATGCAGGAAGTGACGCAGGAGCTGGTGGACCGGTTGCAGGAATCGGGGCCCCCGGGCGATCTCGTGCAGGACTTCGCCTCCCCGCTCTCAAGAATCATGATCTTCGACCTGCTCGGTGTTCCGGAAAAGGGCCGAGACCGCGTCCAGAAGTGCCTCGACGCCGTGCTGGGCTACAACGTGTCGGCCGAAGACTTCACGGCTCAGGCAGAGTCTTACCTGACTTACCTGACCGACGTGGTCGAACTACGCCGCCAAAAGCCGCGCGAGGACCTGCTCACCTGCCTCCTGCAGGCCCGCGAAGAGGGACGTCTCACCCAGGATGAACTGTTCGAGCTCACTTCCGAGTTGCTCATCGGCGGGTTCAGTACCATTTACCACCAGATCTCCAACTTCCTCTATCTGCTGTTGCGCCGCCCCGAGTGGCTGCAACGGCTCCGCGAGCACACCTCGGATATTGCCGGCGCTGTCGAGGAGATGCTGCGGTACGTTCCCCTGCCCAACGGTCTGATCTTTCCCCGGTACGCGACACAGGACATCGAGGTGGGCGGGGCCCTCGTTCGCGCAGGAGAACCCGTGCTGGTCGACATGTCGGCGGCCAACCGAGATCCGGCGGTCTTCTCCGACGCCGAGACACTCCTCCTCGAACGGGAACCCGAGGCCCCGCACCTCAGTTTCGGATACGGCGCGCATCTCTGCGTCGGAAGGCAGTTGGCGCGGCTGGAACTGCAGATCGCCCTGAGAACGCTGCTGGGCCACATGCCCGGTCTGAAGCTGGCCGTGCCGGACAGCGGCATGCGCTGGAAGACGGAAGCGATCCTCAAAGGCCCGCACGAACTGCCAGTCCACTGGTGACACCGCAACAGCACTGGGCATCTACGGTCCGGTGCTGTGCACCACGGCGGCTGCTACCTGCGGGAAGCACTCCGCTCTGTTCACCACCTGCTGGGCACGGGATCCGTACTGGCCTCCTTGGCCGTACGCCCGCTTCCGGAGCGGAGGCACGAGCAGTACAACACCGTGAATCGGTGCATCAGCCCGAACCGGCGGCTCGGCATGGTCATGCACCTCACCACCGGCCCGATCCGGGCAGGCGGACGAAGCGGTACGGTGCACACCTTGCTGCAGAGAACCGGGCTGCACGTCTGGTCACCGGTATTGGCCCTAGAGTCTGTCTGACAAATGATCATCTGGCCGGTTCGCGGAGCCAGAGGATCAGCGAGGCCAGGACGACTCCGGCGCGGTAGCGGTTGGCGAGC
>NZ_JBHXTM010000132.1:0-1672 GCF_042677325.1 Streptomyces sp. NPDC127117
ACGCCGACCGCATCGACACCGTCCTGCGGCCCAAGGCCGACGCGGCCTGGAACCTCCACGAACTGACCCTCGACCACCACGAACTCGCCGAGTTCATCCTCTTCTCCGGTGGAGCGGGCACATTCGGTGGTCCGGGGCAGGGCAATTACGCCGCGGCGAACGTGTTCCTAGACGTGCTCGCCCAGCACCGGCAGGCCCGGGGCCTGCCGGCGACGGCTGTGGCCTGGGGCATGTGGGAGGAACGCAGCGGAATGACGGCGCACCTCGGTGACGCCGAGATCGCCCGCATGACCCGGACCGGCATGCAGCCGCTGCCGAGCTCCCTCGGCCTCGCTCTGCTGGACGCAGCCACCGCCACCGGACAGGCGCTGCTCGTCGCCGCGCGCCTGGACCTGGCCGCCATGCGACGACACGGCGAGACCACGGGTACGGGCGTGCCGCCGCTGTTCCAGGCACTTGTACGGGCGCCCGCGCGCCGCTCCCTCGGTGCGGCGAAGGCCGTCGAGGCGTCCTCGTTCGCCCAGCAGCTCGCGGCGCTCCCGGCCGAACAGGCCGAACGCACCCTGCTCGACCTCGTCCGCACCCACGTCGCCGCCGTACTCGGACACGCCTCCGCCGACACCATCGAAACCGGCAGAGCCTTCCGCGAACTGGGCTTCGACTCCCTCACCGCCGTAGAAATACGCAACCGACTCAACACCGCCACCGGCCTGCGCCTGCCGACGACCCTGGTCTTCGACTACCCGACACCCGAGGTCCTCGCCGACCACCTGTACTCCGAGCTGGTCGGTTCCCGGCCCGACGCGTCCACGGACGGCGCTGCGGCGGTGCCGGGCACGGGCCCGGCGGACGACCCGATCGCCATCATCGGGATGAGCTGCCGGTTCCCGGGCGGGGTCCGATCCCCCCAGGACCTGTGGCAGCTCCTCGCCGAGGGCCGCGACGCCATCGGCGGCGTACCGCTCGACCGCGAATGGAACCTGGACGTGTTCCGGCACACGGAGGGCGACAGCCAGGGCACCTCATACGTGGGTGAGGGCGGATTCCTTCGGGACGCCGGGCAGTTCGATCCGGCCTTCTTCGGGATCTCGCCGCGCGAGGCCCTGGCGATGGATCCGCAGCAGCGGCTGCTGCTCGAAACCTCCTGGGAGGCCTTCGAGAACGCGGGCATCGACCCGGTGGACGTGCGCAGAAGCCGTACCGGTGTGTACGCGGGTGCGGCGGCCTCCGGGTACGGCGGCACGACCCGAAGCCGGCCGAACGGCTTCGAGGGCCACCTGCTGACCGGCACTGCGGGCAGCGTCGTGTCGGGCCGCATCTCCTACGCCCTGGGCCTGGAGGGCCCCGCGATGACCGTGGACACGGCGTGCTCGTCGTCCCTGGTCGCCCTGCACATGGCCGTCCAGGGGCTGCGCAACGGCGAGTGCACGATGGCGCTGGCCGCCGGGGTGATGGTCATGGGAACACCCACGTCCTTCGTGGAGTTCAGCCGCCAGCAGGCGCTGGCCACGGACGGCCGGTGCAAGGCGTTCGCGGATGCCGCGGACGGCTTCGGACTGGCCGAGGGGGTCGGTGTCCTGCTTCTGGAGCGGTTGTCGGAGGCGCGGCGGCTGGGTCATGAGGTGCTGGCCGTGGTGCGTGGTTCGGCGGTCAACCAGGACGGTGCGTCGAA
>NZ_JBHXTM010000133.1:0-1541 GCF_042677325.1 Streptomyces sp. NPDC127117
ACGCCTACCTCGACGCCCTGGCCCAGGAGCGCCGGGCCCGTGGCCGGGTCGCCACCTCGATCGCCTGGGGCCCCTGGGGCGGCGGCGGACTCGTGACTGCCGAGGGCGAGGAACAACTCGGCCGTCGCGGCCTGCCCGTCATGGAGCCGGACAACGCCTTGACCGCGCTCGCACAGGCGCTGACCGACAACGAGACCTGCCTGGCTGTCGCCGACGTGGCCTGGGACCGCTTCGCACCCGTCTTCACCGCCCTGCGGCCCAGCCCGCTGCTCGGCGACATCCCCGAAGTCGCCCGCCTGGACGCGACGGACACCGCCGACACGCCCACGGCCGGGAACGGTCGGCGGGCTCCGGCCGACCGGCTGCGCGGCCTCGACGCAGCGGAAGCCCACACCGTCCTCCTCGACGTGGTCCGCACGCACGCGGCGGCAGTGCTGAACCACGATGACCCGTCCGCCATCCCCGTCGCGACGGCCTTCCGCGACCTGGGCTTCGACTCCCTCACGGCGGTCGAACTGCGCAACCGCCTGGCCCAGGAGACCGGACTCCAGCTCCCCGCCACCCTGGTGTTCGACTACCCGGACGCCCACGGCCTGGCCGGCCACCTCGTCGACGGAATCCTGGAACGGGAGACCACCCACGGCCTTCCGCAGTCCCAGCGGACCGGGCCCGACGACGAACCGATCGCGATCGTGGGGATGAGCTGCCGACTGCCGGGCGATGTCCGGTCGCCGGACGAGCTGTGGCAGCTCGTCAGCACGGGTGGCGACGGCATCACCGGTTTCCCGTCCGCCCGTGGTTGGGAGGACGCACCCTCCGGAGGCCGCGACACGGACCTCGGTTTCGCCCGCGCCGGCGGCTTCCTGCACGACGCCGGAAACTTCGACCCGGAGTTCTTCGGGATCTCGCCGCGCGAGGCCCTGGCGATGGACCCCCAGCAGCGACTGCTGCTTGAGACCTCGTGGGAGGTGTTCGAGCGGGCAGGCATCGACCCCCTGTCCGTACGGGGCACCCGTACCGGTGTCTTCGCAGGTGGTTGCAGTCAGGGCTACGGTGCCGGAGCGCTCGCGCAGGGCGAAGAAGGTGTCAGCGGACAGCTGTTGACCGGAACGGCGACCAGTGTTCTGTCGGGGCGAGTCTCGTACGCGTTCGGCCTGGAGGGGCCGGCGGTGACGGTGGACACGGCGTGCTCGTCGTCGCTGGTCGCGCTGCACCTGGCGGCCCAGTCGTTGCGCTCGGGCGAGTGCGAGATGGCCCTCGTCGGCGGTGTGACCGTGATGGCCGGTCCCAGCGGTTTCGTGGAGTTCAGTCGCCAGGGCGGCCTGGCCGCCGACGGCCGCTGCAAGTCGTTCTCGGACGATGCGGACGGTACGGGCTGGGGTGAAGGTGTCGGCGTTCTGCTGGTCGAGCGGCTCTCGGAGGCCCGTCGCAAGGGGCACCAGGTCTTGGCGGTCGTTTCGGGTTCGGCTGTGAACCAGGACGGTGCGTCGAACGGTCTGACGGCTCCGAACGGGCCGTCGCAGCAGCGGGTGATCCGTCAG
>NZ_JBHXTM010000134.1:0-1519 GCF_042677325.1 Streptomyces sp. NPDC127117
TAGGTAAGCGATGGGGTGACGCAGGAAGGTAGTCCAGCCCGGGCGGTGGTTGTCCCGGGGTAAGGGTGTAGGCCGTGTGGTAGGTAAATCCGTCACACGTTAAGGCTGAGACCTGATGCCGAGCCGATTGTGGTGAAGTGGATGATCCTATGCTGTCGAGAAAAGCCTCTAGCGAGTTTCATGGCGGCCCGTACCCTAAACCGACTCAGGTGGTCAGGTAGAGAATACCGAGGCGTTCGGGTGAACTATGGTTAAGGAACTCGGCAAAATGCCCCCGTAACTTCGGGAGAAGGGGGGCCATTCCTGGTGATTGGATTTGCTCCATGAGCTGGGGGTGGCCGCAGAGACCAGCGAGAAGCGACTGTTTACTAAAAACACAGGTCCGTGCGAAGCCGTAAGGCGATGTATACGGACTGACGCCTGCCCGGTGCTGGAACGTTAAGGGGACCGGTTAGCTGACTTTCGGGTCGGCGAAGCTGAGAACTTAAGCGCCAGTAAACGGCGGTGGTAACTATAACCATCCTAAGGTAGCGAAATTCCTTGTCGGGTAAGTTCCGACCTGCACGAATGGCGTAACGACTTCTCGACTGTCTCAACCATAGGCCCGGTGAAATTGCACTACGAGTAAAGATGCTCGTTTCGCGCAGCAGGACGGAAAGACCCCGGGACCTTTACTACAGTTTGATATTGGTGTTCGGTTCGGCTTGTGTAGGATAGGTGGGAGACTTTGAAGCGGCCACGCCAGTGGTTGTGGAGTCGTCGTTGAAATACCACTCTGGTCGTGCTGGATGTCTAACCTGGGTCCGTGATCCGGATCAGGGACAGTGTCTGATGGGTAGTTTAACTGGGGCGGTTGCCTCCTAAAGAGTAACGGAGGCGCCCAAAGGTTCCCTCAGCCTGGTTGGCAATCAGGTGTTGAGTGTAAGTGCACAAGGGAGCTTGACTGTGAGACCGACGGGTCGAGCAGGGACGAAAGTCGGGACTAGTGATCCGGCAGTGGCTTGTGGAAGCGCTGTCGCTCAACGGATAAAAGGTACCCCGGGGATAACAGGCTGATCTTCCCCAAGAGTCCATATCGACGGGATGGTTTGGCACCTCGATGTCGGCTCGTCGCATCCTGGGGCTGGAGTCGGTCCCAAGGGTTGGGCTGTTCGCCCATTAAAGCGGTACGCGAGCTGGGTTTAGAACGTCGTGAGACAGTTCGGTCCCTATCCGCTGTGCGCGTAGGAATATTGAGAAGGGCTGTCCCTAGTACGAGAGGACCGGGACGGACGAACCTCTGGTGTGCCAGTTGTTCTGCCAAGGGCATGGCTGGTTGGCTACGTTCGGAAAGGATAACCGCTGAAAGCATCTAAGCGGGAAGCCTGCTTCGAGATGAGTATTCCCACCAACTTGATTGGTTAAGGCTCCCAGTAGACGACTGGGTTGATAGGCCAGATGTGGAAGCCCGGTAACGGGTGGAGCTGACTGGTACTAATAGGCCGAGGGCTTGTCCTCAGTTGCTCGCGTCCACTGTGTT
>NZ_JBHXTM010000135.1:0-1460 GCF_042677325.1 Streptomyces sp. NPDC127117
GGCGGAGGAGAAGAGGGTGAAGAAGGAGAGGTTGAGGTGGGTGGTGAGTTGGTGGAGGTGCCAGGCGGCGTCGACTTTGGGGCGTAGGACGGTGGTGAGTTGTTGGGGGGTGAGTGTTTCGAGGGTGGCGTCGTCGAGGGTGCCTGCGGCGTGGATGATGCCGGTGAGGTTGCCGTTCTGTGTGGTGATGTCGTTGATGAGGGTGGCGAGGGCGTTGTGGTCGGTGGCGTCGCAGGTGGCCCAGCGGGCGGTGGTGCCGAGGTTGTGGAGTTCGGTGGTGAGTTGGTGGCCGTTGGGTCCGCCGTTGGGGCGGCGGGTGGCGAGTACGAGGTTGCGGGCGTTGTGGGTGTGGGCGAGGTGGCGGGCGATGAGGGTGCCGAGGGCGCCGCCTGCTCCGGTGATGAGGATGGTGCCGTTGGTGGCGTCTGCGAGGGGTTGGGTGGTTTGTGTGGGGGTGGGGGTGCGGGTGAGGCGGGGGATGAGGGTGGTGTTGGTGCGGAGGGCTATTTGGGGTTCTTGGAGGTTGGTGAGGGTGGTGAGGGTGTGGTGGTCGGGGGTGGGTGTGTTGGTGGGGGTGTCGATGAGGATGATGCGGTCGGGGTGTTCGGCTTGGGCGGAGCGGGTGAGGCCCCAGGTGGTGGCGGCGGCGAGGTCGGTGATGGGGGTGTTGCCGGCGGTGGTGGCGCCGTGGGTGAGGACGATGAGGCGGGTGGTGTCGGGGTGGTCCTCGCGGAGCCAGGTCTGGAGGCGGGCGAGGGTGTCGGCGACACGGGTGTGGATGTCGGTGATCCGGTCGGTGTCGCTGTCGGAGTCCGGGACTTCGAGGAGGTCGAAGTCGATGGACTGGTCGGTGGCCGGGGCGGCCGGGGCGGGTACCCATTCGAGTTGGAAGAGTGATTCGGTGTGGGTGTGGGGGGTTGCTCCGTCGATTTGTTCGGCGGTGACGGGGCGGAGGGTGAGGGTGTCGATGTGTCCGACGGGGGTTCCGGTGCCGTCGGTGAGGTCGAGGGTGACGGTGGCGTTCTGGCTGTGGGTGATCCGGACGCGCAGGACGGGGGAGCCGATTGCGGTGAGGTGGACGCCGGTCCAGGCGAAGGGGAGGCCGGGGCCGTCGAGTCCGGTGGGGCCGCCGCCGGCTGCGATGGCGTGGAGGGTGGCGTCGAGGAGTGCGGGGTGCAGGCCGAAGCGGCTTGCTTCGTCCCAGTGGTCGGGGTCGAGTGCGACTTCGGCGAACACTTCGTCCCCGCGTCGCCATACGGCTCGGAGGCCTTGGAAGACGGGGCCGTAGCCGAATCCTGCGGTGGCCATGTTCTCGTACAGGCCGTCGGTCTCGACGGCCACGGCGTCGCGCGGTGGCCACTCGGTGAGAGACGTGGCGGGTGTGGTGGGGGTGGTGGGTGTGGTGGAGACGGTGCCTGTGGCGTGCAGGGTCCAGGTGCCGGTCTCGGTGCTGGAGTGGA
>NZ_JBHXTM010000136.1:0-1231 GCF_042677325.1 Streptomyces sp. NPDC127117
GCGTCCTCGGTGACGCAGGACTGGCCCATCGCGGAGAGGACTCCGCCGGGGCCGAGTTCGAGGTAGGTGGTGACGCCCTGTGCTTCGAGGTGGCGGACGCCGTCGAGGAAGCGAACAGCCTGGCGGACGTGGTCCACCCAGTAGTCGGCCGTCAGCAGCTCCTCACCGGCAATCTCACCGGTCAGGTTGGAGACGATCGGTAGCCTCGGAGCCTGGTACGTCAGGTTCTCCGCCACTGCCTTGAACTCGGTCAGCATGGGTTCCATGCGCGGTGAGTGGAAGGCGTGGCTGACGCGGAGCCGCTTCGTCTTCCCGAAGCCGGACGCGATGGCGAGTACGGCATCCTCGTCGCCCGATATCACCACGGAGTCCGGGCCGTTCAGGGCTGCGATGGAGACACCGTCGGTGAGCAGCGGCAGGACTTCTGCCTCGGTGGCCTGGATGGCGATCATGGCTCCGCCGGTGGGCAGGGCCTGCATCAGACGGCCCCGGGCGGCGACCAACGCCGCCGCGTCCTCCAGGGACCAGACGCCCGCGACGTGCGCGGCAGCCAGCTCACCGATCGAGTGCCCCAGCAGGAAGTCCGGGGTCACCCCCCAGTGCTCCAGCAGCCGGAACAGCGCCACCTCGACCGCGAACAGCCCGGCCTGCGTGTACACGGTCTGGTCGATCAGCTCCGACCCACCGAACACCACATCCCTGACCGGCCGATCGAGATGCCGGTCAAGCTCCGCGCACACCGCATCGAACGCATCCGCGAAGACCGGGTACGCCTCGTACAGCTCCTGGCCCATCCCGGCCCGCTGCGAACCCTGACCCGAGAACAGGAACGCCGAACGACCGGCGCCTGCGACACCCCGCACCACACCCGGCGCCGACCGCCCCTCGGCGAGCGCCCGCAGCAACGCCTCACGGTCCTCACCCACCACCACCGCACGGTGCTCGAAGACGCTGCGCGAAGACACCAGCGACCAGCCGACGTCCAGCGGGGAGACACCGTCCACCAGGCCGAGCAGCCGCTCCGCCTGACCGGCCAACGCCTCCTCCGACTTCGCGGAAAGCACCCACGGCACCACCGGCAGAGCAACCCCGGCAACCGGCGCTTCAACAGGCTCCTCCTGCGCCTGCTCCAGGATCACATGCGCGTTCGTACCGCTGATCCCGAACGACGACACACCCGCCCGACGCGGACGACCACCCACCTCCGGCCACTCCCGCGCCTCCGCCAACA
>NZ_JBHXTM010000137.1:0-1227 GCF_042677325.1 Streptomyces sp. NPDC127117
GGGTTACGCCGCCGCCAACGCCTACCTCGACGCCCTGGCCCAGGAGCGCCGGGCCCGTGGCCGGGTCGCCACCTCGATCGCCTGGGGCCCCTGGGCCGAAGGCGGCATGGCGGACGACGAGATGGCGGCGGAGCTGAGCCGACGTGGTCTGCCGGCCATGGCCCCGGATGCGGCCGTGACGGCAATCGGCCAGGCGCTGGCGCTGGACGAGACATGTGTGGCCGTCGCGGACGTGGACTGGGCGCGCTTCGTACCGCCCTTCACCGCACTGCGGCCCAGCCCGCTGCTGGGTGACCTGCCCGAGAACCAGCGGCTCGCCGAGACGGCCGCCGCTACGGAGTCGGCGGGTGCCGAATCGGCGCTGCGTGGTCGGCTGACCGGCCTGACCGGGGCCGAACAGCTGCGACTGCTGCTGGGGGTCGTCCGGGCGCAGGCCGCGGTGGTGCTGGGGCACAACGGTGCCGGTGCCATCGGTGAGACGGCGACCTTCCGGGAGCTGGGCTTCGACTCGCTCACGGCGGTGGAGTTCCGCAACGCACTGGCGGGCGAGACGGGGCTCTCGCTGCCCGCGACCCTCGTCTTCGACTACCCGAGCCCGTCCGTTCTGGCCGAGCACGTACGGGACGAACTGCTGGGCTCCCAGGCACGGGCCGCGAGTGTTCCGGCAGCCACGGGCGGCTCCGTCGACGGGGACGACCCCATCGCGATCGTCGGGATGAGCTGCCGCTACCCGGGCGGCGTGCGGTCGCCGGAGGACCTGTGGGAACTGCTGGTGTCCGGGGCGGACGCGGTCTCCGGATTCCCGGTGGACCGTGGCTGGGACCTGGAGCGGCTCTACGACCCGTCCCGCGAGCGGGAAGCGGCTTCGTACGTCGACCAGGGCGGATTCCTGCACGATGCCGGGGAATTCGACCCGGTCTTCTTCGGGATCTCGCCGCGCGAGGCCCTGGCTATGGATCCCCAGCAGCGACTGCTGCTTGAGACCTCGTGGGAGGTGTTCGAGCGGTCCGGGATCGACCCGGCGTCGGTCCGTGGCAGCCGTACCGGTGTGTTCACCGGCACGAACGGCCAGGACTACACGGGTCTGCTGCTCGCGTCCCCGGACAGCGCCGAGGGACATGTCGGCACCGGCAATGCGGCGAGTGTGGTGTCGGGTCGGATCTCGTACACGTTCGGTCTTGAGGGGCCGGCGGTGACGGTGGACACGGCGTGCTCCGCGTCGCTGGT
>NZ_JBHXTM010000138.1:0-1203 GCF_042677325.1 Streptomyces sp. NPDC127117
CGGCAGCGGCAGCGGCAGCGGAAACGGCTGTGGCTGTGGCTGTGGAGCCGGTGGCCATCGCTCCGTGGCTGTTCTCCGCACGGACCGAGCAGGCCCTGCACGACTACGCCGACGCGCTGCGCACCGTGACCGCCGATCCGGCCGATGTCGCCGCAACCCTGGCCACCCGGCAGGACTTCGAACACCGCGGCGCACTCATCGACGGCAAACTCCTCACCACCACCAACACCGGCGCCACCCCCGGCAGGAAGACCGCGTTCCTGTTCACCGGACAGGGCTCCCAGCACCCCGGCATGGGACACGACCTCTACCGGTGTGAACCCGTCTTCGCCGCCGCCATCGACGAGATCAACACCCACCTCGGCGACACCATCTTCACCGACGACCTCGAACCCACCGGCAACGCACAACCCGCCCTCTTCGCCCTCGAAGTCGCCCTCCACCGCCTCCTCGAACACCGCGGCATCACCCCCGACATCGTCTGCGGACACTCCATCGGCGAACTCGCCGCCGCCCACATCGCCGGCATCCTCACCCTCGAAGACGCCTGCACCCTCGTCAGCACACGCGCCCGCCTCATGCAGAACCTCCCCCCCGGCGGCACCATGATCTCCATCCGCGCCACCCCCGACGACGTCACCCCCCACCTCACCCCCGGCGTCACCATCGCCGCGATCAACGCCCCCGACGCCCTCGTCATCTCAGGCACCGAACACGAAACCCACGCCACCGCACAACACTTCACCCACACCCAACGCCTCCACGTCAGCCACGCCTTCCACTCCCCCCTCATGGAACCCGCCCTCCCCGCCTTCCACGCCATCGCCGAAACCCTCACCTACCACCAGCCCACCACCCCCATCATCACCACCACCCCCGGCGACCCCACCACACCCCACTACTGGACCAACCAGATCCGCTCCACCGTCGACTTCGCCACCGCCGCCACCACCCTCCAAAACCACCTCACCATCGAACTCGGACCCCACCCCACCCTCACCACCCTCACCCAAGGCCACCCCACCCTCCACCGCACCACACCCCACCACACCACCCTCGCCACCACCATCGCCCACACCTACCTCAACGGCACCAACCCCACCCCACCCCAACCCCACACCCCACACACCCACACCCACCCCCACACCCCACACACCGAACTCCCCACCTACCCCTTCCAACACCAACGCCACTGGCTCAACC
>NZ_JBHXTM010000139.1:0-1185 GCF_042677325.1 Streptomyces sp. NPDC127117
AGCAGGGCCTGCTGGCCGAGCTGCACACCGCCGATGCCCGGACCAGGCGGTGACCCGGCCCCGGCGGCGCAATCCACGACGCGCCCGGCCCCGGCCCCTGAGCAGGGAACGGGGCCGATGATCACGCAGCGGGCACCGCGCCGGGTCAGGCCTTCTTCAGGAACTGGGTCTTCAGGACCAGCCCCTTGACCTTCCTGGTGTTGCACTCGACCTCGCCGGCCCGTCCGGTGAGGCGGATGTTCTTCACCAAGGTGCCGCGCTTGAGGGTCTCGGACGTCCCCTTGACCTTCAGGTCCTTGGTCAGCGTGACGGAGTCACCGTCCGCCAGGGCGGTGCCGTTGCTGTCCTTCACCACGATGTCGCTCATCGATCTTTCCTTGCTGCTCGGGTCGTCCGGTTGCCGCACCACTGCCGTGGAACGAGCCGCTACAGCGGCAGGGTGATCCAGATGCTCTTGCCGCGCCCGTCCGCGTCCGCGCGGACGACGGCGCTGCCGCCGAGCTGGAGGGTGAGCTCGACGACGGTCGCCAGCCCTCCGGAGCCGGAGCCGGAGCCGGTGAACGCGGCGTGCAGGGCGGGCTGGTGGGGGTGACGGTCGTGGACGGCGAACGCGAAGGTGTCCGGGCCGCCCGCGAAGACGACCGTCAGGCTCGGGGAGAGTTCCGCGGCGTGCCGGACGCTGTTGGTGACCAGCTCCGCGACCATCAGCAACGCCGGATCCACGCAGGGGTGACGGCGGCCGACCCCCCATTCCGCCAGGACCTGTTCGGTGGTCTCACGGGCGATGCGAACGGCCGCCCCCATGGCGGGCAAGGTCAGCACATGCCGGTACGGGAGGGCTTCGAGTCCGGTGCTCACTTCGCCTCCGGGTGGACGCCGACGAGGGTGTCGTGGGTGACGGGGCCGGGCCGGTCGGTGCCGGGAGCGGTCCCGCCGGAGCCCACGGGGGTGGCCGGCCCGGCCCCGTCACCCAGGCCGGAGGAGACCCCGAAGCCCAGCGCGAGCGGCAGCGCCACGATCGCCACCGTCAGCCCGGCCGGCGGGTCGCGGCGCGGATCACGGCCCGTCGCCGCCGGATCGGCACGCGAGGGCAGCAGTGACCACAGCCGGGCACCGCCCCGTGCCAGAAGGGTGCTCACCGGGCCGTGACCTCGGCTTCCCACAGCTCCGCCAGCAGTCCGTTCC